>JANQNL010000123.1 GCA_028279585.1 Thermoplasmatota archaeon
GAGTAGATGCCCTTGCCGCCAAACCAATCGCCAAAGAGCTTGAGGAACTCCCTCCAGGAATATTTGTGCTCCTGGTCCAGGGTAAGTATGAACTCGGCGATGAGCTCTGTCATCTCGAGGTAATCGTCCTCCTTCCCATAGACGTCGTAGTACCTGTTGAGACCCTTCTCGAAAAGGACCTTATCATCCTCTCCTTCGGAGCCCTGGTAGTAAGCATGACCCATGGCCTCGACGATATCTTCGGAAAGGTTCGCTCCGGTCCCGATTAGAACATCTACGTAGCCGTTCTCGATGAGCCATGTGATAAGCTTCCACTGGCCGGTCGTGGACATGGAGCCTGCGTAGCCAAGGAGAACTGTGACGTCTGGGTCCTTCATCATCAGCTCAAGAAGCTCAACGGTGTTGGCAAGCTTTCTACCCTGGAACCCTGTCTTGGACATGAGCTCAAGAAGTTCAGAGACCGTCCTTGTCCCTGTGACCTCGATAGCCTCGACCTTGTCATGGAGCAGCTCGGACTTGTCTGTCATCAAGACCTGGGAGCGCAGATTGATTATTTATCACTTTCATAACCAGCCTGTGCCGTTACTAATATTAACCCTGTCCACTATGTGTGCCCATGGAGGGTACGAGCAAGGTACTGCTGCTAGTACTCGCAGCAGTTCTTCTTGTGGTCCCGTTCGTGACATTTGCGAGTGCGGCCACCTATGATTACGAGGTCGAACGGACGTTGACAGTTGCATCTGGGAGCGCCCAGAGCGTGACGGTCAAGGACCAGAACCAGACATGGTATGTGAACGTCTCAGCGAACAATCCTGTAAATGTCTATATCCTAGCACCAGGGACATCGGTCGGGTCCTCGTCTAATACGACGGAGATGAGATCGGTGGCCGTGAAGTACTGGGAAGGACAGTTGGTGATACTAAACCAGGCGTTCACACCATCTACTAACAGGCTTGGAACGTTCACCATCTGGGTCGTGAACGTTGGGACAAGCTCAGCATCTGTGACGGTCCAGGTCGATACGGCCCGTTCAAGCAGTGCATCGATGTTCTGTCAGATCGGTTTCTTTGTCTGTCTGGGAGGATGTTGTCTTGTAGTAGTGCTCATAGTCGTGCTCCTTATCCTGCTGATGGTGAAGATGATAATGGGTATCAAGAAGAAGCAGGCTCAGATGGAACAGAACTGGTCCTCAGGACAGGCTGCACCACAGCCACAGCAGCCACAGTCACAGCCTATGGCCGCACAACCGGCACCTGGCATGCCTCCGCAACAACCGATGCAGCAGGGTGGACAAGGTGTGACCCTATTCCAGGGCAATAATTTCAGGGTGGACAAGAAGATCATCGCACTTGCAAGCCAGTACCGGGTGTATGGTCCCCAGAACACGATCATCGGCTTCTCCTACATGAAGATGTTCACTCTCAAAGAGGACATCAAGATATTTGCGGACGAGGCCATGACAAGACCTCTCATCCTTCTGAAGCAGCAGCAGGTCTTGGACATCACAGGAACCTTCTTGGTCCAGGACATGCTCAATGGCGAGGTCCTTGGGTATCTCAAGAGGGATGCCATAAGTTCGTTCATCTCCACAAGGTGGGAGATCTACAATGCTCAGGGAGTCCTTGTGGGATATGTCACAGAGTCAAGCATTCTAATGGCACTGCTGCGAAGGTTCTCGAAGATGGGCAGTATGATCCCCGACTCATTGGACGTTACAATGGGCAATGTCAAGGTCGCATTGGTACAGGAGAAGTTCAGGGTCATCGGCAACGAATTCTCCATTCAGAT
This sequence comes from Thermoplasmatota archaeon, assembly GCA_028279585.1. Taxonomy (GTDB): domain Archaea; phylum Thermoplasmatota; class Penumbrarchaeia; order JANQNL01; family JANQNL01; genus JANQNL01. Next base: position 1,789 of record JANQNL010000123.1, read on the forward strand.
ATTCGAGGGACAGCAGCGCGTATTGGATAGAAGGTTGGGTGTAGCCCTACTGTTGTTGATGGCAGTGTACGATACCGGACGATAAGAAATGATATTGTACGAAGCCAAACATATGACCCATCTAGAAAAAGTATCACTTCCCCTATACTATAGTTAAAGCATAAATAGAGGGGCGCAGATTGAGGTAGACCTACTTGGGGGAAGAATATGTTCTGTCCAAATTGTGGCTCAGAAATGTCAGACAACTCGAACTTCTGTCAGGGCTGTGGCGCCCAGCTCAAGGATTACGAATTCATACCGAGAGCATTAGACAAGAAGCCAGAGAAGGTTGAGGCTGCTGCCGAGGAAAAGGCCGTGGAGGAGGAGAAGCCTGCAGAGGAAGAGGAGAAGGCCGAGGATCCAATCGAATCTGATGATTCTTCGGATCCTTCGGAACCCACAGGGTCTGACGACCCTTCGGTCCTTTCGGACAGTGGTCCTCAAGATAGTGACCCTCAGGAAGAACCTGCTGCAGAAGAGGCTTCTGACAAACCTAAATGCGATTGTGGTGAGACCGGAAGGTGGATTCCGAAATACAAGCGATGGTACTGCGACAAGTGCAAGAAGTACCTCGCAAAGGGATTGCCAGGTCCTGAGGAAGGAGCAGCTGAAGAAGAAGCCCCTGCCGAAGGGGAGAAGGCTGAAGAGGAAGCTCCTGCCGAAGAGGAGAAGGCCGAGGAAGAACCAGCCGAGGAGGAGAAGCCTGCAGAGGAAGAGGAGAAGGCCGAGGAAGAACCAGCCGAGGAAGAGGCATCTGACAAGCCCAAGTGCGATTGCGGCGAAACGGGTCGGTGGATCGAGAAGTACAAGCTCTGGTATTGCGACAAGTGCAAGAAGTATCTGGCCAAGGACCTTCCACCACCAGACGAGGGTGCAGCAGATCCTGTCGAACCTGACGGTTCTTCGGACCCTCCGGGTAGTGACCCTCAGGGAGAAGCACCTGCGGATGAGGAAGCTCCTGCCGAGGAAGAAGCTCCTGCAGAAGAAGCAGCTGAGGAAGAGGCTCCAGCAGAGGAAGAGAAGGCTGAAGAGGAAGCCCCTGCCGAGGAGGAAGCACCCACAGAGGAAAAGGCTCCTGCCGAGGAGGATGACTCAAAGCCCAAGTGCGACTGTGGTGAGACCGCTAGGTACATCGAGAAGTACAAGCGCTGGTATTGCGACAAGTGCAAGAAGTATCTGGCCAAGGACCTTCCACCACCAGAGTGATCGGTGTAGTACATGCCCTTCACGCTTCGTGTTACGCACGAACGTCCGTCCTCACCAGAACAGGACCCTCTACGAGCAGCTGTCCATAAGTTCATAGTTAGAGCTGGCGCTGTAAGTCCAGGGTCCGATCCAACTTTCATGCTCGATCTAGTGTGCGATAGGTTCCTTGCAGAACCGAAGCGATTCTGGACTGCAGACGAACTCGTCGAGGTCCTGTCCACCAACAAAGTGACCTTGAAGAACAACATGGACAGGCTCCGCGACCTTGACCTCATCCAGGAGGAGAACATACCTTCTGGTGGCAAGGCCAAGAAAGGCTACAGGTTCAGGTACGGTTCCCTCTCGGATGCTTTCAGGTTCACGATGGTCCATGCGGATATCATCCTTCCTAACTACAGAAAGGATGTGGTTGCTGCGCGAAAGGTCCATCAGGCCAAGGTCCCCGACCATGATGGGGACGAGGCATCAGCAAGAACGGACAAGACCTACCTTGATGTTGTGATCACCGAGACCACAGCTGATATCGAGGATCCATTGGAGAGGGTTCTCACAGCAATGGGATACCTTTCCTCATCTGATGGTCCAGGAGCGGACGTCCAGCGACGCTTGATGACCGACGTGTTCCTGGCGCGACCCGAGAAATGGTGGCCAACCGAGGAGCTCGCGGTCCACCTGGACGCAAACCCTAACATGGTCTACAAGCAGCTATCGAGATTACGTTCACTTTATCTTGTCGAGGAAAAGGATGCGGAGGTAGAGGAGGGACATCGTGGAAAGGCCAAGCGGCTCTACCGCTTGCGATTCAGCAACCTCACCCGAGGTTTCGACTTTCTAGAAGGTAATGCCAGGACCATCATCGACGAGTATCTCGAAGAGGTCAAGGCAATAGAGGATATAGCTGGTGTGGATTAAGGGCACCCATCATATTCGGACGTGGTAATATGGGACTTATCAAAGGAGAAGTTGACAATCTGTTGGTTATGGGAAAGAGCGGTGCTGGAAAGCAGCCGCGCATCGATGTTCTGGTTGCCGAGTTCGGACTGGAGCAGCTGTCCACCGGGAACATCTTCCGAGAGTATCTTGGGCAGTTCAACGCTATCGGTTACGAGGGTGACATGGGTGTCTTCTACGACGAGGGTGCCGGTGAGTTCCTTCCGGACGAGCAGCTTGTCGAGAAGCTTGGAGATCTCATTACAGGAAAGGACAAGGACGCTGTGCTTCTCGGTCTAAAGGCCAAGTACTTCATCGAGTCCGGCAAGTTCGTTCCAGACTCCATCACCAACGCCCTGTTCGAATCGTTCTTTGCTAAGTCTGGGTTCAAGGGCATGGTGCTCGATGGTTACCCAAGGACCAGGGACCAGTCCCAGTTCCTCGTTGACCTCGTAGCGTCCAAGGGGACGAAGCTCGATGCCATCGTCCTAGTGGACAACGAGGACGAAGCGATCGTCGCAAGGACCATCGGCAGAAGGATCTGCCCTAACTGCCAGAAGGTCTTCCACATGGAGTTCAAGCCTCCAAAGGATGGAAAGTTGTGCACCGAGTGTGGCACAGCCGTCATCCTGCGCTCCGACGATTCAGAGGAGAAGATCAGGTCAAGGCTCCAGGAGTTCCAGGACAAGGCGGTCCCAGCACTGGCGTTCCTCAAGGAGAAGGGAGTTCCTGTTGTAAAGGTACCAGGGAACCTCCCGGTCTTCACCGACGAGGCTGTTAGAGCAAGCGTCATGGACGCGCTGGAACAGCTTTAAGGTCGAGGATACTCCGGTGGCCTACGCTGGTAATTTCGCGGCGGTGGTTGGTAGTAGTTACGACCGTAGTAGTTGCCACGCTGGCCGTAGGCTGAAGGGGGCTGTATCCTTCTGGGAGGACCATGCTCCTTCCATTCCTTCAGCTTGCCTTTGAATATGACGAAGATGACGATGTTGATGATGATGGCAAGGAACCCGAAGTAGGGGATCATCGCTCCAATGATGGTGGTGACCAGGACGCCGATGAGGTAAGGTGTGGCCTCGCTCGAGAGGTTCGCTTCCTTTGATCTCTTATAGATCTGGTATGCCACTATTGCACCTGTGATTATGGCAACGATGGGGAACATCATCATACATCCGATGACAGCGAACTCCAGAACGAATATCCCTATCATCATTCCCCAAAAGAATGCTGGCATGGGTTCATCGACATAGACGCTGGCCGTGGATAATGACCAGGCACCTGTATCGTCCATGACCATCAATGTGACGGTGTATGTACCATATGTGTTGTAGGTGTGGTTCGTGATCATACCATGCCCGGCTGTCCCGTCACCGAAATCCCAGCTGTAGTTGAGGTTGCTCCCAGTGGACCTGGATGCATCGAATGTGATGTTATCTCCAATGTACGGGTAGCTCGGAGAGTAAGTGAAGTAGGCATTGGGACCCGTTGATGGTGCGGGTGCTGCCTCGCATGGTAGGCAGGCGAGGAGCATCATGAGAAGCAGCAGCATCGCTGCCGATAGCATCAAGGTCCGGTTCAGACTCATACTTGACCATCCCCTCAGTTAGTATATGAGGTTTATTGAATATCTTTAGGATTTATATTTTGGTCGGTGGTGCCCACCTTGAAATATTGATTCATTATGATCTCAAAGTTAGGCGTACCCTAAAGTTAACGTGCGATCGAACTTAAGTTGTCAAATTCTGGATGTGGTTGTTTTTTGTTAATAGGGGGTATAGCGTACATGCATGGACCAGATCCAGCCTGAGGCTTCACCTGAAGAGTGAATACCACAGGTAGGTGAGCTGGAAGAAGGTACACCGGAGACCCAGCCTCAGACTGGTGAAGACCTGTTCAACATGTAAAGAAAAAAGTGGCCCATTGAATATGGGCCACATTGGCTATTTATCCAACTCACCTTGGTGGTGGAGGCCTATTTGGAGGCGGTGGTGAGTACTGTGCCCCTGGCTGACCATAAGGCGGTGGTGCTGCAGGATTGTGCCTTGGAGGAGCAGCCGCCTTCTGTGCTTTCCATTCATCGATCTTTCCTCTTGCAATGAAGAAGATAACGATGTTGATGATGATGGCAATGAGCGAGAAGTATGTCGAAATGAATCCGATCACACCACAAATGATCACTGCGATTAGGAATGGTAGCAACTTATCATTTACTCCAGCTTCATTTGCCTTGGAGTATAGCTTGATGGCTACGACTATAGCAATGATCACATTTCCAGCCATAAGAAGGAACATGCTTCCAAGTATGCATACATAGATCAAACACATTCCACCAAGAACACCAGCACTAGCAGCACTTAAGGGTGCGCTTATCGAGATGGTGTCTGTATAGGAGTCAGTATCTCCATCTGCATCTTTCACAACCAACGTTACGATGTAGTCTCCAGTAGTAAGATAAGAATGTACGACTATCATTCCGTTACCAGAAGTTCCATCTCCAAAATCCCAAGTATAGTTGAGACCAATTCCCGTAGATCGCGATGCATCGAAGGTTATATCCTCTCCTTCGTCAGGATACCATGGTGAATAGGAGAATGTGGCAGTTGGATCGCCCCTGGTTTCTACGCTCGCGGTCCCCGTTGGGACCATCAGTGAAAATGTAGCTAGCGCTACGACTAATGCTAATAGGATTAGCATCACTCTTCCTCTAAACATCCACCGATAGATAATGCCCACATCTATTTTACTTTTTGCATGTTGATCTCATGGGCCAGTAATTCTTTGTCCAAATTTATTATTAAATCAGTTACGCCGTGGTGGTGGTGGCCTGTTCGGCGGTGGTGGACGTGCATGAGTACCCTGTGGGGGATAGCCCGGTGGTGGAGGTCTGGGACCTGTTGGTTTCATCGTAGCGACCTTGCCGCTGGCGATCTTGTAGACCACGATGTTCACAATGAACGCGATTATCGAAAGGTACGGCTGGATGAATCCTAACACGGTCACAATGATCATGATAACGATGAATGGCGTGATCTGACCAGAGACACCTTTTGAGCTCGCACTCGAAACGAGTTTGACTAAAAGTATGATCCCAACTATGGCTTGTATCCACATGAAAGCCACCATGATGATGACGATGATGATCATGCAGATGTAGATGAGGAAGAAGATACCGACGAATGCCAAGCCAGCACCCGCTGCAGCAGCACCGACAGCAGGGTCGTTGACTGTGATGTCCTTGGAATAAGTGTCAGTGTCACTCTCATCATCGGTTCCCGTTAGTGTGACAGTGTATGTTCCAGCCGAGGAGAACGAGTGGGTCACTTCCTCTCCAGTCGCAGTACTACCATCTCCAAAATCCCATGTGCATACGACATTGTCACCGGTGACACTGGCTTTGAAAGTAATTGTCTCACCGATGTCTGGATAGGGGGGAGAGTGGGTGTATGAAACATAAACGAATCCTCTAGTGGGTAGTTCCTCTTCTTCTTGGGCAGGAACAAGGGGGAGTATGAGTGAGAGAGCTATCGCAAGGATGAATCCGAAAAGGATCACTCGGTTCCTCAACATCGATAAGACATTCCAGTTGTGCTCTTTAACCTTTGCTGTAGCTTCAAGACGCAACCCTTTTGACCCCTGGCGGCAATCCACATGCATGTTCGGGTACCAGAACCTCGACTACGACTTCCCCCCATACAGACCACCCAACGAATCAGGTTCAGCTCTCATCCGGGCCACTAGAGGTTGTCCCTGGAACCGCTGCCAGTTCTGCACGATGTACAAGGACATGAAGTTCGAGTCAAAGTCCGTGGAGGAGACCTTCGATGATATCGAAATGGCTGCAAAGATCTATGCCAACTGTGATACCATCTTCTTGGCAGACTCTGACTCCCTTGTGACGAAGGACATCGATAAGGTCATTCGCAGGATCCGCTTGAAGCTCCCATGGGCCAAGAGGCTCACATCCTACGCCCGTGCCCGAACACTCCGCAAGCTCGGCCTGAAGCGCCTTAAGAAGATCAAGGAGGCAGGGCTGGACAGGGTCCACATCGGTCTTGAGTCCGGTGACGATCAGACCTTGGAGTTCATGGACAAGGGTGCGACCGCCCAGGAGATGATCGCAGGGGGAAAGCTTGCCAAGGAGGCAGGCCTGGAGGTCTCGTTCTACATCCTCATCGGCGCGGGAGGGCCGCAGAGGCTCGAGGAGCATGCCAAGGGATCGGCCATGGTCTGCAACGAGGTCAACCCCGACTTCATCCGCCTCCGAACCCTTATCGTCCAGAAGGGCTCGCTGCTTGACAAAAGGCGCAAGGCTGGGGAGTACACCGTTACCTCGCCCATGGAGAAGCTCAAGGAGGTCAGGTTGTTCCTTCAGGACCTGGAGGTGGAGGACACGGAGTTCGCCTCGGACCATCACACGAACAACATCTGGATCGACGGCGACCCGATCTATCGAGGGATCTACGGGCACTTGCCCGAGGACAAGAAGAAGATGTTGGCGGTGTTGGATAATGCGATATGGGCGATCGACTCGACGGACGGGGAGGTTTTGGATGCTACGATCTTGTATGATCGGGGGTTCATTCGGGGGTTGTAGATGGAGGCTCGTTCAAAGGGTTCAATCCATTTTTCTCATCTAACCAACTTATAATATCCACAACCTCAACATCCTCTGGAACAACAATATCTCGGCCTATGTCTCCAATGATCAATTTCTTACTGACCCCTTTCATTGTCTTCGCAGCCGTTTCTATGGACCGAAGTTCTCGGTTCAGAGTCTGTTCTTTGCTTGGATCCCAAGAAACTTGTATGATCTCTATTGGAGTCATCCCATCGGTTATGATAAAATCCACCTCAAGGCCTTTTTCTCCTTTCCAGTAATAGATCCGATCCCTTCCATATCTACGGAGAAGTTCCATGAAAACGACATTCTCGAGCAAGACTCCTATGTTCTCATCCATTCGAGGCAAGGATGCAACCAATATTCCTGTATCTACACAGTATACTTTTTTTGGATACTGCATCCGATCTTTGATAGTGTAGGAGAATATCTCAACCTTTTCGATCAATAAGGAGCTCTGCATATGATCTATGAAATCGTTGATAGTGGCGGTCGAAACACTATGACCCAAACTTTTCATGGTGTTTGTGATTTTATGAACACTTATATATGAGCCACAGGAACTCATTACCAATGCCACCGCGCGCTTCAAAGTGTCAACTTTCCGAACACCATGTCTTGTGGCAATATCTCGTATAACAACCGAATTATAGAGATCTTTCAAATATTCCTTCGCAAGATCTGAGTTCGGTGAGGTCACAACTCTTGGAAATCCTCCCAAGAGCAAATATGATGCAAGTTCCGGCCTAATGATCAATGGATGGTTGTGAATGAGGGGGTCGTTCACAGTTAGGAATTCTCCCAGCTCTTTGTATGAGAGGGGATACACTCGGACATCCATGAATCGCCCGGCCAATACTGTTGATAAATGGCCGGACATCATTGACGAGGAGGACCCGGTCACGATTATCGAAACATCTGCCTGAGTTTCTAACATCCTTCTGACCCAACGTTCCCAACCTTCGACGTTCTGTATCTCATCGAGAACAATGAACGCTCTTTTGTCAGTATTGATAAAATGTCTATAGGCTTCATAGATCTCAGTTATCAGGTCAACTCCTATGTCCAGCTGGAAGGCGGGATCTTCGAAATTGATATAGAGAGTTTGAGAATTCTCAGCACCATTGTCTACGATCGATCTTAAGACCTGGCGGGTGATATAGGTCTTACCTGAACGTCGCACTCCGGTAACACTTACTACAACGTCTTCCATTTTGAGATAATCTGTGATCTTTGAGACATAGAACGGTCTCTGAATACCAGTATTCAGGTCTTTTCCCCAAAGATTGTATTCTCGAATAGTATCAAGGTATTCTGCAAATATCATTCAGTATACTAAACGATTTCACCACATAAATAGTTTAGCATACTAAACGATTCCGACAAAATCTCACTAAAGATATGCTCTTCGATGTCCGACACTTGTTCATCCGGCACATTATTATTTTTTTGTAATATTGTATGGACAAATTTCCGACAAAAAACGTTAATATCCAAAATTTTGGCAAAATGTATATGTCAACAAACGCATGTATTATTACAAAATACGAAACCAAAGGCATCTTCAAGCCTTTAGGGGGGAGCATCATGAAGGACCAGAAGAATCATCACAACCACCTGCTAGACGACCTTTCTCCAGAGCCCGTACCTTCCGTCCACGGTGACCTTTCGATCTACGGCGAGGACGCTCCTGATGAGGTGAAGGCAGATCGGAAGAAGAAGTATCGGGATATGATCGGGCGGATGTTCGGGAGCTGCGCTTAGGGCGGATCTTCACATAGACCTCTCTAGTTATAGCCGTTAGTATGATAGTTGCGAACAGTAGCCCTAATGCTACTGGAGCTATCATCAGTTCATCAGATCGCTCATCGTTATCAGTCGAAGTTGTCATTTCTTCTTTATTCATTATCGTGACTGGTATGGAAAGAAGAACGAATTGACCTGATGCCGATCTATGAACCAGAGCTATGTCTCCCTGACCAGACCCATCCAATGCGATAACCTTCCATGTTAGGACGAGTTCTCCATTGACCCAGTGTGTCCTTCTATGTTGGATCTCGATAGAAATATTCGATCCCCTTACCTCCCAGTGGATATTATCCAGCACAGTCCCTGATGAGAGATAGCCAAGGTCAAATGGGACAACGATCTCTAAGCTCCTACCAACACTGAGGTGTATCGAGCTTGGTATTCCAATGGTATCAGCATATAGCCCACTCGATCTCCACCAGTCATCCATGAACTTATCCCTGAAGAATCGAGAAGCTCCTTCGTGTTCTATGATAACACCAACCTCTCTGTTATGGATGGCTGATCCCTCAACAAGATTGATGCTCGACACACAGACTTGAGTACTATCAACAATTATTCCCTTGGTATGAAGCTTGGTGAACTCCATGTCGGAATTGAACAGACGGGCTTGAAGCTCCAACCCTTCCATATGAGATACACCTTCTAACAATTTCACAGTATCATTGTTGTCCCACCCATCAGAAAGACCCACGTATGAATCATCCAGAAGGACCTTGACGAGAATGCCTCTTCTTGCAGCTTCTATCAAGGCGGTATACACGGGGTTCATAACTAGCTCGGACCCATCATCGGAGGAGAGATAGTATGTCGAGGATGAGTCCCACCTGATTAGAGGATCTTGGAAGAATACTGGGTCCATCTGTAAGTTAGCGATGAGAACTTCACTCTCGGCGCTATCGAGAAGTGAAGGGATAGTTTCCCAGTTATACACGGAGTTGTCAGGTGATAGGATCGCAGTTGTGTTAAAGGTTCCAAAAAATGTTTCCATTCCGTCTATCGGTTTCTCGATCTCACTGAGGTTCTCCAGTTCGAACCCCAGTTCCAGGTCAATGTCCGTGAGGGATATCTTTCTCACGTCACCTCGCTCTAGGTCAGAGTCCTCATCGAAAAGCTCAACAAAGAAGGATGCGACCTCTTCATCCTCGATCAGGATACCCCATCCTCGATTACCCCCATCCTTACCTGGTGGGAATGCACTATCTTTGAGATTCTCTGTTCCAATATGGACCTCCACCCCATCTCTGATAAGGTACTTGGCATGTAGATATCGATATCTTGTCATTACATCGATCTCATAGTTCGAATCGATGGTGAACACTTCCGCTCCTGCATTGATCAGGGTCGCAATGCATGAGCTACCATCGACCCCCATTCCTCCTACAGGCGTCCCTTCAAGGAGAACTTTCACATCCACCCCACTCTTCGAAGCATCGACCAAAGCGGAAGTAATGGTCCTTGAATGGAGCTGATAAACTGAAATGCGAAGGGTTTCGTTCGCTCGTTTGATGAGGTCGACGATCGGGTCACATCCCACCTCAGGATTCGTGTATACCTTCAATCCACCGTTGCAGGAGGACTTATGGGGTTCAACGTGCGACCTGCCTGGTACCACGTAGGTTGGTGAAATGAAGTCACTAGCAGAATCAGTATCCAGATAAAATGGAGCTTCTGAAAAGACCCTGTTTCTCCAAATACATCGTCCCTCGGAGCAGGATGGAATCGGTTCTCCACACCATCCCACTGAAGGAGCAGATGCTTCTCCCCATACGATGGCATCTACAACCTTGCCTTCTCTATCATAGACGACAAGTTGGTCTCCATAGTTCGACAGCCGAAGGTCACCATCAACACGAACCTCATCAGAGTTCTCTTCATAAGACCAAATGAGGTCTGGTTCTCGTCTCCATAGACCTGATACATTCTGATGGTCCTTGGATATCAAGAACTCAGATCTTGCTTCTATCAAGGTTCCTTCCCCAAGTATTAGAGATCCATCAGAATATGAGTTTGAACTTGTCGCATCGGTTATTGACCAACCTGACAGATCCAGATCCTCTCGGGTCGGATTGTACAGAACGACCGCCTCGTCTGGCTCGTAAGGGATGACCGTATCATAATAGACCCCAACGATCAGGACATCCCCATAAGATGATGAGATGCCATCCATCGCGGTCATGGACACAGATCGGTCCCAAAGGTCTTCGAACATGGACCGTGCCTCGTTAGCAACGGCCTCATCCTCGATGAGAACATCGATCTCTCTGTTGTTGAGAGCAGAGTTCTCTACCCAGTTCATGGACCCCACAAGGACCTTCTTTGAATCCACGACCATCCCTTTGTTGTGAAGGAGGTAGGACCTTGGTGCGATCCTTGCTTCCAATGGGATGCTTAACTCATTGGCCTTCTGATTGAGATAATTGGCAGTCCAAATGTTGCCATCGATATCATCATCAGCGGTCCACCCATCAAGGAGAACACGAACGCTGACGTTCCTGGAAGCAGCATCGATAAGACCGATGATGAAGGGGCTTGTTCCATCGCTCCATTCTACATCCATATCCAATGCTTCTATCTCGATGGAGTGTGTAGCACATCCTATCTGGGCCAGTACTCTGGAGACCAGAGGATCGGGGGTTGACATGATCTCGACCGAAGCATCGGGTGACGAGACGATGCATGCATCACCCTCTGTAAAAGTTGAACTGTAGGGGAGCGATTTCCACTGGTGGATCGGTGAGAACGGGATGACATCCGATCTATCTGGTTCCGAATCTTCATAGAACAAGGTTTCCAAGGAACCGCCGATCAATGGATCATCGATCTCGCAGACCCATCCAACGTTCGAACCTCCAAAGGCAGCATACCCCCAGTTCTCTGACCCGATGCAACAGAACCTTCCATCAGCGACCAGGAACTTCGAGTGAAGGAAGTTGTATCGATCATATCCATCATCGGTCATCAGAGATATGTTCGCACCATTGTTCAAAAGGACCGATAGCGCATCCATCTCGTTATCTGAGATACCTCCAACAGGTTCACCTTCTACCAGAAGACTCACCTCGATACCTCGGTCCAATGCAAAAATGAGCTCATTGACAAGCTCTGTTGAGGTTAACGTGTACACCTCTCCGATCAATCGGTGTTCAGCAGATTGAATAGTATTCCGAAGAGGTGTGATGGTCTTTAGCGGAGTTTGATAGAACTTGGTCTTCGAACCAACTGTTGTGCTGACCGGACCCAGAGAGAAACATCCTGCTTTAGGAGTGAACTGCCAATCAATATCAGTGGAGGTATTGGTATCCATCCAACCCTGTTTTCTTTTCACAAGGTGACCTGTTCGGGGCGTTCCGATCGGTTCATCGTTCCATCCTACCACAGTTCCATCATTGGTTCCATAGACAATAGTGTCGATCGGCCTTCCCCCATTGTCATAAAGAGTGAGGTGACCATGCTTATTTGGAAGGCTGAACGATCCTTTGGTCCTGATCATGGCGTTCGCTGGTTCAACTTCTTCAACCTCGTCATCTGACCAGCTTGGATACTTTGTCCAATACAGGTCAGGATAGCTTCCAAGGACATCCTTGGTTTCACCTGGGTCTTGGGATACCACCAGTTCCTTTCCTGATACCAGGGACGTATTGTATGGAAACTCAATGATACCAGTTGAAGTTGACAACGTCCATCCTGCAAGATCGATCTGGTTCTCTCCAGAATTGTTGATAATGATGTATTCAGAGGCGAATCCTTCTGTGGGTTGTATCAGCATCTGTGTGATGACAACTCCTTTTGCCATGGGCCTGGGTTCTACTATGATCGTTCCGTTCCAACGATCGTTCGATGAGTTCTTGTCGAGCCACTTGGTCCCTTCGAATCTCATCAGTTCAAGGGAGAGGTTATGGCTTCCCAAAAGGCCAAGGGAAGGGACATCGAACATGATCGTTCTTTGGCCATACGGCCCTATGGAACTGACATGATCCACTTCCTGGTATTCCTCGTCGATACGTAGAACGACATCAGATCCATCAGAAGATGATCCCCCCAGCTCCTTCACCTTGACCTTCACCTCAATCATATCCCCCTCTTCAATGATCTGTGGGCTATCCCACCCGCTTACCTCAAGGGTAAGATCAGCTCCGATCATAGATGCATGAATGGGAAGTATCGCCGGAGGGTCCAGGTCAGTCTTGAACTCCATCCGTACTTCAAGGTCCCTTTGGTCTGGCCCCTCATTCAGATCAGGAGCATGGACCATCATGTCCAGATGCATGGTCGAACATGGATCAATAATGATCCTTCCGTCATCAGATGTTTGCACTGAAGCCTCTATACTTCCCGCTCTAGGATTGAAAGAGATGTTCCATCCTTGGGATGAACTACTGTTGACATTCAGTTCAAGTGGGACCATCCCAACGTTCTCGACCTCTAGTTCCACGGTCGATGAATGTCCGGGCAGGACCTCGATAGCAACCATCTTCAGCACATGGTCCATCTCCCACGAGCATAGATCAGATGTCGGTGCAATGATCCTCCATCCTATGGGTGATGTTATATCCCAACCGCCAGTGACCTGCCATGGATTCTTTCCAGTCCAATCAGTGACAGAATCTGTATCGACCCACTCATCGACCCGTGCGATCGAACCCCCCTCTGGGCAAAATAGGTCCTCTTCGGAGATCGTTCCATCCCATTCATGATATGGTCCCGGTCCATCGATGGATGAGGAGTTTCCCCAGGCAACGTAGTCGATGACGTTCCCATCATGGTCCAAGATGGATAGATCATCGCCTGTGTTCGTGAGGGGAGATCCCCCATCACCAGCATTCAAATGAAAAACACCTTCCATCCACCGACCGGTGGGAGTATCAGTTCCATCTGAGATGTGAACAAGGACCCTCTCCCTTGGTCCTAAGTTCTCAAGGTCTAAGTCCCATGGTTCTCCCTCTCCATCAGACACCGTCCATCCATACGTATCCACGAACTGGTCCTCATGGTTCAGTATCTCGATCCATTCCCTGTCAGTGTCTGATCCTTTCGGGTCGAACTGAACCTCTGTGATAACAACACGCGGCGGTAATCCATTGGTCGAGTTTGGTGTTGAGACACACCTGCTGGAGATCCGTTGTCCACCATCGGGAACTCTCGCGATCGATAGGTTATCGAAGGACCTGTCGAAAGAGATAGTGTCCACATCTGCAGTTCCATTGTTCAACCATACCTGGTCTCCAGAGTTTCCGAGGGCTATCTTGGTATCACGACGAAGGAGGACTAGATACGATCGGGCATCGATATCATACCCATCCAAGGAGTAGGTCTTCGAGCTATCATAGATGCTCCAACCATCCAAGGATACTGTTACATTGTTGGGGTTATAAAGCTCAATGAATTCGTCATATGCGTCTGCATCTCCATCCCCGTCATGGTCGAAGTTCGGGTCTGGTAGTATCTCATTGATCACGATGTTCAAGGAACCTGCCCTTGGAATGATCTCCTCTTCGATAGAAGTTACACACCCGAGATAGGGCATTGTCATTAGCAGAAGAACGAGAGTATATGCTATCCGCATTCACAACCCCGGCTCCCGATGTACAGGCCCGGGTAATAACCCAGCGAGGATTTCCGATAGTTATAGAATACTAACGCTATGCTATCAACCACCTGTTGCTCTATCCTCCAAGAGTAACCTACAGTCCCAGCAGAAGAGAGGCTGCACTCTCCCACAACTTCTTGCTTGGTCCATAGGAGAGTGCAGTCTTTCGTCAGGAGAGCTATGCCTGTGGGTTACTCATACCCACCTTCCAACAGCTTCTGCACGTAATCATCCACTTCTCGGATCGAATCCATGCATCCATCCCAATCCTTGAACTTCCCCGCCATCTCCTTGTCGATCTCCCTCATCATCCGGAGCAGGTGGTCATTGAGCTCACGGTTATCCTTCTCGGAGGTTATCCCCACAACCGTGATGTGCTTGCCAGGCTCGATGAGGACTGTGAAGTCACGCATCTCCAACCTGCGCAGCGAAGCATCCCTGTCAGTGAACGACTCCTTGACGAATCCCTGAACTGCAGATAGCATACCGGACAGAATATCCCTGTCTATCTCTGAAGCAGAGGAACGAGCGTAATGGTCAAGGAGCACACCGTCCGTGGACATGATGAGGATCTCATCTATGTATGTGCCAAAGTCATCCTCGGACTCATCCTCCTTCATGATCCTGGCCGGTGGTAGTGCAAGTATGTCAGTGTCAGCAAGCTGTGGGTCATCAGATGTACCAACAGCAACCGCATCTGGGACGACCTCAAGCTCGGGCATTCCTGAATCGTCATCAAGGGAAGGCTCCTCGAGCACAGGGATATCTTCGTCTGCAGGAACGATCTCTGCTTCGAGCGCATCCCCATCTTCAGCCTCGAGGTCCTGGACCTTTCCTTTAACAGCACCCTTGACCGGTTTCTCCTTGACAGGCTTCACAGGTTTGGCTTCCTCGCCCCTGTCCTTGGCCTTGAAGATATCGTCAGTCTCGACCTCAGCCTCAATGGCATCATCGCTGGAGAGGACCGGGCGTTGCTTCTTCGAACGCATCACCATCACGACGATGATGACTATGATGAGCAGCAACAAGACAACAGCAATGACCCCTATGATCACACACATGGTAGCATCAAAGCCACCGCCTCCACCATCGCCATCCTCTCCACCATCTGTGCTCACAGCAGGCACAGAAACAGTGAAAGTGATCACAGTATCCTCAAGCCCATCGCTCACAGTGACGGTGACGGTATGGTTACCCACATCGTCTGAACCAGGTGTCCAGGAGATGAGACCATTTTGCGATATCGTCATTCCATCAGGGCCCTCGACCGAGTAGGTAAGATTGTCCCCATCAAGGTCGCTTGCCGTGATCTGGACGGACAACGGATCCCCAACGCTTACTGTCTCGTCATTGACCGGGTTCACATCAGGTTTGTTGTTGACGTCCGAGGGCATTGTCACAGTGATCGTGAAAGCGTTATTGGCTGACTGACCTGCAGCTTCAGCACGAACTGTCACATCGTTCACCCCGACCTGGTCGGATGTCGGTGTCCATGTGATGACACCGCTGCTCAACGTCATTCCAGTCGGCATTGTGGTTAGGCTCAGTGTTACCATATCGCCCTCCGGATCGATAACCTCTGGTGTCCAGGTCCATAACTCACCCACGACACCGGTCCTCGGTGCAGAGTTGTTGAAGTATGGTGGAAGATTGGAAGCAGGATCGATGACATCAATAACGAACTCGTGATAGATGGTGACCTTCCCGTCCGATGCTGAGATATTGATGTGATAGGTGTTAGCTGTGGTCGGTTTCCAGATGATGAACCCAGAAGCACCATCAATACCAATATCTGACGAAGGTGTCGAGGTCAGTGTGTAGGTTGGCATCTCACCAATGTCCTCATCCGTGGCGTTCACATCGAAGATGTAGTTGGTATCAACCAGAACGGAGGCGTCACCAGGAACGTCCTGCCAGAACGGCCTATCGTTTGTGTTGACTACAGTCAGAGTGAACAACTGGGAGTTGGTTCCATTCCTCTCATCCGTCACTATGAAATTGACATAGTACGACCCGATGTCCGCCTGTGTTGGGGTTCCTCTGAAGCCCGGATTAATAGGATCTTTGGACAACCAGGTCGCGTTGGTATCGATTCCCCAATCCACGTTCTCCCCTTCAGGGTCTGTGACGATGTAGTTGGAGACGTACTCGATATCCTCGTATGCGGTCTTGTTGTCTTCCCCAGTGATGACCGGGGGATCATTGGTGTCCAGGACCGTCAGGTCCATGTTCACCAGGTGCATACCACCTTTTCCATCATCAAAGAGGATGGCCATGGACTGCGTTCCAACATCGGCCTGTGTTGGTGTCCCTGATAGCTCACCTGTGTCATTGTCGATCGTGACCCAGGTCCATCCTTCTGTTGTCATTGTGTAGACAGTAGGTCCATCCCCCTCATCCGTCGCTGATAGGTCGAAGGAGTAAGGAAGGTCCTCGTAAGCATCTGCGAGAGGTCCCCCATAGATGCTTGGTGTAGTGTTATTGACTGTGAGACCGAAACTGATCGAGTCCTGCTGTCCACCTGCATCAGAGACGTTCACGGTCATTGCATAGTAGCCAACATCGATGTTCGTTGGTGTTCCTGAAAAGCTTGTGGATCCACCGTCCCAGCTCAACCATGATGCTGCAGAATTGGTGATGTCCCAGGTCAGGGATGGCTCTCCGCCGGTCACTCCAATGTCGAGATTGAAGGATGAGTCCTCCTGGGCATAGACATCTGCTGGTACAGGGTCGATCACCGGAGCTGGCCAGTCGATAGTGAATGGATAACTTGTCCCTGGCGAATCAACGCACATAACCC
The DNA here is from genome assembly GCA_028279585.1 of Thermoplasmatota archaeon. Classification (GTDB taxonomy): domain Archaea; phylum Thermoplasmatota; class Penumbrarchaeia; order JANQNL01; family JANQNL01; genus JANQNL01. Next base: position 18,781 of record JANQNL010000123.1, read on the forward strand.
AGATAAGATCATCAGGATACCCTGCTATTGTGTTCGATCCAGCCCGCGTCCAATCATCGATGTCAAGCCATCCAACGAATACACCCGATGTCATGGTTGTCTCATAAAGCTTCATTGTGAAGTGGTCTCCTAGATACGTGAGCCGGGAAACGTTGATCAATAGGACGTTTGCTTTTGTTGGTTCGTTATCTGCGCAAACGACCTCGATGTAAACACTGGTGTGCTGTAAAGTACTAGAGATGTTGGATCCAGCAGGACTATCTTTGATGGACATGTAATGGATGGTCGGTGCAGTGTTCGAATCTGGATAGATCAGATAGATCCTACCCTCGTTGTCGAATGGGTGGTCATTGTTGGGTGCACCCACAAGAATCTCTGGCAGACCATCCCTGTTAACATCTCCATTTCCATCCAGTCCCATTCCAGCATTGTCCCCACCAGTTTGACCTATGAATGAAGCATCACAGCTCCCCGCTATTGAACTGTTCGTTGCGCTGAACGTTGTGCTACCCAAAATTACGTAGACAGCACCGCTGTCAGTTCCTCCAGTATCGCTACCCCATGCTGACACCAGGAAGTCATCGAAACGATCACCATCAATATCTCCGCCAGCTCGGACACGTCCACCTGCCCCATCATCAGCTGCATTACCAACATACGTGCAATCAGCTGTTGATAGGTTCACGTTCATCGTCCATCCAGTAGCCTTTCCAAAGATGATATAGACCTTTCCATTGTTTGCTACCATGAAATCGAAGCCTGGAGCACCGATCCCGATATCTCCGTATCCATCACCGTTGATATCACCAATTCCATCCATACCTTCGGTTGCAGAATCTAAAGTAGCTTCACCGATGAAGGATGCGTTGCAGCTCGTAACGTTATTATCTGTCCCCCATCCCCATGGTCCACCGAGGAACAGGTATCCAGCTCCTTTCCCACCGAAGGAGTCTGGAGAGCCGATGATGAAATCATCATAATTATCTCCATTGACATCTCCAGCAGCCGAGAGAGAGTTCCCAAGGAACTGGTCGTCATGTTCCCCATACCAGGAAGCATCGGCCTGGCTGATGTTTATGTTCATAGACCATCCTGATGTCTTACCTAGAACGAGGTATGCTTGACCCCTGTTCGGACCATGCTCGTCGTTGAGGATAGCGCCGATAAGAACGTCATCCAAACCGTCACCATTGACATCACCAACCCCATCGACCCGAAGACCAGCCACATCTCCTGGGCTCTCCCCAAGATAGCTTGCGTTGGCGTAAACGGACAGGTTCATGTTCTTGCTCCATCCCATGGTCCTACCGAACACTAGGTAGACCTGCCCAGCATTGATCCCAGCTGTGTCATTTGCGAGAACACCAATAACAATATCATCCAGGCCGTCACCATTGACGTCCCCTGCTCCAGCGAACGATCTTGCTACTTGGTCATCAGGCTGATTTGCGACCAAGGTTGCGTCAGCAGCATGGGCGTAACCAGGAGAACCATAGCTACCGCTTTGACCGAAGTACAGGAACAGCTTCCCTGCATCATTTGCAATGTCGTCGTTGTACATTGCAGAGGCCATGAAATCATCGTAGCCATCTCCATTGACATCGCCTACCATTGCGACACTTCTGCCAAGTCCATCCAACTGGGAATAACCTCCCCACCTCTCGTCCACAGTGTTCAAGTCTGTATCCTGTCCGTACAGAAGTGCACCTGTGGCAGTGGTCAAAAGGAGGAGAGTAGCAGTAATCGTAAGGATCGTAAGGAGGGTTCTCATAGGTTCACCCTAGTATGAATCTGTTATACCATACGAAAGGGTTGTTCTTATGGTTTTTGCTAAGTAATGGCTAATTGAGGTTCTTTATTCGTACTTCCCCTCAAGGAGCTTTTGCACGTAGGTCTCCACTTCCTTGATGGTCTCCATGTTACCATCCCAGCCCTGGAACACCTCTGCCATCTCCCTCTCCATCTCACGCATCATCCGGAGCAGATGGTCGTTTAGTTCCCGGTTGTCCTTATCTCGTGTAATCCCGACCACAGAGATGTACTTCCCAGGCTCGATGAGCACTGTGAAGTCCTTCATTTCGAGCCTACGCAAGGACGCGTCCATGTTATCGAAGCTGTCGGAGACGAAGCTCTGGACCGCAACGAGCATTCCAGAAAGGACGTCCCTGTCGATCTCTGACGAGGATGAGCGGGCGAAATGGTCAAGGAGCAGACCGTCCGAGGACATGATGAGGATCTCGTCGATGGTGGACCCGAAGTCTTCCTCGGCATCATCCGTCATTATTCTGGCTGGGGGAAGTGCTAACTGGTCCATACCAACAGGTTTGACCGATGGATCGATCCTGGACTCCTCTGGAACTACAGTGTCATCCTCGATCCTCTCCTCTGGTTCTGTACCTTCTATCTCCTTTTGGATATCATCCTCGGTCACGAGGTTCTCAGGGATAGGTGCGACCTCTGGTGTGATCGGTTCAGCTTTGGTTGCCTCAGCTACAGCCACCGTCCTATCCTTGTCCTTGAAGATATCTTCCGTCTCGACCTCTGGCTCGATAGCGTCTGAGCTTGGGTAGTGGTCCTCTGGTTTGGCTGGAGGTAGTTCCTCGTCATCATCCTTCTTCTTTTTGGACCTGATGACAATGATCAGGATGAGGGCGATTATGATCACGGCCATAACAGCAACCACAGCAACGATCGCTGCAAAACACAGTGCATTACCGGGGTTCATGAATCCGGGATCGTCTCCGGTGAAGAAGACCTCGACCTCGAACTCTACATAGGATGTGAGCTCACCATCGGAGACTGAGACGTTCAGTGTATGGAACCCTTCATCCTCCTGCTTTGTCGACCATGATATCAGTCCTGCTTCTGAGATCTCCATGCCATCAGGTCCGTCCACAGCGTAGATCAGATCATCGTCATCAGGATCAGAGGCGGTGACCTGGACCAGGAGGATGTCTCCTTCCTCGATCCTTCTGTCATCGATACTGTTGATGACGGGTGCACGGTTGGTCGTGTTCCCAGTTCCACCATCACCCCCATCTGTCAGTGTGACGTTAATAGTGAACTCCTGGTCCATATGCCTTGTTCCAGCGGTCGCTCGCACCACCACATGGTTAAGGCCCACATCGGAACCTGCCGGTGTCCATTTGAGGGTTGGACCATCAAGGACCATTCCTGTAGGTCCGCTCTCGAGTGTGATCGTGATATCCTCGCCCATCGGGTCCGTGGCCGATGGTGTGTACTGCCATAGTGTACCAACGGTCGCTACCACCAATGGAGCTGAATTGAAGTATGGGAGGAGATCCCCCACATCCTCGATGACATCGATGATGTAATCGTAGTAGATCGTCACGACACCATCTGACACTGACATGTTGATCGTGTATGTATCAGTCTCGGTCGGTGTCCATGATATCTTCCCCTCACCATTGATCATGATGTTCGAGGTCGGTGTGGATAAGATGGAATAGACAAGGACGGCCCCAGGATCCACATCCGAAGCATTGACATCGAAGTTGTACGCAGCCTCGACAATGACCGTGGTCGAGTTCGGAACAACATCCCACACCGGTGCGTCGTTCGTGTTCAGCACAGTGATCGTGTAATTGTAAGAGTTGTAGAGTGCACCATCATCGAGGGACACGTTGTAGAAGAACGTCCCCACATCATCGTTGGTCGGTGTTCCTATCGCATAGGTATGGTTCGATGAGATCATCAACCAGGATGCGTTAGTGTTTATCTTGATGGTCACTGCCGAGCCATCTTCATCCATGACATCGTATGAAAGGACCAGCTCGGAATCCTCGTCCACCTGAGCATCGTCCAGACCTACAAGCATAGGCTTATCATCGACATTGGTGACGTTCAACTGAAGGACCTTGGTACCCATTCCTCCGTTCCCATCTGTGACATTGATCGTGAGGAAATGCTCTCCTACATCCAACTGGGTGGGTGTCCCTTCCAATGTTGAGATGTTGAACGAGAATGCTGAGGTCGTGTCGCAGTCCACTTCCCATGTGATATTGGTGTCTTCCCCGTCGTCGGTACTAACGAAGTCCCATGTGTAATATTCGTCCTCTGTAGCGTTCCACAGGTAGTGGTTCACCACCTCTGGCAATGCATTTATAACATCCATAAAGACCAGGATAGAATCCGTCTCTGACAGGTCATCGATGATATGGACCCAAAATGATGAGTTGCCGACGTCGCTATCATTAGGTGTGCCATGCAGTCGGCCCGTTGCCTGGTCCATGGTCAACCAGTCTGGTGTCATCTCTGTGGCCCACTGGAGTGTAGGCTTACCGCCTTTGGACTCGAATATGAACTCGAACGGTTGGTCCTCGTAAGCTGTGAAGTTCCTTTCTGGCGAGGTGATCTTGGGTTTTGCCCAGTTGACCATGAAGGAATCGGTAACAGTACCGATGCTCTCGACCTTTATCTCGATGGTTGAGGTTGGGATAGTTGAGATCCAGTTGTATCCATCGTGGGTCCGATCTTCAACGGTCAGAGGAGCAAGATATATCCCTGTGCCTTTGCCAGTCTCATAAAGCCTGATCCTCAATGTAGTGGATGGGTCGTGCGAGGATGTGATATTGGCATAGACCACATTGTTCATCCCACTGTCCATGTCTGTCCCTTGAGCTCTGATCCATACCGTCGTATACATCTCAGTGGCGGCTATATCTGAGGTGGATCCTTTTGAAGGCACGACCATAACGTTCGACAATGAAGGTAGACTGTTCGTTGTTGGATAGACAAGGTAGGCCTTACCATGTCCGTTCAATCCCCCACCATACCTTCGAGCCCCGATCAGTAGGTCAGGATATCCATCACCATTCACATCACCTCCTCCATCAAGGCTGCCACCTGCCTCATGGTTCATGGCCTCCCCACAAAATGACATGTCACAAATGGAAAGGTCCTCACCAGCACCGAACTTGGCAGCTGAGCCAAGGATAACATAGACCTGGCCAGCATCATCATCAGTGTAATCGTTCATTCTGGCTCCGATACCGATGTCGTCGTATCCATCTCCATTTATATCGCCAAGACCTCGAACACAACCACCGGATTCATCACCCATCTCCTCACCGCTAAATGAAGCATTTGCATCACTGATGTTCATATCCTCCCAAGGTCCGGAATGACCGTAGAAAAGATACGTCATTCCACCATTTTCTTGTGCAAAATCGCCATATGGCTGGCCGATGAGGAAGTCATCGAACCCATCTCCATCCATATCCCCCGCACCATCAACAGTGATCGCAGCCTTCGAATCGACCTCAGTACCTTTCAAGATCGCGTTACATTCATCTTCCATCTTACCGTCGGTGAGCCAACCATCTTCCCTTCCGAAAAAGAGGTAGGCTCTACCTCTGCTGTTCTGATACGTTCCAGAACCAACGATTATATCGTCGAGATGGTCCCCGTTGACATCTCCTATCCCATTGATGTCCGAGGCAAAGCTTGAAGCCCATGTCCCCTCATACATCGCATCTGCTTCATCGGCCTTGTATGTGAGGTTCCAGGATTGCCTTCCGAAGAAAGTGTAGACCCAACCATTTCCACCTGGACCACCTACCACAAGATCATCGAGCCCGTCTCCATTCATATCACCAGCATGACACAATGCTGCACCGAACTCGTTACCATCGCCTTCCCCGTAGATCTTCAGGTCCGCCTCGGAAAAGTTCTTCCCCCATTCCCACGTACCATTATGTCCAAAGAATATGTAGATCTCTCCTCTGTTGTTGGATATCTTGGAGCTCCACATATTTCCGAATGCGAAGTCATCGTACCCATCACCATTGATATCGCCAACTCCTGACATGGCCTTTGGTGATCTTCCATCGAACTCGTCACAGAGAAAGAGTGCATCAGCCTCGTTCATACCCATTCCAGGAGTGTATGTCTTTTTTCCACCCAGGAACAACCATGCCGCTCCTTGATTGGACCCGAGAGTGCCATTGACAGGTGCAGCGACTAGGAAATCATCTGCTCCATTGTTGTCTACATCTCCTGCCATGCAGACTATCTCGCTCAACCTTTCCTGGGTGTTGTCATTCCAAAAGTTGGCATCAACACTCGAGAGGTCTTCCTGCTGCCCATAATTGAGCGCACTCACCGATAGAGGAATGAGCAGTAAAGCTATGACAACAAGGATCAGAACATGGGAACGCATGATATCACCTGATAGTATGAGATGAATATCAACTTGAGTTCATATGCCTTTGCATATAGTTCTCACATCTTCCGCAACAGTTCGTCCCCCTTGTCCGGCTCGGCCATGCTCATGTGTTTGACCCTCTTCTCCCAAGCCTTGAGCAGGACCAGTTTCAACCCTTTCTTCGTAAGTGCGCCTTTCCACTCGTTCTCGAAGTCCACCCACTCGGCTATCTGGATGAGCCACATAAGGCAGTGAAGGTAGAAGCTGGTCTGGTCTGGGGAGTGCACCACGATGAACGCAGCATGCACAGGTGGGAAGTCGTCCGAGAACCTGGCTCCTCGCTGGGTCCGGACAACGGCCATCTGGAACTGGTCCTTGCCTTCGATGTCGAATGTGATTATCGCAAAGGTAGGTCTAACGATGATGTTGGAGTTCTTTCCACGCTGGATGAGTGCCCTGTTCAGCTCGAACTCGCTCATCTTGAACTTCTTGGATAGCGCTGGGGCCACTTCCTTTGCGAAGTTATCAGGTGTCATGAAGTGTGGCAGGTCAAGGGCCACAGCATCTTCCAAGGCCCTTTTGAAGCGCCCCTCTGAAAGACCATCTCTTTCAAGGAGTATGGTCCGTAGTTCCTCGTCCAATATGTGGTCTGATTCCACGTGAGCTATTCGCTTAACGACGCTGAGCATTGCGAACTCGCGCTTTATCCTCTCACGTGCATAGAACCAGAACCATCCGAACCCTATGAGGACGAACAATGTCGTGATGGCTATGGGGATGATGCCCATCCTGATGACCAGCACAGCATAGGAAAGGATCGCCAACATCTGGATCCATGGATAGAAAGGGGCCTTGAACTTCGGTCTGTAATGACTGTAGTTGGCCTCCCGCATGAAGATTATCGCGATATTGGACATCATGAACAGGATCAGCGTGAGAGTGGAGGCGGTCTTGACGAAGGTATCCAGGTCAAGGAACAGGATGATGCCGATCATGATGCTGCTGGTCAGAAGGATAGTGATCCACGGGGTTCCGAACTTCGAGGTGTTTCCCAGGACCTTCGGCACCAATCCATCATGTGACATGGCCATAGGGTCCCTGGACGCGGTCAGGATCCCAGAGTTACCGGTAGATACGAATGCGAGCAACCCAGCAAGTGACATTACCCCCAGGCCGATCTTGAACAGAGGAAAGGCTGCGTCACCTCCAGCCGACAGGGGAAGGTCTGTCGATATCATCGCGTCATGGTCCAAAAGGCCAATTGTGACGAACAGGACCAGCAGGTAGAGGAGCGTTACCGCCCCCCAGGCAAGGAACATACCCATCGGTAGCGTCTTTCCCGGCTTCTTCACTTCAGCAGCAACGGCCGCAACCTTCGTAGCACCCATGTAGGAGATGAACACCATGCCAGCTGCAGCGATGATGGGAGATACTTCCTTTGGTGGGAATGGCTGGAAATTGCTCCATGAGACACTGAACAATCCTACAATGATGTATAGGACCATGAGTGAGAGCAGAATGATGACCATACCCACCTGGAACTTCGCTGAAGCCTTGACACCCAGGGTATTGATGATCGTGAACAAAATACAAAAGCCAACTGCAACCAGCTTGATGTGGATGTCAGATACATCGAAGAACAGGGTCAGGAATATTCCCATGCCCATCAGAGCAAATGCGGATTTGAACGTCAACGACAACCACGATGCCAGCCCACCCAGTGTACCGACCAAAGGGCCCATGCTGCGGTCTATCATGAAGTAGATGCCGCCAGACTTCGGCATGGCACTGATGAGCTCTGCCGTGGTCATGACGGTTGGCAGCATTATTAGGCCTGCTATTAGGTAGGATATCAGAACTGATGGTCCAGCTCGTGAGTACGCCAAGGCAGGAAGTATGAAGATGCCGGAGCTGATCATTGCACCAGCGGAGATGCAGAAGACCTCGAGAAGTCCCAGGTCCTTCTTTAACTTGCCAGACTTTGCCACGGCTGGAGGTCCTCCTTGTTTTCAAGATCTACCTTACATCTTCCTGATCATGTCATCTTCCATGTTCGACTCAGGTCTCTTCATGTGCTTTACCCTTTTCTCCCAGGCCTTGAGAAGGACCAGTCTGAGCCCGGTCCTGGTCATGGCACCTTTCCATTCGTTCTCGAAGTCCACCCACTCAGCTATCTGGATGAGCCACATGAGGGAGTGGAGATAGAAGTTGGTCTGGTCTGGAGAGTGCACCACGATGAAAGCTGCGTGGACGGGTGGGAAGTCATCAGAGAACCTTGCTCCGCGTAGCGTTCGCACCATTGCCATCTGGAACTGGTTCTTACCTTCGATATCGAAGGTGATGATGGCAAAGGTCGGCCTTACTATCATGTTCGAGTTGTCGCCCCTTTCGACACAGGCCCTGTTGAACTCATACTCGCTCATTTTGAGGTTATGGCAAAGGGCAGGGGCGACCTCCTTTGCAAAGTCCTCTGGTGCCATGAAGTGGTCAACATCCATATAGACCGCTTTCTTGAGCTTGTTCTCGAACCTCTCCTCTGTCAGGTTGTCCCTTTCTACAAGGATACCTCGGAGCTCCTCGTCCAGGACGTGGTCCGACTCGACCTCTGTAAGCTTTTTGATGATGGATAGGAGCGCGTACTCACGCTTTATCTTCTTCCTGGAGAAGAACCAATACCAGGCGAAGCCCACCATGATGAACAACATCGTGATGGCCAATGGTACCATCCCCATCTGAATGATGAGGAATCCGTATGCGAGTATTCCAATTATCTGGATCCAGGGATAGAATGGAGCTTTGAACTTCGGTCGATAATGTTTCATGTTGGCTTCTCTCATGAAGATCATGGACAGGTTGGCAAGGATGAAAAGAGTGAGCTTGAGGGTGGATGCCGTCTTAACAAAGGTCTCGAGGTTGAGAAAAAGGATAACACCGATCATGAAACCGGATGTGACCAGGATGGCAACCCAAGGCGTCCCGAACTTGGTGGTCTTTCCCAAGACCTCGGGAAGCAGACCATCATGGGCCATTGCCATTGGGTCACGGGAAGCAGCAAGGGTTCCTGAATTACCGGTAGAAACGAATGCTAGCATTGCTGCTATCGACATGAGGACAAGGCCGATCGAGAAGAATGGCAATATGACATCCCCCCCTTCAGAAATGGGCATGTTGGTAGCCCTGAGGACGTCAGGTTCGACCACACCGACGGTCACGAAGATGACGAGGATATATAGAAGGGTCACAACCCCCCAAGATGCGAACATGCCTAGAGGCAGGTTCTTTCCTGGATTCTTCACCTCACCAGCTACCGCTGCGATCTTTGTGGTTCCCGCGTATGAAACGAACACCAGACCGGCAGTGGAAATTATCGGCCAGGCACCTTTTGGAGTGAATGGTGTATAATTGGACCAGGTGATGTTGAAGAACCCGAGGACGATATAGAGTACGATCAGCGCGATGAGCCCAATTACCATGATTACCTGGAACCTACCAGATAGCTTCACCCCGACTATGTTGACAACTGCAAAGACAATACAGCATGCAACAGCGATGAGCTTGATCTGAATGGTCGAGAAGTCAGAGAATAGGGTGAGGAATATACCGATACCCAGCAGAGCGAAGGCTGACTTGAATGCTAGTGATAACCACGCAGCTAGACCACCCATAGTGCCGGCAAGTGGACCCATGCTCCGGTCTGTGAAGAAGTAGATACCACCGGTCTTAGGCATCGCTGTTGTGAGCTCAGCTTTGGAAAGGACGGTCGGAATTATGAGAAGACCTGCAAGTGCGTAAGCCAGGATGACAGCAGGGCCGGCCTTGGAGTAGGCAAGGGCGGGGAGAATGAACAGACCCGAACTGATCATGGCTCCTGAGGAGATACAGAAAACCTCCAAAAAACCAAGGTCCTTTTTGAGCTTGCCAGTCATAGTCCTCTCTCTACCTACATCCACAATCGTTAAAATCCTTTTCTATATGATATGTTGAATTGAAATAAAAGTCCTGTACAACTCATAGCAGAAAATAATATTTACAATGTAGCGAATTCAACACCATGTCCGAACGTGAGGTGGCTGGCGCAGCTATAACTGGTTATCTGAACTTTGTGAAGAAGACCAGAGGCAACGATGGCTTGGCAGCATGCATGCGTGCGACCCAGCTCGACGTTATTGGCATCAAGGAACCTCTTCGGTATCCCTATGATTATCAGATCCGTGTGCTCAAATGGATAAAGGAGAACCAAGGGGAGGAGGCACTGGTAAGAGCAGGCCGGTTCGCAGCAACGGACATCGGTGTTCTCAAGTTCTTTGCTAGGTTTGCCTCTGTTGAGGGTATCATGAAGAACGCTGAGGAGCGATACAAGAAGACCTTGTTCTTCGGCTCTGTAGAGACGAAGATGTTAGAACCCAAGCACGCAGAGGTCATCATCACAGATGGCAACGACGACAGGGTCAACTGCGTTGCCTGGAAGGGAGTTCTGCTCGGTCTTGGTGACCTTGCCAAGGTCAAGAACATGCAGGTCGAGGAGATCCGGTGTCGCTTCAAGGACGAGGACGACCAGTGCATCTATGACTGCAAGTGGTAGGACTATCGTTATATACTCCCACAGCTCTTGCTGTGCTGGTGGTTAGATGGGCCTTACGAACGCAGTATCTGACTTTTTCAACAAGGACCCTGCCCGAAAGGACAAGGACAACACATTGATCGTATCGATCTTCCTCATCACAAAGCAGCGAGGATGGATGGATACAGCTCATGATTTCGGTGTGGACGATCATTGGGCCACATACTCAAAGATCGGTGGTCTCAAGCTTCGAACTTCTGGCTCCAGAAAGGGTGGTAACTTCGACCTGACCTTTGCAGGCGAGGGCCCGGGAACACTTCCAGGCTCTGACGGAAAGGCCAAGGAGAAGATGGTCCTGGACATGGACATGTTCGTCACCGACAAGCAGGAGATCATCAACGAGGAGCTTCTGCGGACCAAGGTCAACAGTATCCTCGAGACCATCGAGCGACGGGTCGGATAGGTCTATCGATGTATGTTGTTGACAGATTCTCTCGCATGACCAGACTAGATGCTGGTGTTCTCGGCATCTATGGGTTGTTCGCGGTAGGGATGTTGTTCTTTGAGTACACAGAGAGCATGCTCGCCTTGAACATCGTGTTCCCGATAACTGTATTGCTCCTCTGCGCTGTGTTCATGGCCCCGGTGTTCCTGGAGCAAAAGAAGCTAATGATCCTCTGGTGTGTGGGTGTGTTCGCGGCAACATGGGGTGTTGAGGTGTTAGGGGTCTACACCGGGGGGATCTTTGGTGTATACACCTATGGCGAGGCTCTCGGACCTGTCGTTGTAGGCGTTCCGTTACTGATCGGGTTGTGTTGGGTCATTGTTGTCCTTGGCGCGGTCACCATCGCCAACGGCCTGACGAAGAACAAATGGTTCGCTGCTGGACTTGCAGCTCTGATCGCTGTGGGATTCGACCTTCTGATGGAACCGCTCGCCCTGGAGCTTGGCTTGTGGTCTTGGCAGGGTGGGGGATTGCCACCGGTCCAGAACTACATCGGCTGGTTCGTGGTCTCTTTCGTTTGTGCTCTTGCATTCAACCTGCTCGGGGAGAGGACAACGAAGCCTCTGAAGATGGAGTACCTTGCAGTTCCATTGATCTTCCTCATCGGTTCTCAAACGTTGAACGTGTGAGCGGGGATAGGATTATATCCATTGTCCTGAATGTATTCTGCGAGTGTGGAGGATGAAGAAAGCTCTGTTCATTATCCCGGTTGCTGGTCTTCTTATCATTATCCTTTCCATCATTGCGATGGTGGCCAGTCCGTTCTTGCTTGTTCTAACAGCGGAGCCGAGGGATATCCCGGCTGAGGCAAGCGAGCAGTTCAGCTGTGACAACAATGGTCGTACCATACAGCTTGATGAACAGACCTATTACATCTGGTACGAGACCACCACTGGAGTTGACGATGACCCCGGTACCGTTACAGTATCTGACCAATATGGATCAACAGAGGTGATCTTGGGAACTGGCTCGACCTTCGATGAGACGAAGAACGGGCGCACCTTTGCTCGATATGGTTACATCACCATTGAAAATGCAGGGAACTATGAGTTCGAGACCACGAACAACTGTACCCTATATCTGACAGGAGCTTCAGACCTATCTACTGGCCAATGGGCATCTATGTGCACCTGTTGCTGTGGCAATGGTGGTTGTTTGTTCGGGATAGTTGTCCTCCTTGTTGGGATCATTGCTGTTATCATCGGACTGATCGTGGGAAGGAAAAAGAAACCCAAGCCTGCACCTCCAGTTGGTCCTGCTCCACAGGCTGATATGTACTCACGGCAGAGCTACTACCATGGGAACCCGTATGAGCAGCCACAGCAGCAGAGCCAGAGGGATGGTGATTGGTGGATCGATGAGGGGGAGCAGGGTCAGGCTGCGCCGCCCAAGAGGCCGCCGCCGCCGCCTGGGTATCCGCCGAAGGAGGCTGGGGGGTTGGATGCTCCGAAGGAGGAGTATCCGAAGGGGGAATACTTGTAGGGTTTTGGAGCACAATAGTTGGCGGTGCTGGCATATGCTAGGGAAAACATTCTAAGAGAATCCCCACCCCACCCCGGTCAGTTTCTGTCGTCAATTACTAATGTATCAGAAACTGCCGGGCGCAGCTACGCTCAAGCGTCGTTGGCAAACGAGAGCGTGCAGCGCCCCCACTCATCTTTTAATGGCTGACGCTGACTATAAAAGATGAGTGGGGGTCACAGGTTTTCCATTGAGGTCGAGACCCAGGTGGTGGGATGACATGGGCGGCTTCACCCTTGCGTCCGAAATGCAGTGACCGAAGCGAATGAAAGGAGGACGGACGCGTGGATGATGCAGTGATAGAGCCGCCGAAAAGGTCTCTTTCAGGCGACCCCCGTGTATAAAAAAACCGTGCGAGTGGTATATGAAGTTTTAGTATCGAGTTCGACTGTTGCGGCAAATGGCGTTTATATATAACCTCAATATGAAATGAAGGTCATTCCAAGCCTGTCCATAGCATCAATCGCCCACCAATCTGCTTTTATATTTCCTTGCTACATATTCTGTCTGTGCGAGCAACGGTATTTCTACTAGCGGCGATCCTATTATTTCCACTTGCAGCGCAAGCCACTACAGTGACTCAGGATAGCACCGGTGATCACACTTCCATCCAAGCCGCTATAGACGCAGCCTCATCCGGTGATACCATCGAGTTAGGGGCCGGGGTTTTCGCAGAATGCCTGGTCATAAACAAGTCGATAAACCTCATCGGCGCAGGGCCGAGCTTGACCGTCCTGCAAGGGAACCTTTCTTGCAATGTCATCGAGGTCACTGCCAATGACTGTACCATTAGTGGGTTCAGTATCACTGATGGAGGTTACGGCACTGGTATCATCCTGCAGGGTGACAACAACACCGTTACGAACTGCTGGGTCGTAGGGAGCATGTACGGCATCGCTCTGGGTAATTGCTCCCGGAACACGATCTCCGGATGCGAGGTGAACTTCAATGCAGCTGGCATCTACATGGGCAACACCCACTCGAACAATGTGTCCAACTGCAGCATGAACTACAACTACGCCCATGGGATCAGTCTCTACTTTGGGTTCAACAACACCTTCACAGACTGTGAGCTGAACTACAACGACTACGGCGCGCACATGTATTGGATCTCCAATGCGAACACCCTTTCAAGGTGCACAGCGAACAACAACTCGTTCGGATTCTACATCATGGACTCGCACTTCACGACCCTGACCGACTGTATGGCCGAGGGCAACAGTGACTCGGGCTTTCACATCAGCAGCGTCGACGTGACCGTGACCCGGTGTTCTGCAAGCAACAACCTTGTGGATGGGTTCAACCTGTACCATTCTGACCATGCTACCATCACAGAGAACGTGGTGGATGGTAATGGCAGGGATGGTTTCAACCTAAGATACTCCACTAACAATATCATCAGCAACAACGCCATCATCGAGAACCTGGGCGAGGGAATCAGCGTGGACAAGGCATCGATGGAAAACACCATCCACCACAACAGCCTCATCGCAAACTCACTCAACGCTAACGATGATGGAGAGAGCAACCTCTACAACATCAACTCCGGTGGAAACTACTGGTCCGACTACAAGGTCCGGTATCCTGGTGCGATTACAGATGGCATCACCTGGTCCACCCCTTACGTGATCGACGGCACCTCTATGGCAGACGATGAGCTCCCGCTTGTGAACCACACCTTGAAGGAGTGGCAGCTCGACCTTATCGGTGAGCACAGGCTAAATGACCTCGATGATGACGGTGTCATCGACCAGGAGGACGAGCTACCAACAGACCCCAAGGAATGGAACGACGAGGACGATGACGGATACGGTGACAACTCCGATGCCTTCCCTACAGATCCTGCAGCTTCCATGGACACGGACGGGGATGGATACCCTGACCAATGGAACCACGGCTATGGGCTAGACGATTCTAACCTCACCATTGATGACTACCCCAACGATGATACAAGATGGGAGAAATCCAGTCCGAACAACGAGGTCCCTTGGATATGGTTGCTCCTAATCGGACTACTACTTGCTATAATCACCATAGTGTTCGTCGCCATGATACTTGGCAGAAAGGACAGCCCCTTCTGATCATCCACGGCGTAGCTTGCTTACAACGATTATCACGATGAACACGATGACCAGGACCACGAGGCCGACCAGTGCGATGATTATGAGCATCAGGTTCACGAGCAACTGCTCGATGATGTCCATGTCCACGATGGTCTCCTCTTCCTCTGGCGGTGCAGAAGTAGGTGGCTTGGAAGCAGCATCCGATGGATCGGTTCCCCGGTTGTACTCCTCCAGATTGCTGAAGCCATCATTGTCAGCATCATACCCGCCGTCCGCAAGGTTAGGGTTCAGACCATGGTCCATCTCCCATAGGTCAGGCATGGTGTCCCCATCTGAATCTGATAGACTATCGATGACGACGACCGAGATCTCTGCCTGTCCGCTGTTCCCTGCAGCATCTGTGGCTATGACCGTGAAGTAGTGTGTCCCGCCTGTGAGCTTTGCAGAGTCGAAGTTGAAAGATAGCGCACTGCCAGCAAGGAACGATGTGATGTCGGCACTATCACTATTGTCGATGACGAGCTCCACCATAGCGATGGTCGAGTCGTCGATGATGGTTCCCGAAAGGAGCAGCCCTTCACCCGAGATGTATGTGCCCTTGGGTGTCCAGATGGTCACCTGTGGATCTATTCCATCCAGTGTGAAGCTGAACGTCTCCTGTGTGATATGGCCCACGACGTCTGTGGCCTGGAGTGTGAAGGTGTGCGTTCCGGGTCCAAGGCTGAATGCATCCCAGTTGGAGTGTGAGAACGCGTCTCCGGAAAGGCTAGACGTGATGTCAAGGGTCTTGGAGCCCATCATCACCTCGAGCTTCGATACTCCATAGTTGTCTGTGACTGTCCCGAACAATGTGACATCGTTGTCGTTGCCGTAGATCATCTCATTGGTCGGGCCTTTGATCATCAGGCTAGGCACAGTTCCATCGAGGTAGATCCTGACGCTGTGGTTGGCCTGGTTGTGGGCTGTATCCACAGCAACGACCTTGAGCGAACGTGCGTTCTGACCAAGGTTGTCCGTGGACAGGTAATGGCTCCAGACCCCATCACCAAGCTTTGGCATAAGGTCTACGGGGTTGACACCATCCACATACAGCCAGAGTCCTTCTATCTCCCTGTTGTCCGTGGCAATGCCCTTGACCTCTATCCTGTCTCCGAGCTTATGGACCGTGTCGGCCTGGGGTGAGGTGATCCGAACCTCCGGCGCTGTGCTTTCAAGGACCACGAGCTCGTGGCTTGCAGCATAGACGTTACCTGCAGCGTCAGTTGCCCTGACCGCCATTGTGTGGCTTCCATCATCGAGCCCGTTGGTGTCGATGGTGTGCGTGTATCCTCCATCTATCAAGGATAGTTGCTTAGAAGATGATTCTACCCAATCCACAAGGAACTCTAGGTTCGTGATGCCCACATTATCGGACGCTGTTCCCATGAAGGTCACGTCCATTCCCTTGCGGACCTCGAACCCGTCATTGGGGCTGTCGATGGTAACCAAGGGGTTGGTCACATCAGCAAGGGTTACGTCGAACTCAGTGCTCTTGTTCTGCTCGGAGTCAACGACCCTGACCTTGATGTTATGGGTGCCTGGGATAAGACCCAGAGTGTCCCAGTCGTAGTTCCAACCGGAGTAATCGCCAGTAGTGTCCGTGGTCTTTATCCACTCTCTACCATCTATCTGGACATCCACGGACGTCACCTCGCGGGGACTGAACGTGGTGCCTGATATCTTCACGACAGAGTCGAGGTCCAGGGTAGCGTCAGGGGAAGGTCTTGTGACCTCCAGCTCCAGACCGCTTATGACCTTCATTGTGATGTTGACATACTTTGTGGACTCCTGTGCGAACCTGTTGGATAGGACCGCATACCAGGTATCATCTGTTGGGATGACGAAGGATGCATCTCCCTCGCTAACACGCTCCTTGACCTCGTAGGCATCGAACGGGATGTTGTTATCGAACCTGACATAGTTGAACCTGTCAGCGATGAAGAAGTCTATCTCGCCGTCGTGCTTGAAGATGTCCGATCTGTCCCCTGAATAGGCCGATCGGCCTTCGATGATGTGGGAGCGGACATCGAACTCCAGCTCCATTTTGAACTTGGCACCTGCTGGTGGGTCGCTTGTCCTGTTGGTCGCCATGAGGTTGTCCGCAGACTCTGGAAGGTTGAACGTGTGGGTGTAGGTCTCCCCGTCCACAGAACCCTCGATGAGCTGTTCGGACCCTCTCTGTGGGTCCTCACCAAGCTCTGCAGAGGATGCTGTGACCCAGTAGTTGCGTGAATCTCCCACAGGGACCGTGATCATTCCGTTGGAGTCAGTGATGGCCCAGGTGGATGTGGCCAGGGTTCCTTCCACGTGGAAGTTCTCTGTGCGTATGGTCACCATTGCGCCGTCCACAGGTAGTCCAGCATCGTCAAGGACCTGGGCCTCGATCGTGGATATGCCCTCCGAATACATCGGGGTATCCTGGCTGATATGGCCATCTCCGCGCTGGGTCCAGACCGTGGTAAGGGTCTTCCCCCATCCGTTCTCGTACATCAATGGCCTGTCGATGGCCCCATCCCAGTGGATCCATCTGTTGTCCTCCCAGTAGTGGTTCCAAACATGGTCCTCAGCAGGGTTCGATGTCGCAAGGCAAGGAATGAGCGTGGTCTTTGCAGAGGAGCTTCGCATGTCCTGGTGCTCACCGCACCTTCCGATATGCTTCCTGTAGATGCGGACCGGCTGGTTCGGCCGCTCCATGTCAGAGGTGAACTGCATGCTGCCCCCGACCCAGCTGTTGAGGCCGTGGATGGCATCTCTGATGTTGTATCGGGTTGCCATGACCTCGCTCAGTAGTGGGTAGCCAGTGTCGTTGTGGTACCAGAACCACTCCCTCCAGAACTCTCCATCCTCTGGACCAACGCCATAGTCCCTGTCGAACGGAGGCATTGATGTGAAATCATAATCCGGGTCCACGTATGTTGGGATCTCGTCAGACATCTGGGGGTGGACCACTCCCCAGTAGTAGATGTCCTTGTCAACCTCTTCCCACACACCATCGGATGTGTTGTATTCCACTGTAGTGTGGTCATCGTTCTCAACTAGCCTCACGTATGGGAGGAAGGGTTCGAGCTGATAGATCATCTGGGCATTGTGCTTGTAGATGACCGGGAACATGTAATCGTGAGTAAGGGTCTGAACAGGAGTGTGGGCGATACAGAAACCTATCTCGTCCCTGTACTTCTCCTGAGCGCCGTTGATCAATGAAGCGTAGGTGTCCCTGTAGTCTCCCGGGAGCTGCCTGAACTTGTATGTGAGGTTGTTCCTCATCCATTCAGGTACCTTGGCGATGGCCTGTTCCACAGTGTCTGGGAATGTGGGCTCCTGGGCCTGACCAAGCTGGAGGTTGCCACTGTCGAAGTACAGGAAGTATTCCTGTCCAGGAGGTATGGCTACTTCTACGTTGACGGTCTTGTATACCGATGGGTCATCATCTGGTGTCATCTCGTCTGCACTGGCATGGGGTAGGACCAGGAAGGCTGCGATAACAAGGCTCAACAGTGTCAGTAGGACCAGAACTCGCTTCATTCGAATGCCCCGGATGGGAATGGCCATTAGGCTTAACTGATTTACGCTTTTTCTCTTAATTTAGTATTATGGTCTAGGTTGTACCTTCTCTGTATATAATTCTTACATGGATCTGATGGTAGGTCGGCTAACCGAACTCACTCCACAAAGCTGTGAAAAAGTAGAAGAGATGTCGATATCCAGGACGATATAAGCCGATTCCATGTCCTGGATATCGATCTTTATCGGTATTTTTTCCCAGCTTTGCATCGTTCGTTCGTATTATGGTCTAGGTTGTATTGAACTTAACTAAGTGAATATTTATGAACCCGGCCTACATTTCCCCCCTCACCACGGGGTGTTAAATTGTCCGACCAGGCCTTTGCTCCGAACTTTGTCAAGCTCTCTATGACCATACTTCTCACAGCTCTGTTCGTCATAATGGCGTTCAATGGTGCTGTGATGTCCTCGTTCGAGGGCCAGGGGGATGAGCCTCTGGGTCCCGAAGAGGTCCTTATGACCATGATCCCTCCATTGGAGACTAGGAGTTCCTCCACAGGGACCAGCATAATCGCAGGTCTTGTAATCATCCAGGGAACCCAGGCCCCCATCTATGGCGTGAACGTGACCCTGACCAAGGACGGGTCAGATGTTGACGAGGACCAGACCGACATGATGGGATACTACCAGTTCCTCAACCTCACAGCAGGCATATACACAGTCGCTGTGGAGAGGCCGTTCTATCTCCCTACAAGCGTTGATGTGACCGTAGGGGAGGATGATGTGGCAACGGCCATCATCAACATGACCTCCAACGGATCTGTTCCGACCACAATGGTCGAAGGAAAGGTCTTCGATACCTACACTGGAACCCCACTGGTCGGAGCTGACGTGACCATCGGTGGAAGGACAGCAACCACCGGTACCGATGGATGGTATCGCATCTGGGGTCTTGTTCCGGGCGAGCATAATGGTACCGCGGTCTACAACGGTGCTGGAGCTGGTGTCTACACCACGGACGTAAGGTCCGGCATCTCCCAGGCCATGGACTCCAAGACGCGTCAGGACTTCATGGTAAGCCCTACCCCTGCGACGGTTACAGGGACCATCGAGCTTGATGGGGACTTCCCGTTCAGGGTCTACAGGATACCATTTGCTACCTTCGAAGCTGAAAGGCCAGAGATCCTATTGTGGGGTGAGACGGACTACGGTGGTGTTGGACCATACATCACTACCGTGAGCAAGTCTGGTGACTTCGAGTTCACAGGTCTTCCCCCAGCCAAGTATACCCTGATGTTCGACCACCCAACCTTCTACTCGTATGAGGAGAACTTCACGCTCATGCCTGGTCAGACCCACGATGTTGACATAGACCTGGAGATCGAATACGGCACTCTGGAGATCGATGTGTACACACCATTTGTCAACCAGAGGGTCCCTGTAAGGTACTGGTATCAGGACCACATCAAGATGCAGGGCGAGTTCGGAAACTCCGGTGGTGGAGAGGTCTTCTACCTCAACTACACCAAGGACAATACCAAGATCCTTTACGACCAGGTCCCGCCTGGGAACTACAGGATAGAGTTCCTCCACGGATACATGAACTTCCTGAACCTGGACGTTGTCGTCGAGGCTGGCCAGACCACCTATCGAAGTGTGGAGCTCATGCCCGATGCGTACTCTACCAACGTCACTTTCGATGTGATGAAGAACTACAATCCAGAGTCGGCAACTTACAGGACATTACCAATGACAGAAGGGACAGTTACCATCGACTACGCATACATGGGCATCGGTATCTACAAGTGGAACCCTATCTACGACCTCAACGATACCAAGTACTTCCCGACCACGGTCTTCACGCCTGACGAGGATGGGATGGTTCGGTTCACCAACATGCCTATGGGTTACTACCTGATGCGCATCCAGATCCCAGGCATCGCAGATGTGGTGGAACATTGGAACTTTGGAGCCTATAGCCATGGTGATTGGGACTGGCTTGTGCAACCTAACCTTGTAACGTCGGTCCATGTTGATGTTAAGTTCGATTACTCGTTCATTGACCTGGTGCCATACACGGTAACCCTTCAGGGGACCGGTGGGACATATTCTGTGGACCTTCCGAACATGTTGAGCGAGGATACCCATGACATCTGGGAACCTGTGTTGTTCGAGGTTCCGAACGGTGCCTATACTTTGACCGTAGACCACCCGCATTACAACGAATTCACAGATTCTATCGTCTTGGGAGATCAGTACGGTCCTGGGAAGAAGGAGATAGTCTACCTCCAGGGAGCGAACCGGACCACGGTCACTGTCAACCTCGAGGTCGAGATAAAGATAAATGCAACAGCAAATGCGAAATACGCCTACCAGGACGTAGTGGTGACAACGCAATATAGTGGTCCATCTCACCTTATCCAAGAGACCACCGATGACAACGGGACCTGTAGTTTCGATGTGCTTCCTGGTCTTATAAACATCCAGATAAATGGTAGGCAGCATTCTACTATCATTGGGTCATCTGGAGCAACCATTCCACTGCTTTGGGACAATATGTTCGTGAACAAACGACAGGCCATCATCTGGGGCATCACCAAGGCTTCTGCAGAGGTCGGTGGAAGGCCCATGGAAGGTGCTGTAAGTGGAGCTACCGTTACCCTCTCTGGTGGAGGACGGACAAGGTCCACGACCTCTGACGATAACGGGTACTATGAGGTCCATCTGTCGAACGCATCATCGTTCACTTCCATCACCTTTGAGAAGGCTGGGCTTGTTGATTACATCTACCAGGGATCAGTACACACAGGTACGAACCTCGATGCACCTCTTTACACAGAGCCCTCTGTTCTTACAGTGACGGTCACCGACCAGGAGGACTCCACCCCCATCAATGATTCTCATGTGTCCATGGGTCTTGGCAATCCTTGGATCGGCCATGGGGCATACGAGTCCAGAACCGGTCCTGACGGCACAGCCACCATCGGCGAGCTTCCGAAAGGCGACTTCACGTTCTTTGCCAACAAAGGAGGTTACTTCCCCCACCATCAGCCAGTGACCATGGCCTTTGCCCAGAACAAGAGCATCGCGGTGCAGCTGGAGAAGCTCCCGCCACCCGAGATATCATCGGTGGTCCCGGAATATACTGGTGGGACGTTCGTTGCCCACATCGACCTGGAGATGGACGTGACCGCAACGGTTGCTGCAGGCGACTCCCGTGATCCCCTGACGCACGTTCGATTCTTCATGGGCGACCAGATCGTTACTGTCCAGGGGACTGGCCCGACGTTCACGGCAACCTTCAACATGCACGACCTGGCCATCTATCCGGAGCAGCATACTCTGCGCGTCCTTGCCTACTCCACCTATGGTTCGATAACCGAATACACTCATTCACAGGTCTACACGGTCGTTGAGAGGCCGGATTGGCTCGTGTCGCTTGACAACATCATCCAGGATTACCAGGACTATTCCATTGACACACCATTACTTTCAATGCGCATCTGGACAGAGACCGAGGTAGCACCTGATGCTTCCAACTACGTCATCTACAGGATGGAGATGGGCTACGAGTTTAAGGTCGAACTTGACCAGGTGGCCATTTTCCAGAACGTCCTTGGATGGTCTGATGGAGAGGATGTGGAGCATGGCCTGTCCTTCAGTATCGAGATGTTTGTAAGCCTCTCATCGGCTGGCACAGTCACCGGAGGTGGAAGTGCAGAGTACGAGTTCGCACTACCCATGGGCGACCAGGAGGTTGGCATCGGTGGCAGAAAGCTTGCTGGAGAGGTCGGTCTGTCTGGAAGTGGTAACCTTGCCATCGAGGTCGATGTGGACCTGAACCTGGACAACAACAGAGGTGAACGGATAGAAGTCACAGAGATCAGAATAGAAGGTGGGATGGAGCTTTCGGCCTCGTTCACTATCACCCTTGAGGACCTCATCAACTGGATGGCCCGAGCGTTCGCCGCAAAGACGTTCGGTCTAAGCCTTGTCATAGGCAAGGTCCTGGCCTGGGTCATCGAGTGGGTGGCAGAACTTTCAGCGACAATTACTGTGGCCGGGGCCGTGGAGCTCGAGGTCACCATCGATGCCACACGTAACAGCACCATCTTCCCGGATGTCCCGTTCTCGTGGGAGTCGGGCAGTGGAACGCAAAGCATGACTCTGGGTGGGTCGGGTTCTGCAGATGTTGGTGGTGGATACATTGGCAGCATCGAGGCAGGCTTTACGATCACTGCTACTGTGGAACTCGGATTCCCAGATCCGTTCCTCCGTCAGATCTCGCTCACCGGTGAGGTCTATGTCGAGGGAAGCATCGCTTGGTGGGAGATCCCCGACGATGCAAGGACAGAATATACGTTCATCATCTACCAGGCCTCGGAGGGTACACGTGCCATGGTACCGGTCTATACCCGGGCCACACCGATGCCGATGTCAGGATTGGCAAGTACCGACAGACCTTGGCTGGACACCCACAAGTTCGAGGGCAAGGATGGGATACTATATGCAGACACAGCACCATTCGCCTCTCCAGAACTTTCAGTAGCGCAGTCTGGTAAGGCCAAGGTCCTCATGGTGGAGGACTACAAGGCCGGTGAACTCCCCTTGAGCATGGGCATCAAGTCCACGACCTATGATGGAACAACGTGGTCTCCTGGGCCTTGGGTGGACTCCAGGAACTTCGGATGCTACAGCCCGACCTTCGCATACGATGAGAGTGGCGGCGGCATCGCGGTCTGGTGTCAGTTCACCGCTGAGGGACTCACGCCCGAGAGCCATCCGCTTATCGCTTCGAGCACCGTGGAGCTCTACGCTTCGGTGTATGATGGTACCAACTGGGCCACTCCGGTTCAGATAACTGACAACGATGTACAGGAGCTTGGACCAAAGCTCGTGTATGATTCTGGAAGGTATGTCTTTGTGTGGAAGGAGGATCGGGACATGAACCCGTATACCTCCATCGACTCACAGCTTCAGTGCGCTGTGTTCACTCCAGCCCTTGGATGGGGGAGGATGGATGCTCCAACCTCCGGAGAAGGTGTGGATGCATACGAGGTTGCTGCTCATGGTGGAGCGATCTCTCTTGCATTCCTTGATGAAGGCGAGCTCGGCTGGACCTCCTATGATGACGGGTGGAGCAGTGCGATATCTGTTGGAACTGGTGTGACCAGCTTCGACCTCGCGACCAACGGCGGTGAGACCTATATCATCCACGTGAACGGACCCAACGGTGAGGGGAACATGAGCGTATCCTTCGTCCATGTCGATGATGAGGGCAAGGGTGGTTCCATAGTGAACCTGGCTTCCCGCACCTCGGTCACAGACGTGAGCCTGGTCCTTGACGACGAGCTTGTACCTGTTGCCAGCTGGACAACCCATGAGGATGGGCAGACAAACATCGAGATGTCGAAGATGAGCGGCGTGGTCTGGTCCGACCCTGCGGTCGTTGGAACGATACCTGGGAAGGTTACAGGGTATGACGATGAGTTCGCAGCAGGCAACCACAACTATCTCGCCCTTGTACTTGATGAGGATAGGAACACAGAGGTTTGGGTTGATGTCCTGAACGTCACCCTCAACCTTACCACCGACCCTGGGACCATCTCCGTCGATGACATCGAGGTCTCGGTCATCACTCTGAAAGCCGGCGAGCAGGTCACCATCACATCCACCATCACAACAACGGCTTCCATACCTGTAGTGGTAGGCCTCTATGTCGACGATGTTCTTGTCGATGGTATTACGGTCACATCCAGTGGCGAGGTCCAGTTCGTCTGGTTCGCAGAGGCTGGAACCTTTGAGCTTAAGGTCGTTGCAGACATCAATGATGCTCTTTCCGACCCGAAGACCGATAACGAAAAGACCATGTCTGTGACCGTGGAAGCTTCAGAGACCGAACCTGTTTGGAGCCTGGAACCGAGCACATCCGACGGAGGAGATGGCGGTGGTGGGACGACAGATGGTGGTTCGACGGACGGCAATACTACGGATGGTAACGAGACCGAGGATGACAGCATAATGATGATAGTTATCGTCACCATCATCATCGTTGTTGGATTGATCATCGTTGGTGTGGTCGTGTTCCTCCTGATGAGGAAGAAGGAGGACGAACCTGCAGAGGATGAACCTGAAGAGGACATCGAAGAGGAGGAGGAAGATCTGGATGAGGAGGAGGAACCTTTGGAGGATGAGGAGCCTGACGAAGAGGACCAGGATGAGGATGACGATGAAGAGCTGGATGAGGAAGAAGGATCCACTGAAGATGATCCTATCGAACCTGACTGTTCTTCGGACCTTTCAGCTAGTGAGCTTCAAGGGGTCGACCCAGACGACCCACTGGAGCTAGAGAGCGGCCCCCTAGGCGACGTCGATAACCCACTCTATGGAATAGATGAAGAAGAGGAGGATGTTCTTGGACTCAATGAAGGGAAGGAAGAAGAACCTGAAGAGGATGAAAAACCCAGGAAAGGTTCTAAGAAGGGAAAGAAAGGTTCCAAGAAGGGTTCAAAGAAGAAAAGCTCGAAGAAAGGAAAGAAGAAGTGATCAGAGCCTTTCCTTTGCTATCTCGCAGTACTTCTCGGACACGTCGATACCGAGATACTTCCGGCCCAGTCGCTTTGCCACTGCAGTCGTGGTACCAGCACCGTTGAAGGGATCCAGCACAAGGTCCCCCTGGTAACTGAACAGCTTCAGTGTCCTCTCCACAAGCCCCTCAGGGAACATTGCCGGGTGCCCATACTTGCTCATGTTCCTTTCTGGTGCGATGTCCCACTTCCCATAGACCCACTTTTTGAACTCGTCGCCGGTGATATCTATATTGTCGGAGTCGCCCTTCTTCTTGAGCTCTCCCTTGCAAAAGATCTCCAGGAACTCCCACGAGTACTTCATGTAAGGGTTGGACGGGCTCTTCCAGCTTCCCCACGCAGTGTACTTGCAGCTGTAGTTGTGCTTCTCCCAAAGGACCTCTCCGCGCCAGATGAGCTTGCGCTTCATGAAGTGGTCTGAGATGATGTGATGGATAGGGATGTAGTCGGAGAACAAGGGTTGGACGTTTATGGCCAGCCTTCCACCGTACTTGGTGACCCGGATGCATTCATCGAAGATCGCGAAAAGAGTGTCGAAGTAGCTGTCCCAGTCCATGTGGTCCGTGGTGGAGTCGTAGTCCAGGCCGAAGTTGTATGGTGGGGAGGTGATGACGATGTCCACGCAGTTGTCTGGTAAGCCTTTCAAGACCTCAAGGGAGTCTCCGCAAACGATGGAATCCACGATCTCTTTTGGAGCCTCGTTGTTGGTCTTAAAGAACCCATGGTCCTGGGCGTAGTAATACATCCCACGCATGGCAACCTTGTCCTTGCGGCTTGCGACCTTCCTTTCCCGGTCGTAACCGACAAAGACCATCTTCCCCCCCTTCACACCATAGCTCTTGATGGACCGGATGCCTTCCAGGCCCTTTCGCAGAGGGGAATCCTCGGCAAGGTCCGAGATAACGCTTTCGAAGAGTTTCGTGTCCAGGGTGTTGAGGTAGATGAGGAGTGAACCGCCAGCATCCTCAAGGTACAGTTCCTCTTTGGGAACCTTTTGGTTCAAGCTCTGGATAGCAGCTTCGTCTAACTCGTCCAGAGGTCGTTCGAGGGGTACCTCGATGATCCTGTACTCCGTGTCCACGAGGGTCCAAGGACCTGAAGTCTAATGAACATTAAGGTAGGTCGAGCTCGTCCCGGGGTCTTTTTCGAGGTGGTTCCTCTCCACGAAGATCACTGACCTTGGTCGAAAGTTCTTCCTTGTGGTCCAAAAAACGTGCAAGGAGCGGAGTGTTGGACTCCTTCTTGCGTTTTATCAGCCGGTTCTCATCCATGAGGACACACCTTGAGATGAGGCCATATCCCCCCCGAAGACCCGGGTGCCGGGAAATCAAAAATCCTGATGACATCGATCCAAGCCATCGGAGATGGTCATCAAGAGGGTAGATACGAGCGAGGGTATTGATAGGATTGCTGGAACATGCGTGTCCAAGTAATCCCTTGTAAAGGGCAAAGGTTCATAAAGAGATTATGAACCTTTGCCGGAGAACCTATGGTTCTCCGGCTTATTTGGACACGCATGAAGCAAATCCGTAAGCTTGGGTGAAGCTTATCGGAGACCCGCGTCCATGATAGCCTAGCGGGGGGGAGGCCGTGGAGCGCTAACCTTAACAGTAAGACTGTTCGCTTCGGTCAGCAAAGGGAGAGCGTCATTCATAAAATATATACTTTATTCATAGAAAACGCCCAATTTTTCCCAAAGTAATTTCCAAATGTATATTGCTGTGGCCAGGGGATATAAAATCTACAGCAGACACCCTATAGCTGTGGTTACTTAGTCCTTTCCTTCTACCAATTTGTCAATGGACTGCATAAGGTCTGAGAACTCGAACGGTTTTTCGATGAACAGCATCGCACCGGAGTCCACAGAGGAGTGCCTTACGGACACGTCCGCGCTGACAAAGATGATGATGAGGTCAGGATAATGCTTGAGCAGGATCTGTGTGGTCTGTATCCCGTTCAGAGCGGGCATCCTGTGGTCCATTATGACCACCTGAGGCTTTTCCTTCAAGGTCTCGAAGATCTTGATAGCCTCGTCTCCGTCGTAAGCCTTACCAACCACTGTGTGGCCGTAGCGAGCAAAGATCTTTTCGTAGATTATGTGGATCGATGGCTCGTCGTCGATTATGAACACTGTTGCTATGTTTATTCCCCCTTCTTGAACAATAGTACGAAATCGCTACCTTTGGTGTGGTCTCCTTCAACGCGGTCTTCGACCCATATCTTGCCACCATACAGTTTCATGACCCTGTCGACCATAGCCAGGCCAAGACCTGTGCTTATCAGGCTCTTCGCGTCTATCTCCAGACGTTTGAAGATGAGCTCCTTGAACTCATCAGAAACACCTGTTCCATTATCAACGAATTCGAGCCTCCACTTCTTCTTGCCCTCAGGGTAGTGGCGGATATCAATCTCAATGACCTGATTCCTATTGAACTTAATGGCATTCTCCAGCAATGCCGAGAATACCGTGAAGAGCATGTCATCGGCCTTGATCATGACCTCGCCCTCTTTGATGGAATTATTGATCCGGATCCTGGTTCCTGGATTTGCTGACTTGACCTTCTTTATCGCATCCTTCAGCGGGATGGCAGCATCAACATCACGAAGCTCAATGGACTCCGAGTTCAACTGCGTGATACGCTTGACGTTCTTGACCAGATTGGATATTGTCCATGACTGCTTCTGGGCCAGACGAAGATCGTCCCTTTGCATGGCAGTGAGATTCTCGTCCAGCAGAAGCATCCCCAGGGTCGTGACTATCGCCTGGTTCTGGTTGGTGACATCATGGCCCATGACATCAAGGTAGAGCTCGGCCCTCTGCTTCTCTGCCATGAGGTTCTCCCTCGAGCGTTTCCTCTCGGTCATGTCCCTCATTATCACAAGGATCATGTCCTCGTTCTCCCAGGGAAGCGGTGCACCCCTGATATCCATTGGTATAAGCGAGCCATCCTTCTTTTTGACATCAACTGTCCCGATGTCCGTGCCCTTGGCGATGAGGCTTACGATGTTCTTATGTGTATCTTTGTCCTCGATGTTCTCAAGAAGCTTTGGAAACTTCTTTCCTTTGATCCCATCCATGCTGTAACCGAGAACAGGAGTGACCGTATTGTTGGTCGTGAACACCTTTCCATTTCGCGTGTTCACAACAAGTGATACGTCGGGTATGCCCTCGAAGATCGTTCTGAACCTAGCCTCCTTCTCGGCTATCTCCATGCGCCTGAGGTTCGAAAGCTCGTTCTGGTAGTAGGTCATGATGATGATGACCATGAACACCACGACCAGGTATCCGAAGATGACGAACACAGATTCTGTAAGTGGAACTCCGGGAACGACCCAGGCAAAGCCGACTGCCATAACTGTCACGAATGCTGCGAACACGATGGCTATCGGTAGTGGTAGGAACACAAAGGCGATCATCACGGGGATGACCAGGTACATCAGGAACTTTTCACTGCCAGAGCTGTTCGCCACAGAATACGTCAGCAGGAATATGACGATGGTCAAAGTGATGAGCGAGTAAACGATGGCAGGTATGTATTGACCCAATCGATTCAGGAAATAACCTATCAGAAAACAGACCACGATACCTACTTCAAGGAAAAGGTATGGGTCCATGAACTCTGTGATGTTGTTGTAGATTATCCTCTGGATGACGATGACGATAAGGCCAAGGGGAATGAGGAGCAGGTAGATGGCTGCAAGAAGTCGCGACTGGTTCCTCTGTCCGGTATCAACGATACTGTCGTGAGGTCGTGTAAGCCAATCAACGAACTTGGCTACCGGGTTGTCCGAGGTCATCTTTTCCATGGTCTCTGCACCGACCGACCAGGATGTACTATACTACTATCCCCAATTCTGAATTTATATTATCATGATTGAACCGTTATTTATCGTTTGGGAAAATATTCGGGTAATTTGAGGCAAATCGTGAAAATGTTATCTTTACACTGTCCCTATAGTGAAATCGGGTAAAAACGACGTGTTCGGAGGGGTAGTTTTGCACACACTTTCACTTTCTACCCGGGACGCCGTAACAAATAAAACCCATGCCAAGATACACGACCATGGTCCAAGTAAGGAAAGCCAAGATTGTTGACTTAGAAACATTGGTCCGTCTAGAAGCAGAACTTCGGGACAACCAGTTCGATATGCTCCTCGGGTTCAGGCCCCAGGCCAAGAGCATCGTGGAGTTCAAGCCAGACATCGAGGATATGGTCGGGGATTATTGCCGCAGGCTCATATATTCATCCAGAGGTCTCGTGCTCATCGCAGAGGAGAATGGCAAGGCTGTTGGTTATCTGATAATGGCCATCCGGAAGGCCATCCCATTGTTCGATGTAGAGGTCCTCGCAGAGCTCATGGACCTTTATGTGCGGGAGGGGCATCGGGGTCAGGGAATCGCGACTATGATGAAGGACATCGCATTCGAGTGGGCCAAGAGCAAGGGTGCTGAATGTATAACCCTCGATACCATCCCGAACAACGAGCATGCAAAAAGTATCTACGAGCATTGGGGAATGTTCCCGTTCATGATCAACCTGCGGATGGACATTCGCGATCACTGAAGCCATCTGGGCTTCATATCGTCGTGGGAGCCAAGCTCCCTGTCCATTATCTTTTGGTTCCCAGCCTTGACGGTGATGAAAAGCAGCGCAAGTCCGGTCACTGCAAGGAAACCCACGACCCATGCCATGACATTGGCAAGGACACCGTAGGCCACGTTGAAGTCCACATTGAAAAGATAGGTCATGGCGAACCCGAATACCGCTCCACCGATGAACGCTCCTGTGTTCAGAAGAAGCAACCAGTCCCAGGGCATCCACTCGAGCTTTGCCTTGTCCATCTTCTGTCCGCAGGAAGAGCAGGTGCGGAAGGCGGACTGGGCCCGATGGCAGCGGGTGCAGTAATATCTGGTCAGTAAACCCATCTTGGTAAACATATTGCATGCAATAGAAAGCGATTTCGGTAAACTTGGACCGATATGAGTCTGCATGCAATTGTTTTCCAAGAAAGGAAAACACGGGCGGGCACCCTCTTTGAGGTCCCGCCCTCTTTGTTCGTTGAGCTTTCACTTCTTTTCTGGTATCAGATGCTTGGTTTTCATTCCGTTGTGATCCATCTGAGGTACCTCTCTTAGACAAGCTCACTCCGTAAGCTCCGAAACAAAGAGTGGTCATCCGGTCATTGCATGGATTTGTTTTCTGTGCATTGACCTGATGATCTTTTGTAGTAGAATTTCAGACCTTACTTCGTTCACTTGTACCGGTTCGGTTTGCTACCTTCCTTGATCTCTGTCTTGTGCCAGTGCCAGAACGAGTTGAGCGTCAGCTGCTTGGTGTACTTCTTACCTGCAAGAAGGTTTTCTAGCATCCGGCGCTTCGCCTGCTTTCTGGCAGTATAGAGGTGGCGTGAGCTAGTGACGTTCGTCCTAGTCATCTTATCACCCCCTCCCCCTCGAGAACAAGGCCAGAGCTAATGCTGAAGCATTGGTCTGCTGGTCCCGGCCTCAAGGGAAAAATCGTTCACACTACCTAGCCCATGCGTGTCAGGTAATGCTTAGGAGGCCATTTTTTCCACCTGAACCCAGGTAGAACGATGTTGTATATGAGCGTTACGTGTGCATGAGAGACCCACACTTCGCCATCCGGTTCTGAATGAGGTTTCATAGGAACAGGTCCATATAGGTCCTTCCACATTGCATATATGGTCTTGTTCGAGAAGGGTCCGAGGGCCTAAGAGCTTGACGTAAGAACTCAATGTAGGTGACCCATGGACCTGATAGTGCTTGCTCATCGATATCCCCATCCCCATGACGAGATAGCTGGAGCTTTCGTCAAGGCCCAGGTGGACGAGCTTGCACCTTCATTCGATCGTGTGATGGTCTTTGCCAGTATCCCCTACATACCATTGTTCATCGCAAAACAGATGGGCCCTTTCCGAGAGAGAGAGGCCCTCTCGAACGACTATTCATACGACAATATCGAAGTGGTGTTCATCAAGAAACCATTTCTGCCTATGGGTATAGGCTACCATGGTCGCGGGAAGCTTTGTAGTAGATCGATCAAGAAGGTCCTGTCCAAGACCGATCTGCGACCCAAGGTGGTCCATGCCCACTTGACATGGCCCCAAGCCGAGATAGCGACTGAGCTTGGACCCATGTTCGATTGTCCAAAGGTCCTGACCGTCCACGAGAACCATTTCTGGTTGAAGAAGGAGACAAAGGATGAACGGATAACCTCTGTTTGGTCCCAGATGGATTCTATCATCAGTGTGAGCAAAAGGGACACAAAGATACTTAAAAGGTACAACCCGAACACCGTCCACATACCCAACGGCTACCATCCAAACGTTTTCCATCCCAGGGATAAGGACCGATGCAGGAAGCAGTTGAAACTGGATAGCAAGGATAAGATCTTGGTATCGATAGGTCGGTTGGAAACGAGAAAGGGTTATTCTGTACTGATAGAAGCATTAGAGCGATTAGGTAGAGATGACATCTTGACGGTCCTGATCGGCATTGGTCCACTGAAAAGCAAGCTTGAAAGACAAGCCAAGGATGCCAATGTCAGGGTCATGTTCCCTGGAGCTGTAGAGTCCAAGGACCTCGCTGACTGGGTGAATGCTGCAGACCTTTTCATACTTCCAAGTCTAAGTGAAGGAGGTCCCGTTGTCATGTATGAGTCCCAAGCATGTGGTGTGCCATACATTGGATCGAACGTTGGTGGGGTAAAGGAGTTCATCGACGATCCTAGTCTTGGGACCGTGGTTAGAGCAAAGGACCCTAAAGGTTTAGCACGGGCTATCTCCAAGGGACTAGATCGGACCTGGGACCATGAACTGATAGCGTCCCATGCCTCATCGAACACATGGTCCAATATAAGCAAGAGGATCCTGGCGCTGTATGATGAACTTAGCTGATTCGCGATCGCACACGTTTCCACACCAGGTCTGCTATGATGATGGATGCAAGCACCACTAACAAAGTAGTGAACGCGAACAGTCTGAAGTACAGAAGCTGGACCATGCTCTCATTGAATATCCACATACCACCAAGGATGATCAACGTGCTGACCAGGAGGATGCCTATTGGAACATACCTTTTCGATGCCAAAAGATAGTAGGTCATTATGCTTATCAATGAGAAGATGAACGTGGAAATGCTCATCAATCGAAGCAAGGGGACCGCATCCATGTACTCCGCACCATAAAGGATGGACAACGGTAGTTGGGGTATGACCAGCAGGACAAAGCATACAGGTCCTGCCAGTAAAAGGTCGAAGATCATCGCCTTACCAAGGGTCACTGCAGGGTCCTTTCCTTTTGAAACGGCCTCCACGGCCATTGGAAACATTGCTGTGGCGATACCCAATGGAAGGAATACCATTACCCTGCCGAAGACGGACGCTGCAGTGTAAAGACCTGTCTGTTGGGCTGTGAACAGGTGCTTGACAAGTACCAGGTCCATTGTGATGGGGAAGGTCAAACAGAACACCGCAACGAAGATGAACACTATGTGAACGATGGTCTGCTGTGTAGGTTTACTGTGGTGTTGGGGCTTTCTCGGAACTCGATCGGTGAACGTCCTGTCAAGGAACACGAACGAGATGAGATTTGCAGCAGCCACACCGATCAGTAGACCGGTGACAGCACCGAACACTCCGAACCCTATAATGCCAAGGACCACGCCTAGAATGAGCTTTATGACCTCCCTGCCCAAGTTCGTCAAGGACATCTGCAGGAAAGCCTTCCTGCCTTGCAATGCCCCTAGATTGCATGAGAGGGACCACGAGAGGAAGAAGGCTCCAATGACCATCCAGATAAGCCCTATGGAGCTGGTCTTGAGAAACGCATGTATGGTCCATGAGGACCCAAGGAAGATCAGGCTTGCAACTATGCCCATCAGCATCAGGACCACATAAAGCGTCCTTCGTATCCAGAAGATATACTTCTCACCGTGAACTGAAAGCTCGCGGGCAACAGTATCTGTGATGGCGAACCGGACGGTCGTCATCAGTACGAAGGAGAACGAGAAGTACAGGATGAAGAGCGCTCCGAACTCTCCATATTCTGCTTGGTTCAGGATCCAGCCCATAGCGATGAGGAAGGAGTAGTTGACGACAGACGTCATACCGCCTGCTATCGTCACTATACCCATGCCACGGAGTTGAACGTCCCCCATGAGCGATAAGGCCTTATCGATAGGCCCGGCCCCTGTACTATCGGATCTCATGCTGGTCCCTGATAGGTTCTGTATAGACTCTGAACAGCATTATGGTTATAATGGTTCCACTGACACGAATGAACGGACCAAGCAAGTTATGCTTGCTAAATGGTCCTTGGCTTACTGTGGGCCATATGCCTCTTCATCATCCAGAGGTTCTGGTTCGACCTCTTCCACTTCCTCAACGTCTTCATCTTGTGGAGGTGTGGCAGACTTCTTCATCACGACGAACACAGCAGCGATAACGCCTGCAACGAAGACCAGTACAACCACCAGTATCAGGAGGAAGAACAGTGGAGATGAACCTGCACTGGTCTTCTTCGGCACGCTGGTGCTGCTCTGTGGATCAGATCCGCCAGCGAACTCCTCTTTGTTGGTGTGTCCGTCCCCATCATCGTCTGCGAACGCATCTGTTGCGTCATCGGGGTCGAGGCCGTTCTCTATCTCCCATACATCTGGAAGACCATCGTTATCGGTATCCTGGTCAGTATCTGTTGGGACGGTCTTGACGACGATGTCGATGGTCGCTACAGCACTTGCTCCATCATCATCCATGACCACCAGGCTAACGGTGTAGGTTCCATCGGTGGTGTACTCGTTGCTTGGGGACATATCTGTTGATGTCTTGCCATCACCAAAGTCCCAGGAATAGGACGCGATGGTCCCGTCGGAGTCTGCAGCTGTAGGTGTGAAAGTGACCGTCAATGGAGCATATCCCGTATCCTTGTCAGCGGCTATGGCCACTGTTGGAGGGATGTTTGCTGGTTCTGCGACGGTTATGTCGATGGTGGCCTTACCTGTGGCCCCATCGTTATCGGTGACGACCAGCTCGACCGAGAAGGTGGCTGCGGTCGTGAATGTGTGTTTTGGGTCTTTCAGGTCACTGGTCCCAGTGTCACCGAAGTCCCATGCATAAGATGCAATTGTACCATCGGTGTCTGTTCCAGTTCCTGTGAAGGACACTTCGAGTGGGAAGGTCCCAGTGATCTTGTCGGCTGTGATGGAGGCTGTTGGAGCAACGTTCGGGACCTCCTTGATGATGATATCGATCGTCTCTGTGACGTAACCACCCTCGTTGTCAATGACCTTTAAGGCCACTGTATAGGTGCCGACCTTGCTGAACGTATGATCGACACTAGCAGTTGAGGCGGTGGACCCATCCTTGAAATCCCAAAGATAGGCAGCGACCTCACCATCGTAATCGACAGCAGAGGCTGTGAACGTGATGCTCTGTCCGACCGTTGCGGTGGTGAGTGATGCATCGATAGTAGCTGCTGGATCCTGGTTCGTCATCGTGATGTCGTATGTGAGCTTGATGGTGTAATCCTCGGACGCTGTTGCGGTGTGAGGGTTCTCCCAGCAGAACTGCCACTTCCCTGTCTCGGGAACGGTCAGTGTGCCGCTGTCTGAAGCCTTTGAGGACTGATAATGCTTGGATGTATCAGGCTTCTCTATCCAGAAATCAAGATCGAACTCGTCAACAGACCATGACCATGTGACCTCTTTTCCTTTGTAAAGATCATCATAGGTGACCGCGTACTTCTGACCTGCTGCGATATCCTTGGTATCAGCAGCCGCTGCGGGCATACTGAGCGCAAAGACGGTCAACAACAGCATCATCGCCATAAGAGTACAGATAAGGATCCTTTTCATGTGCGAGCCTCCTGGTATAATCTACCCTTGCTCATGAACGTGTTAGTATATCTAGTTAATATAATTATCCTCTGAAAAAGATGCCCTGCAACAATTGTGAACCTACCCCCCTGGCCCACAGCGACACTGTGGTAGGAAGTTGTTCTCGATAGGACAGCAAAACGCATCAGTCCAAATTAATATATATCGAACGGTCCCTGCAAGACACGATGGGCCAGAAGGTTCTGATAATAGGCATCGACGGTGCGACGTTCAAGATAATGGACCCGATGATGCGCAAGGGAGAACTACCCAATATCAAGAAGCTTATGGACAACGGTACTCGGTCGGTATTGAACTCGACGTTGATACCATTATCACCCGCTGCTTGGACCTCATTTGCCACCGGATGCGACCCTGATAAGCATGGGATATTCGACTTCTCTCGGCGTGAGCGGGATTCTTACTCTTCAGTTCCGTGCAGTTCCTCGGACAGGGCCGTTCCTCCGCTTTGGAACATCTTGAGCCGAGCAGGCAAGAAGGTCGTGGTCATCAATGTCCCGCTATCATATCCCGTGGACAAGGTCAATGGAGTGATGATCTCCGGTTTCCCAACACCCGAGGAGCTTGGTGATTTCACATACCCACGTTCATTGTTGAAGGAGCTCAAGGACAAGATCGGTCCAGACTACAGGCTCCAGCCTGTGGTCGACGTCCAGAACGAGGAACTGTTCCTGGATGAGATGACCCTTATCACAGAGAACGTCCTCAAGACCACCACACATCTGATGAAGACCAGAGAATGGGACTTCGCAATGACCGTCTTTGTAGGACCCGATGCTCTAGGGCATGTGTTCTATAGGCATATGGACAAGTCCCATCCCAGGCATGATCCCAAGGCTCCCAAGAGGTTCAAACAGGCTATCCAGGATAGCTATAGGGCCATCGATAAGGCCGTTGGAAAGATCCTGAAGCTCATCGATAAGGACACTTGCGTGCTAATGATGTCCGACCATGGGTTCGGTCCGCTATACTATGGTGTGACCATCAACAATTGGCTGATGAAGAAAGGATATCTCAAGCTCAAGGACCGGCCTGCCACACGGATGCGGCAGACGATGTACAAGATGGGTGTGAACTATTTCAACCTGTACAAGACCGCCAAAGCCCTTGGACTTACTGGAAAGGCAGCAAAGCAGGCATACAAGAAAAAGTCAGGTCTTATGGACATGGTCAATAAGTTCTTCCTCACAACAGATGACATCGATTGGGAAAGGACGATAGCTTATTCCCGTGGAAATGGTGGCCAGATATTGATCAATCTGAAAGGAAGGGAACCGCTTGGTTGGGTCAAACCCGGAAAGGACCATCGTAGATACATGAGGGAGATCGCCAAGGGATTGAAGAAGCTCAAGGACCCATCCACGGGAGGGGTCATCTTCACAGATGTGTACACCAGGGACAAAGCCTATCCCCAGGCCTCTCTGGACCAGGATTGTGCGGATGTCCTGTTCTTTGACAGAAGGATGAGATACTCGATAAACAGGTTCTTCGAGTTCGGCAGCCCCAAGCTGATTGCGGACCATCCGATGTGGACAGGGACCCACACCCATGATGGTATCTTTGGTGCTTGGCGCCCTGGCATGGTGCAACAGGGAAAGGAACTGTCATCTGCAGAGATCAGGGACGTTGCACCCACGGTCCTTCATATCATGGAGGTCCCTGTCCCCCGGTCAATGGACGGCGTGGTCCTCGATGGTATCATCGAACCTGGTTCTGATATCGATAGAGATGTTGACCACGTGGATGCTGAACGTGCCCTTATCAGCAAGAAGTTAATGGCCTCGTCCACGAGGAAACGTTTGTAGGGACAGAACCTAGCCATATCCTAGGAAAACTACTTTATCATGATGTGGGATGGAACACCATGGGAGCGCCTGCGGTCAGATTACTGGTCATCGGAGTCGATGGTGCAGCCTATCCCTTGGTCCGAGAATGGATGCAAAGGGGTGAACTTCCGAACTTGAACAAACTTTCGAAGAAAGGAACGTTCGGCCAGCTCAATAGCACGAATCCTCCCATCACTTTTCCAGCTATCCCGTCCTTCATCACCGGGAAGAATCCCGGAAAGCACGGTGTGGTCTCCTTCTTCAGACCGAACAAGGATGGGGCATTGGGCCTTGCAAGTTCGAAGATGATAGACGATGAGGTCTGGCAGATAGGTCCTATGAGAAAAAGGACGAAGCTGCTTGTTAACGTTCCATTGACATTTCCAGCAAAGAAGGTAAAAGGCTGGACCGTGGGAGGGCTCTTGGCTCCCGGTACAGACGATGATAGGTTCGTCCGACCATCCAGGTTGCGGGATGATTACAAAGACCTTCTTTCGAACTACAGGATAGATACTGACAAACGATATGTTCCATCTCAAGAAGGAAGTTATATCCAGAACATCGTCAAGGTGGCCCAGGCCCGGTGTGACCTTGCACAGGCCATGATGGCCGACCTGAACTGGGACCTAGCCATCGTCTATTTCTCCATCCTGGACCGGGTCCAGCATTTCATGTTCGGAAAAGATGACAACAAGTGGGTCCTGGAGGCCTACAAGGCCGTGGACAAGATGATCGGTGACCTTGTCAAGACCGCTGGAAAGGATACCTCGACAATGGTCTTTTCAGACCATGGCTTCGGCCGGTCAAAGGGTCGGTTCTACCCCAACGCGTGGTTGGAGAAGAACGGCCATCAGTTCCATAAGGGACAGGACTCTGCTCGGATGGGTGAGGGAAAAAGTGGGAACCTTCGTACGAAGTTGATGCCGAACCTTCGGACCATGCAGTCGAACCAAGCCATAGTTTGGATGGCCTCCAAAGTTCCGAACAAGGTCGTCGCCACTGGTGTCGGTGTGATGGAGCGGCTCAACAGTTCATACGATTTCGACTCACTGGACCATGAAAGGACAGAGGCCTTCTCGACGATAAACGGCATCTACATCAATTCGATGAGCAAGAAGAAGAAACAGAGATTGATCGCACTGATACAGAAGGGTCTTGAGGAGCTCGAGCTCGATGGAACACCTCTGAACATCGAGACATATCGCAGGGAGGAGATATACTCGGGACCGTGTCTTGATAAGATGCCGGACATCATGTTCAAGGTCGAGGATTATTCCTTCGAACCCTTCGCCTCGTTCGAGGCCATCGAACCATTACAGGTCTTTGAGAAGGAGTGCAAGGGTTGGCATCGGACGGAAGGGATCTTCTGTCTGAGCGGACCAGGGTTCAGCTCTTCTGGACCGACCGAGGCATCGATAATGGACCTTGCACCAACCATCCTTGGGCTTTTCGGGATAGATGCTCCAGAGGATATGGACGGTTCAGCCCTGGAGGATGCCTATAGTCATTCAAGGGCGGATCGGGAGACGCTGTCGGTGGGTATGGACAAACGCGAAGAGGAAGGCATATCCAAGGCCGTGAAGAAAGGAAGGTTATAGATGAGTGATGAGAAGGAAGGTCCCGTTGAGGACAAAGAGCTGTGGAAGCAACGCGCGCTCAAATTGCTCATATACCACGGTCTCCCATTGGCAATGTTCCTTCTGGTCGCCTTTATGATACATCGAAATCTATTGTTGTACGATGGTGTGATAGTCATCGATGACCTCACCCGTCCGTCCGACCCATCCAAGTGGATGGACACCTTCTATCCAGGATGGGACCCATCCATGAGCGTTTCCGTGATGGCACGGGCCACTCAGCTATTTCTGTTCCTACCGTTCCTGTTGTTCGGGCAGATCTTTGGGTTATCCACGTCCAAGGTCCTTGGCTTGAACTTCATCTTCGTTTCGTTCCTGGCAGGCGCATCGATGTTCTATGCATCGAGATACTTTCTCATTAAAAGCTACGGCAAGGACCGGTTCACAAGCTTTGTTCCTGCCCTTCTCGGGATAGCATACATGTGGAACGCTTACATGCTCTTCCAATCGTTCCATCCATACATCAGGGCGGGTTTCGCCATGGCCCCATTGGTCGTGCTATCGTTGTACAAGGGTCTCGAGACCTCGAAACTGCGTTGGATAGTTTGTGCTGCGGCTATTTGGAGCATCGCTTGCGGTGACCTTCACTGGGTGGCCTATGGTGGGATCCTGTTCAGCTCTATCGTGATCTTTCACTGGGTCCAGGACATGGTCGCTTCCTCTGATGCAAAGACCAGGTTCAAAAGGTCTATGTTCCACGTTGCAGTGTTCGCGGTTCTATTTGGCAGTGTCATGATACTTTCCATGCACTGGCTGTTGCCTGGTGTCCTTATGGGGAGCACTTCCAGGTACGGTTGGTTGATAACATCCGACCAGCTGGTCTCATGGTATGAGGCGTCCACACTTTCTTTGCTTTTCCAGAGGCAGGCCTTCCATTTCAAGACAGAGACATTCTTTGATGTCTATGAACCCATCTCTCGGCATCCGTTCATGATGGGGCTTGTGGCATTGCTTGGATTTACCAGCGTTGTCAGTGCACTCGTCGCTTTGGTGTTGAAGCCGAAGAACGGCTACGTCGTGTTCTTCGGGATATTCTTCCTTATCTCAATGTTCATCACAGGGATACCGAACTTCGCCCCGGACCTTGGGGTCTGGATAATCATGGAGGCCCCGCTCCACGGCCTGTATGGATGGGCCTTTCGAACCCCGAAGTCCGCCCAGTTGATATTCATCAGTGTCTGTTTCCTCATGGGCTTTACGTTCCTGGAGGTCCTTCGAAGGACCAACAGGTCGAAGGTAGTTCCCGAAGGGGCAAAGAAATGGGTCAGTTTGGGTATTGTAAGTTTGATCCTCGTGGCTATCCTTGTACCGGTCTGGCCATTGGCAACTGGAGATGCTTCCGGTGACCTTCGACCGATGGACCTACCACCAGAGTTCGATGAGGCGAATGCGTGGCTTGCACAACAGGATGGTGACTTCAAGGTCCTATGGGAACCCACATACCACACGGCAGACGTTACATGGAACGGTGATAAGAGGACCATCAAAGACCTGCCCGCCATGGACTCAAGCAGGGACACATATGTGTTCTACACCCCCAATGAGCAACCCAATCGGTACGGGATCCATTATCTCCAAGCCTCAACGCGTCTGAACAGTGACTCTTTCCTCTATGCGAACACATCGAACGACCTCGGAAAAGTCCTTGCCCCCATGGGGATAAAGTATGTCCTGGTGCATGATGATATTGAAGGGGATGCGGAGCGCATTGACACTATCATCGCCAACCTGGACCATCAGCAGGACCTGATCCATGTGAAGAGCTTTGGTTTCATAAGGATCTACGAGAACCTTGAATATGGTGGTGACAGGGTCCCCCGAGCCTTTACAGCTTCCAACACATGGATGTCCTATGGCGGGGTAGAGGTCGTTCCACAGTTGTGCTCGATAGATGAGTTCTCACCATTGGACAATGCAGTTGTCTTTGCAGACCAGCAAAGATATGATCAGAGGCAGGTGAACGATTGTACCGGTGTGGTGACCACATCCAAGACACACCCCGATGCCATCGCCCTCACCTTTGCAGATGAGAAGTGGTTCTACACACCGTTCGATCACATTGATGCCTATGCTCCGAACGAGAAGTGGTCCAAGATAAGGTTCGTCGATGTGAAGACGACCAGAGAGCATAACTGGGGAGACCTGAACGCCTGGGATTGGGAATATGGCACTGGGTCCGTTGTCACCTGGGGGGAGAACCCGATAGACCCTGATAGGACCGATGATGGCGACCTGGTCCTTTCTTTGGACCTCGAAGATGAGGTCCACTTCACATCAAGGGCCGATGGGTTGGACCTCGTTGCATCTCCACTTACTGGGTATAGCGGAAAGGCGCTCATCGGGACCATCGAGAAGGGTCCTGATGATGTCGAGGTCTTAGGCTCCACTCAGCGGATGGAGATCGGGGATGTCAGTAACGACCTACGATGCACGTTCAGGTTCTCCACGGTCAATATCAACAATGGACAGCTCATCATCAAGTACTTCGACGATACTGGCCGTTTCCTTAGGCGTGATTATGTCTTCACCATGAGCGGGGACAATGTCCCTGCCAACTACACCTACGATCTTGAGATACCCTCAGACACCACCAGTGTCAAGCTGGAACTCGTTTGTGAACACAACCCCATTGGTGACAGCATGTGGGTCATTAATGACCTGAAGCTGTATGACGTGTCCCATTTCGTAGAGCCCATTCGTTCAGTTATACCTCTTGACCTCTCGTCTAGTGGGGAGCATGACATCTTCGTCAGATGCAACATGGGCTCTCGAGGGGGACGGTTGAGGATAGGGATAGATGACGAAGGTCCTTGGACAGTTGAGACCACTGCTGCACTTGGGGGTTACAGATGGGTGCTCCTTGGTACCCAGGACCTGTCCCGTGGTAGCCATGATCTTATCATCGATAGTCTCGAAGGATTCAACGCCATCAATATGCTGGCTGTTGTTCCATCAGATGAGATGGAGGTCCTTCGACAGACGGCCAATGAGTATCTTGACGAGCGTGACCACGTTATACTCCTTGAGGGAGAAGGCCAGGGTCAGTATGGGAATGTGTTGAAGAACAGGGGCGGGGATGTATCTGGTGGGCAGAGTCTGCTGATTGAGGATTCAA
Source organism: Thermoplasmatota archaeon (assembly GCA_028279585.1). GTDB lineage: Archaea > Thermoplasmatota > Penumbrarchaeia > JANQNL01 > JANQNL01 > JANQNL01. The sequence continues at coordinate 60,218 of JANQNL010000123.1, forward strand.
TGACCGCTGTATTTACTTTCGAGACTACCATTTCTGCTTCCCGCTCGGTTTCAGTACGAATGCGTGCCATTGGTCCGCATCAAAGGGCCAGTGTCTCATACGGGAACAGGACCGTAGAGCTAAGCGGTCCTGGAATGATGTCCTACCAACTCGAACCGTCCTGGTTCCCCGCGGGTGAACACATGGTGAACATCACCACCTATCACGAGGATGAACTGGTCGGTGAACACGGTCTCGACAGTGCTGGTCATGGGTATAATAGCTCCAAGAAAGATTACTCAAGCTCCATTTCCACCACGGACAAGGTGGATGGGAACGGGAGCCTGATGATAACGACGAACACTTCCAAAGGCCTCCGGTTCAGCCGTCATGAGGGCCCCGAGTTCGACATCGAACCAGGGGTTGACCATGAGATCTCGATAAGTGCCAAGACCTTCAATGTGAACAACAGTCATGCGAAGCTGATGGGCTATGATAGTAGTACGAGTTCATGGACCCCACTGTTCAGGGTCATGCCATCGGTCAGAGGGGAGAATGGTTGGACCACATACTCAATGAGCTTGAACGTTGAGATGAACATCACAAAGATCAAGGTCCAGTTGATGGCAGGGACCGTCCTCGACCCTTCAAAGGGCAATGCGACCACATGGTATGACGGGATCAAGTTGTTCAAGGACCTTCCTGGTGGGTCCTGTGAGATAGACCAGATCGTCATTGGGACGGGTGAGCTAGAGGACCTGTTCACTCCTTCTGATGGATCATCTGTTATCAGTTATCGTAAGATAAGCAACACCAAGTTCGAGATCAAGATGGTCTGCGATGGCCCTATCATGTTGGGATTTGCAGAAAGTTACGAGGACCACTGGCGAGCTCGGATGGATGGTAAAAGTATAAGACCAACTCCTATCTTTGGTATGATAAACGGGTTCAGTATCAGTGAGGCCGGCAATCATACGATAGTGATCGAATACCTTCCACAGCAGTGGTTGGACATCGGTCTGGTCATAACGCTTGCTGCCGGTAGTTCAATGATACTGTTGCTTATCGCTGTGGAGCGAAAAAGGATCATCTCAAGGATCGAAACGATGACAGGGAGGTTCACTGATGGGAAAGGATAAGGACCCATTGATCACGATAATCATCCCTGCATACAATGAGGAGAAGAGGATCAAGCGGACCCTTATGTCGCACATCGACCACTTCTCGAAGGAGTATCCTGGACAGTTCGAGCTTGTAGTTGTCACAGATGGATGTACCGACAGGACCAAGGCGATAATCAAAAAGCTTGGAAAGAAAGAGGTCCGTCACTTCGACTTCAAGCACAGGTTGGGCAAGGGTGGCGCAATAGCCCGCGGTTGTCAAAAGGCTCGAGGAGAGATAGTCACCTATACCGATGCTGATGGGTCCACAACACCTCGGCAACTGGATGACCTCATCTCGATACTGATGATCCTTGAATGCGATGGTATCGCAGCCTCAAGGTATGTTGGAGGATCGAAGCTTTTAGTGAAGCAGACAATGATGCGAAGGGTTGCCTCCAGGGTCTTCAATCTCATCGTCAGGACAATGTTCGGACTACCGTTCCGTGATACCCAATGCGGCGCAAAGGTCTTCACCAAGAAGGTTGCCAAGGATATCTTCTCCCAGCTGCGTGTTACCGATTGGGCCTTTGATATCAATCTGTTGTACAATGCACAAAAGGCTGGCTACGATATCCGGGAGATCCCTATCGTATGGGCTGACTCGCAGGACTCGAAGTTCAATATGATGAAGGTGGCACCGATCATGTTCCTCTCCGTCGTCAGGTTGAGGATATATGAGTCCCCACTGCGGTTCATGGTCACCAATGAGCCCGCAAAGAGGTTTGCATGGAAGGTGAGATGGAAGTGAAGGTCCTTGTCTTCAATTGGAGGGATACAAAGAACCCTCTGGGTGGAGGAGCAGAGGAGAACATCCATCAGATGGGACTTCGCTGGGTCAAGATGGGCCATAAGGTTACGCTGTTCTGTTCGGCCTTTGAAGGATGTGAGTTGGAAGAGAACGTCGATGGGATAGATGTCGTAAGGGCCGGGGGACGGTTCACCGTTTACATCCATGCTCTTTTCAAATACATTTCACGGTTCCGCAAGGAAGGCTACGATGTGACCATCGATGACGTCAATGGTATCCCCTTTCTGTGCAAGCTATACTCTCGGTCTCCCACGATAGTTCTTTTCCACCATCGTGTTGGTGACATCTTCTTCAGGGAACTTCCCTATCCTGCAGCTCTGTTCGGGTTCTTGGTCGAATCCAAATTATTTCCATTGGTCTACAAGCGGTCCAAGGTGGTAGCAGTGTCTGATTCCACCAAGGAGGATATGGTAGAGATGGGCTTTCCCGCAAGAAATATCTCTGTCATAACCAACGGAGTTGAACCTGGACTCTATGTGGATGCGAAGACTGCCAAGACAAAGTACCCCTCCGTTCTATATCTGGGAAGGGTCAAAAAGTACAAACAACTGGACCGTCTGGTGAAGGCATTTCCCAAATGGAAGAAGAAGGTCCCAGGTGTCAAACTGATCATCGCCGGGGATGGGGACGATCTTGAGAGATTGAGGTCAATGGTGGACCAGAAGGGTTTGTCAAAGGATGTGTGGGTTCTTGGCAGGGTCTCTGATAAGAAGAAGAAGTTCCTCTTGCGCTCGTCCTGGGTCTTTGCAACCCCATCGCATCGTGAAGGCTGGGGCATAACCACCATCGAGGCGAACGCTTGCCAGACCCCGGTCGTTGCTTATGATGTCGAAGGTCTTCGTGATTCTGTCAAGCGTGGATACAGCGGCTATCTTGCAAAGAACTCGAAGGAGTTCGATAGGTACATCATCAAGGTCCTACGGGACCCGAAATTGCGCAAAAGGTTTGGTCAGGACACAAAAGAATGGGCAGAACGGTTCAGCTGGGACGGGTCTGCTCAGAAGTTCGTTCGTTTGATGAAGAAGGTTTCAAACTGAGCTCTTCACCTTTTTCCTTGCCTTTTTGTATAGTGGTTCGACCTCTTCCACGGACCCTGTTCGAATTATCGGTAGCAACATGTCGCAGTTCCTTAACCTAAGGGCCAGTTTATGGTCCTGACCAGGATACTCGAAGAGCTTAACATGTGGGAAGTGGTCGATGAGCTTGGCATGGATGTTATCTATCCGATTGCCAGGTGAGTAATGGACGATGAACTGTGTGCTTGATGCCTTCTCTACATACTTCGTCACGTTCAGAGCGGACCGGTCCACTCGTTTTACTATGGACTTCAGGGTTGCCAGTGGTGCTCGTGTGTCAAAGTCCCTTATCCTATCATCGATCCCAAGATAGATGGCTGGTGAGAACGCATGTACAACATCGGCGTTCAATCTTGCACCTTGGTACAAGGCTGCATGACCCCCAAGGCAATTGCCAACGGTGGTTACCGTGGTGAATCCGTTCTTTTTGATGATCCTTCTCAACTTCTTCGTGATATCTTTGGGGGAGGTCGCAAGACCTGGAACACCCTGCTGATAGAACGAACCAGTGCTATCGCGCAAGTAGATCCTGGAATAGGGTTCGTTCTTTGTTGTGCGCATGAACTCGTATGGGGACTCCTTGAAACCGAATCCCCCATACACGCCTCCGAAGATGATGACGCACTTGTCAGCGTCATCGACGAGTTCTATCATAATAGAATCACTTTCTTCCACGTTCGAGCCCCAGTAGGGGTGGATTGCACAGAAAGGATAAAAAGGGTTCAGGTCTGTTCCAACAGAGTGCTGTCCAACCCACTGCTCCTTGCAATATCCATTGTGATATTCGTGTTGTTCCTTGTGCTTCGGATAAACTACAGAGTGCCGACGCTAATAGGAGTGGTTCTCATAGTCATCCTTGCAGTGGTCCAGGTCCTGTTCTCTGAGGACTTGGCCAACAGCATCGCACTGGTGGCGTTGTACGTTCTATTGGCAGGTATCGGCCTGATAACCATCAATTACTTCCTGGACTTGCGCAAGCAGCGAACTTGATCAGACCTTTGCTTCGTTCTTGGACAGGTTCTCTTCCAGCTTGATGGCCTCATTGGCTATCTCTGCCTTTTGGATGATGCCAAGGACCGGGTTCTTGCCGTTGGCAAGTTCCTCGATGAGGAGCTTCAATCGGAGTGTGTCACCCTCGGTCAAGAACTCACAGCTGAAGAATACAAGGTGCTCGTCCACACCAAGGTATGCCCCTTTGGCGTTATGTTGGTAGACCGAGCCGTACTCGAACCTTATCTTCTCACGCACCTCTTCGTCCATGAGCGTCAATGGTAGGAACACCTCATAGATCTCGAAGTTGCCAAGCATCTTCGACCAGGTGATGTTACCGTCGAGGATACCTTTGGCGATGCGTCTGAGCTGGGTTGGACTTCGGTCTTTGAACATGGTTCACACCCCCCCCGGGATGTCGGGAACTAAGAATATTTACTACTTGCAGAAAATAGTTTGCGGGAGGTACTCAGTATATCTTAGACCGGTGCATCAGAGCTGTGATCTGAACTATCTTCGTTTCTTCATCAACTTCATAGATGAGGCGGTAGTCGCCTATCCTGACCCTGTACCTGCTTTCCTTTCGGGTTGAGATCAGTTTGATGTCAACGCCAGGCCTATTCGTGTGAGGATCCATCTCCAGTTGTGGAATGATCTCCTCGAGCCGTTCAATGATGTATCCTTGTCCTGACCGACGTATTCTCTTCAAGGACTTGCACAAGTCCCTGCTCATATCTACAACATAGTTCTGTTCGTTCTCTTCCACCATAGCGCCTCAGACCTGGTCCAAGGCCTCCTTCAAGGAATCGATCCTGATACCGCCTTCTTTCTTCATCTTCTCCATACGTTCCTCATGCACTTTGAGGGCTTCCTTGTAGAAATCATCCTCCGGAACGTCTTCCATCAGTTTCTGGATGACATCATCGAACGTCATCCCAGCGTGCTTGTACATCAAGAGCCTCTGGTAGGTCTGCGGATGTAGGTTGATGGTCTTGTATGGCATTGTATCATTAGCTATTATAGCTATTATAGCTATTATAGGTATCGGGCATCCATCCAGTAAAGGGGCCATACTGCGGTCTACGCATCACTGGTAGATAAGTTTGAACACCGGGGAGGTAACCGAAAGTGGAAGTGAGATTGGAATAAGAATAGTTATTAATACGAAGCAATACCTTTTCACATTGGGTGATAGCGTGGGTGTCCAGACTCGTGAACGATTGTTAATAGGATTTCTGATTTTCTCATTACTAATGTCTAGTGGTGCATCGTTTGTGATCAATATTGTTCCGTTGTCGACTGCGAATACTGTTGACAATGTTACCGATGCAATTGTTAGAGGCCCCGTTCGAGTTGATAGTGACACCCATTTTGGAACGATGGCCTCTTTACTTGGATGGAGTGGAACCGGTTCTGTCTCGAATCCGTATATCATTGAGAACTACAACATCAATGCCAGTGGTGATGGATGTGGGATCTATATTGGCAATGTGACCAAGCACTTTGTTATAAGAAATTGTACAATAAATGATACCTCTGGTAATAGTGGCACTTACCACAAGAATGCAGGGATCTATCTATATTATTCAGATAATGGATTGATATTCAATAATACGGTACGAAGGGCCACATGGAATATCTATCTTGATCATTCAGATCATTGTGAGATCGTCAATAATACAGTCAACGTTTCATCAACGTTTGGCATCTATCTTTACTATAGCTTCTACTGTAATGTAACTGGAAACAATGTGACGAATACCGATAATGAAGGTATTCGGGGATGGGATTCATTCTATACTCGAACCGTTGCGAATACTTGCTTATGGTCTGGCCAGGGTATCGTTTACAATGATTGTCGATATTCTACACTAGAGAACAATATTTGTTTGTTCAATGATGATGGATTCCACATAAATGACCAAGATTACATCAAGATCATGAACAATACTTGCGATAAAAACTACAAAGGTATGGATCTGAGAAGCGGTCGATACTGGGTCATTAAGAACAACAGTTGTTCCAATAATCTTGACATCGGCATGGATGTTGATGGAATGCAATATTCAAAGTTTGAGAATAATGAAGTTCTCTACAATAATAACTACGGCTTCTATATAGACGTTGGAGCTCAGAACACTTATGCAAACAATACCATACTAGGTAGTGATTACGGAATTCGATGTGAGTCTGGTTCGAATCGTTTTCTTAATAATACCATTGAAAGCAGCAACAAGAACCTCTATCTCCGAGATTATGGTAATAATGAAGTGGGTTGGAACAAGATCAATGGAACTTGGAGGAGCATTGAACTGGATGATGCAGATATGACATATATCCACAACAATACTTTCACAAATAGTTCGACTTCAATATACTGCGACGAGAGTGAGGACAATGAGATCGAGAACAATACTTTTCAGGATTCTTATCGAGGGATGGAGATCCGATATAACTCTGCAAAGCAATATATGAAAGATAATGAATTTTTTGGATGTGGTATAGATTTCTTGATCGGTTCTCCATCCATAAATTATAACTACATTGATGAGACCAACACGATCGATGGGAAACCAATCTATTATTATCATCAGAAAGCAAGCCTTACGGTTCCATCTGGAGCTGGACAAATAATACTAGCAGATAGCGATTACATAACGGTCGATAATCAGACCATATCCAACCTCACTCAAGGTTTAATTGCATATGAGTCAACGAATATCATTATCGATAATTGTACTTTCTATAATAATGAGTTTGGCACATTTGCTTATGATACAGATACATGTGTGATGAAGAATAATAGTTACATCAACAATCAGTATCAGCATTATTCCTATGATTCGATCAATGTTTTCATGGATCATAACTATCTGTCGTCCAACAGCATTGATACTGTAAATATTCGTGATTCTTACTATCATCGGATTACTAACAACACATTCGTCAATACTACAATTCATGCCATGGCTAGCGTTAATCTATTCATTGAGAATAATTCATTTGAGGGATCTACTAATGGTATAACCTTTGTGAAGGATGGTTCTACTAGAAGTGAAGGTAGAATAATCAATAATTCTATCAATACTTGTGAGACGGGGATATCTATCCGTGATTGTTATCCGCAAATAAAACGGAACCAACTCGTGGAAAACCATGTTGGAATAAATTTAGAGAGCATTAGCGGGTTATCGATTTCGGATAACACCTATTCTGATAATAATATCGGTATCCATTTCTCATCTATCGAATCGATAACTCTGAAGAGAGAGAACTTCACCGGTTGTGGCGTTTATATCACCGGACAAGAACTTGAATGGACATCTCATTCCATTGATTCTTCCAACCATGTGAATGGATTACCGATCCATTATGTCTCTAACACTGACAATCAGAAAATCGTTGGAGATTATGGCCAGATAATTCTAGCTTCCTCCGACAACACAATAGTAGAAAATAACTCGATTGGATCTACGACAGCTGGAATTCAGATCGGACATAGTTCTAACATTTCTATTATTAATAATAGCATCAATGACTCATATTATGGTATTTGTATCTGGTCAACTCGAAAGGGAAATATTTCCAATCAAAACCTTGAAGACAACGTTCAATCAAATCTTCATATACAAAATGGAAGACGCTTGACAATAAGAAATACAAGATCTTCAAACAGTACAGAAGGTATTGCTCTATATTATTGCATAAATATTACCTGCATTAATAATACACTGACTGGTGAGGGATTTTTTATCCAGGGCTACTGGATATTTTCACACTCGATCAATGAATCAAATCTAGTTAATGGGAAACCGATCATCTTCATTTGCAACCAGTCTGGTAGTATCGTTGATAACGACACATCCCAGGTCTTAATCGGACATTGTACGAACATGGTCATTCGAAATCAGACACTCCATGATAGCACAGTGGGAATTCTAATCTCATATTCGAACAATATTCTCATATTCAACAATGATTGCTCAAACAATAACTATATGGGGATAAAGTTGGAGCAATCAAATTGGGTCGATATTCGGAATAATACAATCTCTTTAAATGATATTTATGGAATCTTTGGACATGGACATAACAATGTCCTCATAAATAATACAGTCTCCATGAACCGTGGTTATGGTGTTTATATAGAATCGCCAGGTCAATGGGAAGTCTATCATAACGATTTTGTTGCAAATGGGATCAACGCGTATCAATCAAATGCAAATACAGATTGGGATAATGGTTCAGTTGGTAATTACTGGTCTGATTTTTCATCGAAGTATCCAGAAGCTACAAATGATGGTTACATATGGGATACAGCCTATCAACTTGGAATTACATATGAGCCTAGAGATGAGTTCCCCCTTGTCTATCCTGTTACGGGGGATTTTATCAAGATCGGCTCTTTATCATTAATGAAAGCCTTTACAGGGAGCTCTTTCCAACTCAGATGCTTAGTACAGACCAACATTGGCGTTCAATCAGTCCACGGCCTGTATTGGTTCGGCTCCGATATCAGTTCGGCTACTAACGTATCGATGACCGATTCCGGCGGTCGTGTCTACACCTACTCCATCAATATCCCCCTTGATGACCTGAGCCCGCTCCACATCAACTTCTCGGTTTTAGACGAGAACGGGAACTGGACATCCACAGGGCAGATCGATATTAACGTCATCGACAACTTCCTTCCCTGGATCGTCTCTGATGGGACTCCAACATCATGCGAGAGCGGTGGAGATGTGAACTTCACCGTAGATATTGATGATAACATAGCTGTCGACTCGGTCTGGTTGGAGTACTGGTATGGGATTGGACCTACCATCAACGTCTCGATGGATCCAGGATCTGGTTGGTACTATAAGCTGACCACGAACCAGACCTTGGATGCACTTTGCTACAGGTTCCATTTCAATGATACTTCAGGAAACTGGAATTCCTCTAGCATTAAGAACGTGACAATGATGGATGTTGAGGGCCTTGAGTTCTTCAACAATACGACACCTGTAATGGGTTACACTGGTGATCCATTCACTTTTTCTATCGATGCCAAGGACAACATCGACATCGATACGGTCTGGCTGGAGTACTGGTACGGGACTGGGACGCATTCTAATGTGTCGATGTCGTTCCTCACCAACACGACCTTCGCCCACCAGATTATAATCGACCACACGCTCGATGACCTGCATTACGTAATTCACGGAAACGATACATCGGACAACTGGAACGCTTCTATCGATAGGATCGTGGCCATCGTCGACAACGACCTTCCAGTACCCTCCGACATGACCACTGGCCCAGCCGCCACTGGAGATCCTTTCACGTTCCGCGGGCGTTTCATCGATAACATCGCAGTTGCCGAGGTCACGGTGGAATATTGGTACGGTACCGGCAGCTCGACGAACCATTCGATGAGCAAAGGCACTGGGGACAATTGGTCCTATTCGATCAACATCTCTGATACACTTGACGACCTTCACTACAGGTATCATTTGAAGGATGGGTCCAACAATTGGAATCATTCAACTTCATGGACCCTAAGTATTGTGGATAATGATGGTCCAACGCTTGTGTCTGATACGACCCCATCGAGCATCGATTTGGGTGATACGATCACATTCTCCGTCCAAGCGTCCGATAATATCGATGTGGCCTCTGTGAACATCTCCTATTCCCGGGATGATGGTGGCTGGTCGCCCTTAGCATTGGTCTATGGGGGCGGTGTGTGGTCTGGGACCCTTTCACCCAACTCATCCGGTATCATATCATATAAGATCATGATCAAAGATAGCTCTGAAAACCAGTTCATATCCGATATCACCTCCATTTCGGTCAGTGCTCAAGAACCGACCTTACCTGTGTTCCTGCAGGACAACACTCCTTCGACAGGAACGACTGGTGAGAAGGTCACCTTCTCAATATCCATGGTCGATGCTGGTAACCTAACGAACGTGACGGTCGAATACTGGACCAATGCAACAGACCATGTGAACAAGACCATGGCGCTCCAGGGTGGATCCTTCATACAGACCTACACTGTTCCTTCTGGCTCGGTTGCATCGATCCACTACATTTTCAGCGCTACGTTCGATGACGTTGTCTGGAATCAGACCTCATCGCGTTCTATCACAATAACGGACAATGATCCCCCAAGGGCGGTCATATCCGCTCTTGGTCCTTACCAGGTCGGGGATGTCCTGACCCTGGTCGCATCGACCAGCAGCGATAACATTGGGATCACCCACTACAAGTGGATTGTTGAATATGGTGGATCTGGGACAGAGTTGTATGGTGAAACGGCTTATTACACCCTTAAAAATGCAGGCAACCATACGATCTCATTGGTCGTTTCCGATGCCGGTGGTCTGACCGACCTTACTTCGACGTTCATCAATGTTGCTCCCTTACCTTCCAATGAGATTGAGGTCGAGGTAGGTCCAGTGTTGGATGAGACAGGGGCACCAATCGAAGGAGCTACTGTTGACATCCAGTTCGATGGCATCCATTATACCGGTGAGACCGATAGCAACGGAATGGTCGACATCGTGCTTCCAATTGAAGCTGTTGATGAGATACTGGATGTGCAGATACGAAAAGAGGGGTATCAGAATGGAACATATCAGCCAACTCTGTCGTCCGACGGTACCTTTGATATCTCACCTCCAACAATGATCATCGATGAACCAGTGGATCCTTCCGATGGCCAAAATGATGGCAATGATGGGTCTGATATGACAGGAACTATCGCGGTGATAGCCTTGATCGTTGTGTTGGTCATCATAATAGCAGCCATCGCTTTCTTTATGGTCCAGAAGCGCAAGCAGGACGAGCCTGTGTTCGAAGACGATGAAGAGGATGATGAGGAAGAAGAAGAGCTCGACGAAGAGGATGATGAAGATATCGATGAAGAAGATGACGAAGACTTCGAAGATGAACCAGAAGACGATGATCCTGACGACGAACTCGAAGACGATGATCTCGAGGATGAGGAACCAGAGGATGAAGTTGGTGTGGAGGACCTTGATGAAAAGGACCTTGATGATGACGAAGACTTCGATGATGAAGAAGAAGAGTGATCACCAGGCTCACATGAACTTCGCACCGCACTCAGGACACACATCCTCCGAGTCCCTCACCGTGGCACCACACTTGGCGCACATGAACTCATGAGAGGAGAGCTTCGAAGGCTTGGGCCGCTCCTTCCTCCTTTTTGGCTTCTGCTTCGGGTCATCCACCATCTCGTCCCACTGGGCCCACCTGACCTTCTTACCACACCCTGGGCAAGACTTGTCCTTCTTGATAACTACGGCCCCACAATCCGGACAGACCTTCTTCCCCTTGGGTTCGAGCTTGAGGTCTATTTCTGGGTCCTTGTCGATCCTAGCCTTGAGCTTTTTACCGCATTTCTTGCATTTTTTGGCTTCCGGTCGTACGGGTTCGTTGCACACAGGACAAGTATACTCCTCCCCCTCGAAATTCTCCCCGCAGTGCGGACACTCATCAGCGTCGGATGCTACGGTCTTGGAGCAAGATGAACAGACCATCTCCTCCGAACCCATTTCCTTCTGGGCCTTGATCCTGTCCCTGAACGTCTTGAACGTGAAGGCCATGAGGACCAGGGTGATGACGATGATAGCGATGACACATCCCCATCGCTCGATGAAGGTCTGTTCAGGCTCAGCCTTCTTCACCTCGAGCGAGACCATTGGGTTGGAGTCTGTGAGGATAGTTCCGTTGACCGATACCTGGATAGTAAGAGTGTAGGTGCCCTCGTTCAACAGTGTGACGTATGTAGCAACGACAGCGTCCCCCTCGTCCTGCATGTCGTCGAAGTAAAGGGTAGTGTTCTCTTCTCCATTGTTCAATACAATGATGATATGATCTACATAGACACGCGAGGTGTTACCTAGGCGTACAGTAAAGGTGAACTCGTCGTTGGAGTCACCTTTGATAGGGTCCACACCCCAGTCCTCTATCTCGAACGCGGAGACGGAGAGTGGTATAAGGATGAGGAGCGTAAGTGCAGCCAGGGGGAGGAGGCGCATGGGCTGGGATTGTTGGGGTGGGATATGATTGTTTCGAAGGATGAACTTTCGAAAGTCGAGGAGAAATGCCGCTTTTGAACGTGAAAACTGCGAAACATACTTATAGTGACGAAGTGTTTAGTGATACTAAAGTGTTTGCGACGCAAAGCCTTTAGGAGGAATAAATCATGCCTTTCTCAAGAGTATCAATATCCCTCGCCCTTACCGCTCTCTTCCTCATGGGAACCCTGTTCTTACTTCCCGTGATGGCAGAGGAGCCAGAATCGGAGTATGTGGTCAACGTCGACGACGACGTTGAACTTGTTACCGGCACAGTGGGCGATCCTGAATCCCCTTATTATGAAGAACACCGCAACTGGACCGAGCAGGGAGATTTTGTAGGTATCCGCTTTTCCAAGGATGCCTGGTTCGTTATCGTTTACGGCAATGAGGCCAACCCGAACTCCATCGGAATGATGTCCGTCTACCTCCGATACATCGGTGGCGCAGACGTCTATGTAGAGGAATGGGACGCAACCATCCACGAGATCGGCATCCCGGTCCTTTCAGTGTTCATGCAGAAGCTCGAGCTCATGATAGAGTTTGAGGATGTAGGATATACAACTAACAATATGTTCTTCGAGGACTCCGAACCCATCGGTGCCGAGAACAACCTGTTCGACCTTCGCAGGACAGGAGAGGGCGTCGAGGACTTCGACGTCACCCACTGCGAGCCTGTCCACAAGGCAGTGTCCCTCCAGACCTCCTGGGAGAGGTCCGAGATAGTCGAGCTCGAAAAGGAAGATTTCACCATCGAGGAGAACGAGAGGGAATGGGAGTTCTCACTTACAGCAGAGGACCTGGTCTACTCCAAGGACTGGCACAACGAGGCCGCCGACGATGATTACGTCGACAAGGTCCAGTTCACCTTCCATATCGGTGTTAAGGCCGAGCAGATGGACTTCGAGGTCCCATGGTATGATGTCACCATGTCCGGTGAGAACGTGGAAGAGTGGGACATCAAGGACTCCGAGTATGTCGGCACCAAGGAGTATGAGGACGTCACCGGTCTTACGGGATCGTTCAAGTATGACCATCTCATCGAGGGCTGGGACTACCATTCAGAGAACCTCACCAACACCAAGCTCATGCTCGAGCACTTCAGCTTCTTCGGCACCTTCGTACCAGACCTTGTCAATCAGTGGTTCAGCAAGGAATATGTGGAGGAGGACCTGGGAGTGAACCAGACCGCTGTGTTCTCAACACCTGCTGGACAGCAGGAGTTCACCGTGGAGTCCGAGCTGCCAGAAGCGACCCTCGTCAACAAAGAGCTCATCGAGTTCAAGGACGAGTGGAGAGAGGTCGGAGAGCTCACATGGATCTCTGATGTAGAGGTCGACGGCGAGAACGAGGACGTGTACTGCCAGGTCCACGCCAAGCAGGACCACAAGGGAACCAGGTCCGATAAGGACGACGGGAACTTCTCTGGTCTTCTGCTGATGGCTGGATACATCTATCCTGCTGGCGAAAGGATCTACCATGACCCGACCTACACCTCGCAGTATCTGAAGTTTGACTTCAACGACCCGACCTTCAGCGTTGACCTGAACGCGATGAACCCAGCCTTCCTGGTCTGCCAGGTCCTTCTGGGTATCGGTGCAGTGAGCGCTGCTGGAATGATCTTTGTTGGAAGAAAGATCCGTAACGGTTCAAAGAAATAGAAAAGCCAAAAAGCCATCCTTGGCGGGCGCTTGCGCCCGCCTCACTCTAAAACAGCGGGGTGGGACTAGCCACCCACCCTGCGCTCACACCATCACGGTCGATCACAGAAAAACACGCAACCCGGTATTATCTGCAAGGGAGTGGCGGCGTAAGGGGCCGCCACTCCTTGGCCCCCCACATGGGTCACGTATCGACAAAAGCCAAAACAGCCATCCAAGCGGGGTGGGAGACCATCCCGCACACACCACATCACGCTCGCGACAAAAGAAAGAGAATGGATCACCTGGAATTATTGAAAGTGGTGGGGGTGAAAGCACCCCCACACACTTCCCCCCCGAAACGACCTGCCTTTACTACAAGCCCCTGAGGCCCGAGGTCT
>JANQNL010000144.1 GCA_028279585.1 Thermoplasmatota archaeon
TGCCGAACCTCTGGGCCAGGTCCATGTTGTTGCCAGCATTGACCATGGCGAAGGTGGACTCCTTGCCAAGCTCTTCGGACAGTTTGTCGAACACAGGCTTCATTGCTGCACAGACAGAACAGGTGGAGGTGTAGAACATGACAACGGTCATCTTCTCTCCCGAAGTATGCTCGTCGAAACTACGTGAGGTCAACTCGATTATTGCCATCGACCATGGTACAACTTGCCCGTTTTAATTCTTTGCCGCTTGTTCTTTGGTAGCAGCCTTTTTGGAACCGACCTCTCGGATAAGCTCCCGAGCCCTGTCGATGCCTCCCTGGTAGCCGGACTCCTTGGCGGCCTTCATGGCCAGGTCCAGATACTTCAGGGCAGCTGCGGTGCGGTCCTGGTCCAGATAGACGTTGGCAATGTTGGACAAGGCTGTTGACAACCCCTCCTTCTCGCCAAGGCTTTCCAGGTGGAACCTGGCCGTCTCGTAGGCCACAAGGGCGTCCTCCTGCTCACCCGAGGCATGCAGAAGGTTCCCTGTGCGGATGAGGTCCCTGGCGTAGAGTGACCGGTCCTGGACCACTATGTCAAGCTTCAAAGCGGCCTTTGTGGCCTTGATGGCCGAGGTCTTGTTGTCGTTTTTTGAGTATAGCTGTGCGATGGAGTTATAGGCGGAGCCCAGGACACGAAGGTCCCTGTTGGACATACCGGACTCCAGGACCTTCTGTGAGATGTCCTTGGAGGTGAGCCGATACTGACGCAGCAGGTTCCTGAACCTGAGAGAATACAACTTCGATGGTTTCACCTCGCCAGGAACATAGTCGATGGCCTTCTCGAGGTACTTGATACCCTCAGAAGGATCATCGTAGGTCTTAGCCATGTCCAGGGACGTGGAGATGAAACCAACGGAGTCATCGACCTGCTTGCGAAGTTTCAGAGCCTTCTCAAGGTTCTTCCTGGCATCCTCAACATCCCCCTCCTCCATTTGGAGGCTCGCTGTAGCCTGCAGGATCTCCGCTTCGAGCTTGGGTTCCTTCATCTGGGTGCATATGTCCAGGGCCCTGTCGATGTACTGGATCGCTCTTCTGTTGTCACCCTTAAGGTGATAGACGTCAGAGACGTTGGTCATGGTCATGGCCTGACCCTTGAGCTCCGAGAGGTCCCGCAGCACTGCGATGCTCTTTTTGTAGAACCGCAACGACCTGTCGAGCGCACCCATGTTCCGGTATGCCAGACCAAGATTGTTCAGTGCTTTGGCCATACCGCGTTTGTCGCCTCTGTCCTCATAGATCTTCAGCGTGGCCTGGGTGTGCTTGACCGTCTGCGAGTACTCCCTCTCCGCATCCGTAACCCGACCGAGCTTGGAGTAGATCGGTATCGGGTCCAGCTTATGCTTGGTCTTATCTTCGACCTTTGCATTGGCACGGTCAATGTTCCGCAAGGCATGCTGGTATTCCTTCTTCGCAGCCTTAAGGTCGTTCTGAAGGAACAGAAGGTCACCTGCCATGACATGGACGTTGACAAGCACTACAGGCTTCATTTGCTGCCTGGCCAAGTCCTTGAGGATGAACACAGCATCGAAGCGCTTCTCCTCCTTGATGGCGTCCATGTGGGTGCGAAGGGTCTTGTAGGCCCCCTCGTTGTCACCCGCTCGAAGCTGATGATAGGACATCTCCACCCGGGCAGAGGCTTGGTGCTGGTCCTCTTCAGAGATCTCATCCTCTTGTTTGGTGTCCAGGAAGTTCGTGTAGTAGGTAACAGCCTTCTTGTGGTAACTCACCGAGCTTCTGGATGCTATGCGCTTGTTGAACAATGACCGGAGAGCATCATGAAGGCTGACACTCCCATCTGGGAACCCGAGTAGGATATACCTGCTCTGTAGCTTCTTCATCTGCTCATAGTCCAGGTCGCCAAGCAGCTCTGGGTCTGGCTGGATAGGCTGTCTGAACACAGATACCAGCTTGAGAAGCTCTATCTGGTCGGCCGAAAGATCGGACAGGACCTCTTCTTCCAGAAAGTCCGTGAAGCTGGATGCGACGTTGTGTTTGCCATCCCGACCAAGGAGCTTCAGTGCAAGTGGATGTCCTTTCGTTACGGTATACAGCCGCTTGAACGTCTTATCGTCCATTCCCTTAGAATGCACGAACCTCTTGGCTGTCTTGATGTCGATGCCTTTGAGCTCCATCTCCATGACGTGGGCCCCTTCAAGGGTGTCCTGTCTTGAGTACAGCTTTGGTTTGTACCTACCAAGAAGTATAGTATTTGAGCTTCCACCCTTCAGTGCGGCCAGAAGCAACCGTAGAACGCTCTGGGCCTCATTGTTCAGCTTGTGAACGTCGTCCAGAACGATCAATGCATCCTGTTTGTTCAGGTCCCCTGCGACCTTTCCCACCCAGGAGTTCACATCCCTGGTCTGGTCCGCTTCCACGACCTCGTTCTCACCCTTCATGTCGGCTGTGAAATGGCGAAGCTCCTCAAGGATGTGCCACGTGGTTGTCCATTCATTGCATGGATACCAGAACATTGAGCGCTCCTTCTCGTCGTGGCAAACCCTGGCAGCGAGTGTGGTCTTTCCGATACCCGCAAGTCCATAGATGGCAAGGACGGTCTTCTCCGTGCTCTTGCTGAACCTATGGATGAGCTTTATCTCCTCTTCCCTACCTATGAACGCTGTTACAACTGGGACCTCTCCGCGTCTCACCACTACCGCGGAGGCAGACCTGTTGAGGAACGAGTAGTTCTTCGTTAGGTCCGCTTCACCATCTGTGATTATTGTGTTCGTCAGCTCAAAGAGCGTGGGCTCTACGGAGTAGATCGCCTTGAGCTCGCTGCAGATCTTGGTCACAGTCATGTCCCGAAGTTCTCCGGAACCTGTCTTGACTGTCACTGTCTGCGAGCCTATCTCCTGCTCAAGCTCTTCAAGATATGGTATGGACTCTTGGGTGAGGAAGTACGCCTTCCTCCTGCGCTTCTTTCCCTTGATATGTGCTGTACGCTCATAGACCATCCCGTTGTCCACCAGTGTGGTTATCGCCCTTGAGACATGGTGCTGCCTTATTCCCAATGCCTCGGCGATCCCCTCTTGCGTTATATCGACGGGAACCTCGAACTTGTCGTTGTACCTTAGGTATTCCTTCAGGTACAACAGTAGCCTCTTCTCTACTGTGACGTGGTACCTGTGGGGCAATCCCACCACCTCCCTCTCATCTTCCGTGACAGTAAAAATATTGACGACTGGAGCATATTAATCTTTTCCTTGGAGTTTGGTATAATTAGTGGTATATGGTATATTTGACGCATGATACCGAATACCGGTTATATAGCTTCGGGCCAATTGACACACATCATACCCGAGGTGATAGCAATGGTAGGTGGTAAGAACTTGTTCAAGATCGCAGGAACGACCCTTGTCGTATTGGTGCTCCTGTGCTCTGTTCTGATGGTCGTCGGTCCTGTTTCGGCGGGGTCGAGGAACCAGTATTTCACGGTCACTTCCCCTGTGGAGCATTACAACGTCACGGTCGACTCCACAGCGACCTTCATGGTGGATGTGGATTTCCTGACCAACGATACCGTCACGATAGACCACTACATCTGGAACTTCGACATCGTGGAGCCGGTCACATCGTTTTGGAACGATTTCAACACAACCGCGAACAACCTCGAGGTCCACTTCGGTGAAGAGACCGCAGACCACACGTTCTTCGTCAACGTCACTGCTACCTCCTCCGGTCATGGTCAGGCCTCCGACACGTTCTACGTCTATGTCGGCAGCGCACCAGACCCTGACCCCCATCCGAACAACACTGTTCCGGAACTTACCGTCTATCACAACCTCGTCAGGAACAGGACATACTCGTTCACCTGTGTCGGGACAGATGCAGATGGGGACCCATTGACCTACACATCCACTGTTCACCACGAGACCGAGGGGATCCTGTATACCTTCACCTCACAGGACTTCGAGGTCACCCTGCCACACGCTGGTGTCTACGAGATAACGACTGTTTGTTCTGATGGCAAGGACGAGGTCACCTATAGCATCACCATGGACATCGCTCCAGAGGGTGGGGAGGAGATAAGTCATGACCCTGTGGTCATTATGCACATCTCTGACCCCAAGCCAGAGATCGGCCAGGAGGTGGAGTTCGATGCATCGGATTCCTACGACCCAGATGGTGATGAGATAACCTTCGAGTGGGTGTTGGCTGACGGTGCCAACTATTACGTCGAAGAGTTCGTCCATGCCTTCGCTGAGCAGGGAAGCTACATGATCACTCTCCGTGTGAGCGATGGGAACCACACCACCCAGCTTGTAAAGGTCATCGAGGTGGTCCCGGTCGGTCAGGGAAAGAACGTAGCACCGTTCGCAAGGATAGTCACAGACCACTACTGGACCATGCCAGATACCGTTGTCCAGCTAACAGCTATCAATTCCTCTGACCCAGATAATGATCCGCTCACATACGACTGGCTCGCTTACGACCAGACAGGGGACGTTGCAGATATCCAGTTCAATGAGTACGATGCCTGGTTCATTCCACGAGAGATCGGTGTGTACACCGTGACCGTGATCGTTGCGGACTGGGAATACACAGACCATGCGTCCGTGACCATTCACGCTACCGAGGATGGTAAACCCCCCGAGTTCGACAATGGGACCAAGCCGGACGACAACGGCACCACGAACCAGACAGACCCTGGAGATGGCATCCTGGACGTGGACTTCAACGTCCACTGGACCATCAACAACCTGTCCGTGTCCATGTTCATTGGTTTCATAAACGAGTCCGGCAATTACACACTGGATGCCATAGACGCGACCTACATGATCACCTGGACCTTCGATGATGGTCACATGGCCCATGGTGTGGCCATTGTCCACGCTTTCGAAAAGTATGGTGTCCACATGGTCATCGTCGACGTAATGGACCTGCAGGGGAATGTTGCTGTCCAGCACTACACGTTCCTACTGCATGAGTCCCAGGACAATCCGTTCAACGAGACCATCGACAACCACGTTGTGGCCATGATCGACTACACTGCGGATGGATATTCGCAGTCCTTGACCTACGATCCATTGTATACTGTGATCAAGCGTAAGGCCGAGAACGGCTACCTTGAGCTCACAGTGTATTCCGAGGATTACAAGGGTAACCTGTTCATCATCACAGTTGATCCTTCGACCATTGGGACGACCTTCATGTCCGAGGTGGACATTCTTGTCAACGGCGACCTTGTGGAAAAGCGTGCGTTACCTTCTGTGGTGGACTACACTGGCACCCATGCTCGCTACGCCATCAGCAACCATTCTGGAGAGTTCCAGATAGTCCTCTACATACCTGATGGCAACGATACGACCATCGTTGTCCAGAAGGAAGCTGAGGCTTCAGAGGAGGATGACACCCTCAACTCCTGGCAGATAGCTATCTTGATACTCGTTGGTGGGCTCTTGTTCCTCACTGCCACAGCGCTCGTCGTGCTTATGGTGATGAAGAAGAAGAAGCCTGATTACTACGATGATTACAAGACGGCTGGCGAGGAGGGAGACCCGGACATCAAGAGCAAGCCTGAGAAGAACAGTTTTGAGGATTGGGACGACTTCAACAATTAGACGACGTGAGAAAGTTCTGGATTGGGATAACAAGAAATTGTCCAATTCATCAGTAGCTAGCGCAAGCTGTATGAATTGGACAACCTTTCTTCTATCCAGAACTTTCTCACATTGAGGAGTCTTATTGTTGAAGTCGCCTATCCAGAGTGACCATCAAGTTGAGGGTTCCCTAGAAATCACCTAAACTCTTCTGTGCCCGCTTCTTAGGCCCAGACTCCACAGCGTAGGTCCCATCCCTCTCAGGCACTGCGATCTCCCCATACTTTCCACCACCGCCGGGAATGAACTTCACAAGACCATTACGGAAAGCCTCCACTCCCCAGGCCACAGCCTCGTCGGTCTCCTCCTGGATCTGGTCCAGTGGAACATCGAACAGCACTCCTGTCTCTGGTCCGAACCTATTGTAGAGCTTGTCGTATGCACTCTTGACCTTGATGGAGTCCAGGGATTTGACGCCATAGACCTTGGAGATGATCATGCCTAGGGGTAGGATGTACTTGTATGGGGGTCTATGGTCCGGGGACGCTTCCGCGGGGTCTTCCCCAGCAAGCTCGTTGATCCTATCGGTGACGCCTTTCTTCAGGCGCTTTCCACACTCAGGACACTTCCAGCGGGTGGAGATGGCCTCGTTCAGGTCGTACGGGGTATAGCAGTTGATGCAAGCTGTAAGATGGTATTTCCCTTCCTGCGGGGGCATCCCGACGTTCATAATGAACCTGCGGCCGTTCTTCCTGGCAAGGGCTAGCTTGACCTCCTCGAAGGTAGCAGCCTCCACCTCCAGTATGTTGTATTCACGCCCAAGTCTGTGTGGGGATGCTGAGTGTGCGTCGGAGTTGGATAGGAAGGTGAGAGGGTGATGGGCCCTGACCTTGTCTGCCATGAAAGTGTCCGCGCTCAATCCGAGCTCCAGGAAGTCGATGTCCTTGGTGTTGTCCATGTAACACTCTTCCAGGGAATCGTACTTGGAGTAGATGGACGTCCAGGGGGTGAAGGCGTGACATGGACCTACAAGGGCGTCTGCGTCCTTGGCAAGCCTGACGATATCGTTTCCTGGGAGCCTGACGTTCGGTCTACCATCCGTATCCAGGTTCACGCTGTGTTTACGGATGGTGTCCTTGAACGTGTGTCGGGAGTCCATGGACGGGAACAGAAGGAGGTGGTGGACCCTGTGTGCGTCCTCGACCTCTGTTGTGAGGATGAACCGCATGCCCACCAGCTCGAACGTGCCGTCATCGATCTGCTTTGCGTCTGCAAGGTCAGAGGCCCATTCGTCGTGGAGGATGTCTCCCGTGGCCATGAGCTGAAGGCCTTTCTCCTTGGCTGCCCGGGCAACTCCCTCCAGGGTCATGGTCTTGGAGGAGCCTCCGGAGTAACGGCCGTGGATGTGGAGGTCGCAGTTCAGGTGCATGGGGGGTGATGGCGGTGTTGGTATTCATTATTTGCTTGCATACGGAAGGATCCCCTCCGGCCCACCAGCCTCCCCCCATCCCTCGCTCCGCTGGCCTCCGCCGCTCCCCCTCCGGCCTACTCGCTCGGAATATTAATAGAGCTCACGCTCAACCTAAAGAATGATCAAAATACAGCTTTAATCCCTGATCGCCTTGGCGATCTCCTTCTTCAGCTGTGTGTCCGACTTGCCCTCAACATCGATACCCAGGTCAGAAGCTGCCTTGCGAAGCTTGGAAGCACGCTTCTTCGGCTTGGGTGAGTCGTCGTCGAGGATCTCCCTCTCCACCTCACGCTGGCCCTTTTTGAACTCTCCAGTGGCCTTGCCGAAACTACGGGCAAGCTCTGGTATCTTCTTTGCACCGAACAGAAGCAGTATCGCAAGAAGGATGAGTATCCATTCCAGACCATTGATGCCGAACATCATTTTAGAAATATGGATACCCCATATATATTTTTATCTCATGGTGGGGCGAACTGGACCCTCGAACCAACCCCTACTGTGCCTTGGAGGTCCTTTGCAGGTAGTTCCTGTAGGCCAGTATGGACGCGAAGTAACCAGCCCAGTATAGGATAAGAAGTGGGACGGCCACGATCATCATCGTGATGCCAGTGCCATCTGGTGTGATCGCCGCTGCAATGATGGCGATGGCCACAGTGACGATGCGCCACTTGGAACGCCACATGTCCGGCTTGACGATACCAAGGTAAGAGAGCATGGTCATGACAACTGGAAGCTCGAACAGAACTCCGAACGCACCTAGCATGACCACCACAAAACCCACGAAGTCCTCCACGGCCAGCGTCTTCTCCACACCCATGGACTCCGTGTACTCGTACAGGAACCCGAACGTGAATGGAGCCAGTATGTAGTAGGCGAACAAAGCGCCCATGACGAACATGATCGCGGAGACCGGGACCGTGGACATTATCATGAGCTTCTCCTTCGGATACAACCCTGGGCCGATGAACGTTATGACGTTGTACATGATGAACGGCATGCCTAGAAGGACCCCCAGGAAGATGGAGATCTTTATCTGGGTCACCATTGCATCGAACGGCGTCAGTGCTATGAGAGTGACACCATCACCCAATAGGTCCTGGACTATACGTTCGAACACAAGGGCCGTTATGGAGTTGAACGGGTCTGGGAACGGGTAGCAGATGGAGAATGGGAGTCCCCCCACCTCGATCGAGCGGAGTCCGAACGTGAAAACGAAGACTGACAGGACCATGACGGCGATGACACTGTAGAACAACCGGCGGCGAAGCTCCTCCAGATGTTCTAAGAAGGGCATCACTGGCCCCATCCCCTCGCTTTTGGTCCGTTTCAGCTTATCCAGAGGGTCCACGAGGTCGGATATTGGGTTTGGGTATAAAAAGGGTAGGGCACGGAAAGTTCTATCTTTGTTCCATTATCTATATAAAACACCTGTTCCTTCGAACGTATGGCGAGGTATCGTAATGATCCGAACACCCTTAGTCGTAGCTATAGCACTAACGCTAATGACAGTACTCTTCATCGGGATGACCACTGGAGCCCCTGAGGTTCCGGTCGTTGACCCTGGGCCAGAACCTGAGACCAACACCCGTGGATACGGCGGCATTGCCCCGGACATAGTGATCTACGGAAACAACGGGACCAACGAGTCCGCCACCCCTGCTCCAGGGGATGGGGACATATTTGCATATCAGGTCCTAACAGGAGATTTCAATGGTAATGGCCAGGACGACCTGGTAGTATCATCACCCTGGGCTGATGGAAAGGACGACCAGTTCAACCAGACCGGTGAGGTGTACATCATCTTTGACAGTACCCTCCAGGGAATGTCCGGTGGATTTGCAGCAATTGGCTCGAAGAGTGATGTGACCATATATGGACATGAGGCCAATGACCGCATAGGCAATACGCTAGCGGTGGGTGATTTCGACAATGATGGTCATGACGACATCGCCATAGGAGCTAGGTTCGCAAACAACTTCTATGGCAAGGTCTACGTCATAAATGGCAATGGTTCAATGCCTTCGGAGATCTATCTCAACACATCAATGCCAGGCTGGCATGCGAACGCTACGATCAACGCCCAAAGCGCCTTTGATGCATACTTCGGGTACGAGATGGTGACGGGTGATCTGAACGCTGACGGGTTCGATGACCTGATAGTCTCGTCACCAGATGCACAGGGCCTGGGTGTGACCGAACCTACGGCCGGTCGGGTCTATGTCTTCCGTGGTTCTGGGGCCGGTATCTCGGCAAGCAGCACCATGATGGCCAATACGGTCATCTACGGACCAGAGTCCGGTGACAATGCCGGCCTCGGTCTGGCCATCGGAGATATCAGCGGTAACGGCACCCTCGACCTCGCCATCGGGATGCCGGACGGTGATGGACAGATCTCGGACGCCAGGATGCGCTCTGGCGAGGTCCGCCTCCTTTATGGACCTGTGACCGCGGGTAGCTACAATCTCATCTCGGACCACGATACGGTCATCTGGGGTGACGATGCCGGGGACAAGCTCGGTATGCGTGTCCACCTTGCGGATATCACAGGTGATGGTAAGGACGACGTGATCTGTGCAGCTCCAGAGTCTGATGGAAAGTATGATAAGTACGATGAAGCTGGAGAGATCTCCATTGTGTTCGGAGCTGAACCTGGCTACATGGGATCAGAGATCGACCTGGACGTTGGCGGCAACGCTCTTACCATCTACTCAAACTATGATAATGACTACTTCGGATACGACTTTGCCAGTGGTGATATGGACGGCGATACCATCCCAGACCTGTTCGTTGGAGCAGGAAGAGGGAAAGGAGAGTTCGACGACCAGTGGATGGTCGGTGAGATGTACTACATTCCTGGTTCAGGCGACTGGACCTATGCCCAGGCACCAATAGTATCAGAGATCACAAGCGGTTATTCGCTTATAGGAAAGGATGATGACGACAGGTTCGGCTGGACCTTTGATATCGTTGACTATGACAACGATGGAACCAACGACCTTGCAGTATCTGCCAAGTGGGCAGATGGCGAGAACGACGACATGGAACGATGCGGTGAGCTCTGGTTATACAACGACCCATCGTTCGACAGGAGCTACATAGACACCATCGAGTTCCCTGGTTGGGGTTCACAGTCCTCAGACCCATACGCTCTGTTCGCTGGATATCCCCACACCATATGGGTTA
>JANQNL010000157.1 GCA_028279585.1 Thermoplasmatota archaeon
CCATCAGGAGATTTTTCAAAAATTTCATTTTTGATTGGATCTATTTTATTGTTGCTATTTTTAGTCATAAACGTTTTCGTTTATTAAGCATGAATATGCTTTATGATGACAATCAAAGCCCATGAATCCATTCCACTCTTATTTATTCAATCGGAAATTTTTTGCAATTTATAAAGTGGATAAGCGTATTATTGGCTATATAATAGTTTTTCTACTGTGTTGAGAAGAATGTCTGGCTCGATAGGTTTTGTGATGAAACCATCAGGAGGGGGGGTATTTTCTCGTGTCGATAAATATTTATGAAATTCTTTGGGATCACCGCCAAGGCCTGTGACTCCTGTAATAATAATGATTGGTACATCTTTTAAATCTGGATCATCTCTGATTTCACTATAGAACTTCACTCCAGATTTTCTTGGCATAGTTATATCCAGCGTGATGAGATCTGGGGGATTATTCCTTGCCTTTTCCAAACCGTCGAAACCATCCTTGGCCGTATCAGTTAAATATCCATTGTCCTCAAGAAGGATAGAAATATATAACCTTTCATCGGGTTCATCATCTATTGTGAGGATTTTTTTTTGGTTATCTATAATAAATCTTTTCCTCTATATGCTGTGCGACTCCAACGGACAGTATCGCATCCAGGTCAATGACAGCGGCCAGCTCAATACTGATAACTCGATCATAGACAAGGGCGGTGCAGGCAACTACAACTTCATCCTCCAGGGTACAAGCAACGAGGGTGCAAGGGCGTTCATCAACGATACATACCTCTCTGGAATGCACAGGGACGGTCTGCAGATCCTTGACTCGTCCAAGGTGTTCATCACGAACAATACCTTCCATGACCTGGAGTATGAGGCGATGTTGATATCCGGTTCATCACCATGGATCTATGGCAACAACATATCCCGTGCAAGCCAGGCCGAGACCACAGGGTATGCTGTGGAGATCGTCAACAGCGGTATCAACGCCCACCCGGTGTTATCTTACAACGAGTTCTATAACAACCAGAGATACAACATCTACCTGGGAATGAGCGCATCCATCACAAGCTCGTACAACCTCATCCAGATGGGTGAGTATGGTATCTACGGAACCACGAGCACAACTATACACTCGGACAACGACACGGTCTCCTACACCACCAACCGTGGCATCTACGGGACCAACTCCGTGTCCATGAGGGTTGTCGACGGTAACTTCTACCACAACAAGCACGCTGTCTACTTCCAGTCCACGTTCGGTCTCATTGCAAGGAACGACCTCCAGTACAATTACAACGGTACCTTCATCACAAGTTGCACCTTGTCGAGGACCAGGATCCTCAACAACACGATCAGCAACAACCACAACTATGGTATCTACATGTCCAACTCCTGGGTGAAGGTGGCTGGGAATACCGTCAACGCGAACGGTGGCCAGTCAGGCAATGCCAGGTGGTGTGGTATCTACAACTCCTTCTCCTGCTGGGATGTGGAGATCTCTCATAACACCATCGCGAACAACCCATGGACCGGTCTTTACAGCGAGGCATCCAGTGGTGTCATGTCCATCCACCACAACACGGTCAACAACAACGGGTTCAGGGACACGAACAATTACATCCACCATGCAGGTATCTGTCTCTACTACGACTGTGACTACAGGCTTTGGAATAACACCATCAGCAACAATCCGATAGGCCTGACATACTACACGTTCGCAGACCATTACTACTACTGCTACAAC
Organism: Thermoplasmatota archaeon; assembly: GCA_028279585.1. Lineage (GTDB taxonomy): Archaea > Thermoplasmatota > Penumbrarchaeia > JANQNL01 > JANQNL01 > JANQNL01. The sequence goes on from JANQNL010000157.1 coordinate 1,735, forward strand.
TCGACGTTCACTTCGAACTCCAACATCGATATGTGCGTGTTCGACTCACTTGTAGCTTTCGTCAACTGCTCGCATTCATCTGTATATGCCCAGCTGCAGTCCGCAGCGAACGTCGTCGAGGTCAAGATACAGAACTATCTCGACGTTTACGTCGCAAAGAACGATGCGCCCGCAGTCGGTGCAAACGTCCAGGTCCAGGACAACCTGGTGCCGGTCCTGAACGTTCCGACAGGTGCGGATGGCTGGGCAACATGGCTGCCTGTGACCTATCAGTTCTACACCGTTGCCACTGCTACCCAGTGGACAAGGACACCCACCGTGAACGTTACCGATGTGGTGGCGACCTATCCGTCGTTCTCACAGACCAAGGCCGTTACCATGAACACACACAAGGAGCTCATGTTCGGTAACTCCCAGCCCTATGCAGATCCAGTTCCGTTCACGGTCCAGGTAGCAGAGGACTCTCGGGACGATTTCGCCCTGGACCTTTCCGACTACTTCTACCAGGACATGAACGTCACCGGGGACCTGACATTCCAGGTCCTCTCCAACAACCAGAGCTCCATTGTTGACGTCGGTATCAACTTCGACGGCAGGAACCTGACGGTGGACTCTATGAACGGAGCTGCCAACGATCATTGGTTCGGCTGGGTCGGTGTTGTCATCAACGGCTCCGACGCCCTTGGCAACTGGGTGCACACCGACGTCATCGATATCGAAATCTACTCTGTCAACGACGTTCCGACCTGGACCACCATCGCACCACAGTTCGTGGATGAGGACTCGTCCAACAGCACGCTTGTGTTCTTACCAGACCACACCAACGATGACGATGGGGACGACCTGGAGTATACCGTTGTGTCCTGGACCAACAACACACTCATGGACGTCTTCGTGGATGATGAGGGTTGGCTGGGATACGCTCCGACCTCCATCTCCGAGGACTTCGTCGGCGATGTCAGGATCCAGCTTGTCGTCTACGATGGAACAGAGTACGTCTACACGAACATGCTCATTGTCTTCGAGCCTGCCAACGACGCTCCGAGGATCAGCAAGAACCTCTATCCAGTCTCGATGATGGAAGATACCTCGGACAGTTCCATAGACCTTTCCAAGCACTTCGAGGACCCCGAGGATGACCCACTGGCTTACGACTATGTCCTTAATGATAACGTGACGATCATCGTCGGCTCCGACGGAGCGGTTCACCTGACCCCGATAGCAGACTGGAACGGGTTCACGACCCTCTGGTTTTCATGCTCCGATGGTACCCTGGAGACCTTTATCTCCTGCGGCCTGACCGTTGTCCCAACAGACGACGCTCCGACCTTGGCGGTCCCAGCTACCATCATGGTGACCGAGGGGCAGCTCAAGAAGATAACCATCAACATGGCCGACGACAAGGATGGCGAGAACGTCACTCTGATCACGGACATCGGGACGGTCATCCCGGGATTGAGCCTTGGTTCGACCCTCAAGGTCGATGCTGTGGCCCATACCATCGAGCTCCTTTGCGACGATGAACAGGTGGGAAGCTACAAAGTGACCATCACTGCAGAGGACGAGGCTGGGACACAGGTGTCCAAGGAGACCACCATCCAGGTGCTCAACGTCAACGAGCCTCCGTCCGAGCTGACCATAATCCGTCCGAACGACGGTGCGATGCTGCGCTCGGACACTCCAGTGAACTTCGAGGCTAGGTGCATAGACCCAGACACTGTCCACGGCTCCACCGTGGAGCGGTTGGTCTTTAGCTGGTCCTTGGACATGGATTCGGTGATCGGTATCGGAAACCCGATAGAGGGCATCCTTCTGACACCTGGCGTCCATAACATCACAGTGGAGGTCTCGGACATAGACTCCAATGCATTGACCGCTACCATCCAGGTCACGGTCAAGGACGCGACCACAGATACTGATGACGATGGCGTCCCGGACATGGACGATCCTGACGACGATAACGACGGCATGCCCGACACCTACGAGACCGCCCATGGTCTGGACCCACTGGTCAACGACTCCGCATCTGACCTTGATGGAGATACGTTCTCTAACATCGACGAGTACAACGCGGGCACAGACCCAGATGATATCAGCAGTAAGCCACAGATCACGACCGATGGCACAAGCGGCAATGAGACCAACGGGACGGACGGTGGCGGTGAGGAGACCGACTACACCATGGCCTTCATCATCATCCCGATCGCGGTCCTGGTCCTGATCCTAGTCGTTGCAGCCCTTGTGATAGTGATGGTGCGGAAGAAGGCACAGGACAGTGCAGAGCCCGAGCCAGAACCTATCGAGGAGAAGCCAAAGAGGGCATCCAAGAAAAAGGCTCCAGAGCCAGAACCGATGCCTGAGCCAATGCCTGTGGACCTTCCGATGCCGACAGAGGCCGAGCCTTTACCGAACGAGGAGTTGGAAGCTCTACCAGAGGCACAAGAGCCCATGCCGCACGAGGCAGAACCGATGCCAGAGGAAGTTCCGGTAGAGGGTGGTGAGGAGATGGCCGAGGAGATGCCAGAATCGGAGGGAATGCCCGAGGAGGCAGTCGAGGGTGCAGAAGAAATGCCTGAAGAGGCCACCGAGGTCCAAGAGGAGACTGCGGAAGGCATGCCCGAGGAGTCCGTCGACCCTATGCCCAACGAGGAACAGCCAAATCCTTGATGTTCGAATGGAAGGCTAGAAGAAGTGGATCTCGCTTCTCAAGCTCTGAAACAAAGAGGTGTTGATGTTCAGGACCATCCTAGGCTCTCTATCAGTCCTGAACATCAATTTTTTTCCACCAAGTTTCAGAGCTTGTTTCACTCTCTCCACTTTTTATTTATATCTAGAAACGTATCGGCCAGCTTGTCTTCCCCCAGCGGTGAGAACATGCAAGCCAAGTTAGTTTCCCTCATAGCCCTGGCCGTTATACTCATGATGTGCGCGGTCACGTTCACAGTTCTGGACACCCCCGTGGAGACCGTCAGCGGTACCACGACCCGGAACGATACCATCTTCACCAACGTGAGCTACGAAGCTGGTTTCGAGGGTGTCAACTCGAACTTCCTTGCATGGGGAGACTACGACAACGACGGGGACGAGGACCTTCTCATCTCCGGCGACAGGCTCTTCCGGAACAACGGTGCGCCTGACTGGACCTTCACGGACGTCACAGAATCCCTGGGTCTTACCAACGCTGGAGGATATGGTGTTTGGGGAGACTACGATAACGATGGATGGCTGGACATCTACACCTGCTCCGGAAAGGGCAGCACCGATGTCCTGTTCAAAAACTACAAGGGTGTGTTCAAGGACGCCTCTGCCGCTGCAGAGATCCCTGACAACACCGACGCCCATACCGCAGCAGGATGGGCAGATTACGATAACGACGGTTACCTGGACATATACATCACAGGTGGAGAGGACTGGAACGATGGAAACCCTGTATACTACGGGGACATCCTTCTCCACAACAACGGTGATGGGACGTTCTCCAACGTCACAGCATCTGCTGGCGTCGACACATACGACTCACCAAAGTACGGACGTGGTGTAGCATGGTGCGACTACAACGAGGATGGCTACATCGACTGCTACGTGTCCAACTATAGGATAGTGGCCAATTATCTCTGGGAGAACAATGGCGACGGAACGTTCACCGATGTGGCTCTCGACAGAGGAGTGGCCGGTGAAGAGTACACACGACTTGGGGACACCTACTACGCCCACACAGTAGGCTCTGTCTGGGCAGACTTCAACACCGATGGCGACTTTGACATCTGGGAGACCGCTCTGGTGCACAAGGACCTCTATCGCGGCCCTATCTGCGGTGACAGCCAGCTCCTCATCTCTGACGGGGAGGCAGGCGACTGGGGTTTCACCAACGAGAGGTCCGGTTCAGGCATCCCAGAGAAGCAGATCGGTGGCGGAGAGGACGAGCTCTTCGTCGGCATCGCTGTCGGCGACTACGACAACGACGGCTACGAGGACATGTTCATCCCCCAGATCTACGACGATATCGCTTATGCTTACAGCTACATGTATCGCAACAACGGCGACCTGACGTTCACAGAGACCTCCGAGGAGTGCGGAATTCAGGTCTGGAACACATATGCGGGCTGCTGGTGCGACTACGACAACGACGGAGACCTTGACCTTATCACAGCTGGAAAGGAGATCCCGGACACTGGTGGGAAGAAGGAGCTCCGACTGTTCCGAAATAACGGTAATGACAATCACTGGGTCAAGCTCAAGCTCGAAGGCATGGAATCCAACAAGGCAGCCATCGGAGCTCGGGTAGATCTGACCTACGACGGGGGAACGATCACCAAGCAGGTGGAGGGCGGCATGGGTTGCCACGGACACCAGAACTCACTTGTTCTGGAGTTTGGGCTTGGGACCCATGGCGGGGATGTGGATGTCACGGTCCACTGGCCCAATGGCAGGGTCCAGGGCTTCAACTCCCTGATGGTGGATACGATGTATACCCTCACCGAGAGCACGACCGTATCTGATGTGTTCCTCGACAAGCTCGAGCTCAAGGAGACCTTCCCTGTGACCGGTGAGCTCACCCACGCCAATGTCAGCGTGGTCATCAACGGCACGGACTTCGTCAACTCCATGGATGTCGCCCTGAGCTATAAGCAGAAGGGGACCACAGAGGTGGTCGAGGCTGTGCGATACACTGCGAACAACGTCTACCCCCAGACCCTTGATCTGGAGCTTGAGTTCATAGCACCCGATGAGGGCGAGTACGAGCTCACAGCCAGGATAGAGAACACTGTCCCCAAGGACACCATCACTTCCAACGACTGGAAGATGATAGACATGGACGTCCGCGGTGTGAACAAGGCACCCACGGCCATGCTGTCGGTTTCCTCGAACCTCGTGGGTGAAGGTGGACAGGTGATGTTCGATGGCTCCGCATCCTACGACGATGTTGGTATCGTCGCCTACAGGTTCATCTACGGTGATGGTGAGGACTCAGGATGGATAGAGGACAGTGTGGTCACTCACACATACTACAACATCGGGCAATACAACGCCTCCCTGGTCGTCGAGGACACGGACGGCATCAAGTCCGAATACGATCACGAGATCATCACAGTGGAAGAAGGTGGTGGTAGCGGTGGTGGAGGTGGAAGCACACCAGGTAAACCTACAGCCAGGGTCGTATCCGTGTATCCATCCCCAGCATACGAGGGGGACAACGTCATCCTCAATGGCGGCGTCACTTCCGAGGAGAAGATCGTGGAGTACAGGTGGAGGGCGGATGGTATCGAGATAGGTACCGACCTCTCATCGACCTACATGTTCGCAGTGGCCGGTGTCTACAACATCGAGTTTGACGCCATGGACTTTAACGGTGTGTGGACCAACAAGGCCACCTATACTCTGGAAGTTCTCGAACGTCCATCTTCAGTATCTATCTACATCACTTCCCCTTCCGAGGGTTACACCACCACTGACAGCTTCGCCCTGAAAGGAACAGCTTCCGATGCGTTCTTCGACATCAGCTACGTAGAGGTCAAGATCGATGGGGGCAACTGGGCCACTGCCGAGGGTGGTAAGGACTGGGAGTACTTCATCGATATCGGAAAGCTCTTCGAAGGCAACCACACGGTGCAGGTCAGGGCGTTCAACTCCAACGGCGAGATGTCCATGACCCGCGAGCTGCATTTCACTACACAGAAGGCCGAGGTTCCAAAGGACGATCCCACGGGTCCTACTGACATGGACTTCAACCTCTGGGATTACCTCCGCTGGATAATACTGGGTGGAGTGTTGCTGATGTTCGCTATCATCGGACTACTGGTTGTAGCTTTGATGGCACGAACTCGCAAGTTCTGAACGGCTACATGCTCGTTCATGAACATTCGTCCTGTCTCATGAACAGTGTTACTTTATATGCTCTTGAGGCTAAATCATCTCTCAAGGCGACCGTAGGTGAAGGTGTTCATATCCGTATCCCTGGTCGGGAATAGGAAACTGTCCGGTCGCCCTGCCTAAAGGCAGAAGCTCATTGCTGGTAGCCCCAGCGCGAGCTCTACGCATAAAAGGTGGTCAGATGGCAAAGTTCAAGCTTGCATTGCTTGCATTGATGTTGATGGCCCTGATGATCGCAGCCCCCTGGGTCGCGACCGCGGGTAGCCATTTAGAGATGAGAGGTTTGAGGGCGGATACCCTTGAACGCCTGGAAGAACCGGAGCCACTGGGGGAAGATATCCCCCAGCGCTCCCCTTCCACGCGTAGGGACTACCATCATTCCGTATACGACTACGACCTGCACAACGTCTATTACCTGGGATGTCAGAACATGACTGGGGACACACACTACCTCACAGAGGAGCCTGTGATCTCCCATGCTGATTCCACATCCCCTGGTTATCCAGGCCTCAATAAGGAGGACCTGAACGAGACGTACACGGACCTGAACCCGATGAACTTCTCGTTCCCTCGGGCAGGCAAGACCTTCTACGCTCCATTCGACGGAGCGACCGAGCCTGGCTGTAACATCACGGTGAACAGTCTCGGGAACCTTCTGGACGGGACTGGCGGACCTGGGAAGATCCTCCACGTCTCTGCCCTGTTCGATACCAACGGCGACTACGATATCGCGAAGCAGGCCGGCACCATCGAGGGTCGGTTGGACTTCGACTTCGATCCAACAACACCTGGTGTTGTTGACCCTTACACCACAGAAGCTCCTGGATGGCCTTCCAGGCAGCAGGAGGAGTTCATGGATGGTGTGGGTGTCTGGAACGGCCCCCAGCCCGGAGCCATGGTCGGTGGCAGGATCTACATCATGGTCTGGAGGACGGACCTTATCGTTGATGACGATTCCAACATCACTGCAGACTTCATTCTGTATTGTGGTTTTACTAACAAGACATCATGGTTCGTGCTTCCTTACAAGCATCAGATGCAGGCTCCTCACGCAGACGCTGGTCCAGACCAGGGTTTCGATGAGCTAGGTATGATGATCGTTCGTGAGAGGGAGACCGTGCATTTCGATGGAAGCGGCTCCTGGGACCCACAGGACGACACAGGAATGGATGGACTAACAATGTGGGATGCTGGATGGACCGGTCCTGATAACGGTGAGGATTCCCACAACATCGAGGATGGTTATCCTGAAGGCGAACCGAACTATGAAGAGACCTCGAACCTCAAGTACCGATGGCACTGGGGCGTAGGCGCCCAGATGACCCCTTGGATGGACACCCCGTTCGCATCACACGAATGGATCCTCCCAGCAGGCGTTAACGAGACCATCTTCAAGGTCACCCTCACTGTCAGGGATCCCGACATGAACTCCCACCAGGATTTCTGTCTGGTCAAGGTCCTCCGCGACCCAGGCACACCCCCGACTCCCACCATCACAGTCTACCCAGACAACGATGACACTGACAACGAGGCCACCATCCTCGTCAACCAGTGGGTGCAGTTCGTAGGATACGCAACAGACCCTGACGCGAACCAGCTCCTCACATACTACTGGGACCTTGACAACAGGGACCCGAACCACATCCCAAGCTTGCACTCCGAGTTCGAGACCCGTGGGAACATGAACCCCACCTACAAGTACTCCATACCTGGTGAGTACCTGGTCACCCTCAACGTCTACGACGGACCAGTGGACGACGTCACTGGCGAGAAGGACATGGACACACAGAACGGAACGGACTCCATCCTCCTTCACGTCAAGGAGTTCAACACAGAACCGACAGTGGCCATAGGCGCAAGGCTTTCCATGCTTCAGCCTCTGGAACCTGTCACAGAGATAACCGCCAAGCGCGGCCAGGAGATCTACTTCGACTCCAGCCTCTGCGAGGACCCTGACATGCTCCCAGGCTTCGATGTGGATGACGACTACATACCTGACCACTACCTGAAGTACAAGTGGGACTTCGGCGACGGGACCATGTCCTCATGGACCACTGGAACCGAGGCTACACACAACTATTCCGCCAAGGGATCCACTAACAACTTCGGTAACTACTACTCGGTCTACCTCTACGTCTCGGACGGTCCAGAGGGCAAGGAGGACGAGAACTACGTCCTCTCCGACGAGTTCAAGGTATACGTGGACATGCCACCAGTGGCCATGGCTGGACCTGACAGGCCGACCGTGACCGAGGGTGAGCTGGAGACAGGCACCACCATCACGTTCGATGGGACCGGTTCCTACGACCCCAACGACGACCTCAACGGCAATGGGAGGATCGATGAGGGCATCGGCGAGGTGGACCTGCTCAGTTACGAGTGGGACCTTGGAGATGATACCACATCCACAGA
>JANQNL010000184.1 GCA_028279585.1 Thermoplasmatota archaeon
GATCCCGGTTTACCAGAATGTATCCAGAGGTGGGGCGTACCTTGTCTACGGGGGCGATGACCTCGCAATACTGAACCAGACACAATGGTGTGGTCCAGGCGCTCCGTGCAAGGATCCCTCGGACCTCGCTATTGGAAGATGGATACAGGCTGTTGGTGTAGAGGGGCGTGGAGGATCAGGGACCGCATTTGGGGATGTGAACGGTGATGGATACGATGATATCGTGATAGGAACTCCGAAGGACATAGGGGGGTCGGCCATCAACTCGGGTGGTATAGATATCGTCATCGGAAGAGCGAACCGGTCCACAATGGCCCCGATGATCACTGTCAATGAGAGTGCCAACCTTACGATCTATGGACTGGGAAGTAAGGATGAGTTCGGTTACTGGGTAGATTGTGGAGATTGTGATGGGGACGGACTAGAGGACATCATCGTTGGAGCTCCTGGGGGCGATGGATGGAACGAGGATGTCAAAAAGTGTGGAGAGGTCCACCTGATATGGGGAATGTCCCACAAGGGTAGTGGCCTTGCACCTTACGGAACGAACGATACACGATTGGAGCTTGACGTGACAGACACCCTCCTATCCTCACGTCGAATAATCGGTGACAACGAGGATGACATGCTCGGTCAGAGGGTCTTTGCCCAGGACCTTGATGGAGATGACCGGACAGAGATATTCTGCTCAAGCATGTTCGCAGATGGCTATGCCAATGAAAAGGAGAACTGTGGAGAGATCCTCATCGTCTACGGCCGAAATCGGACCGAGTATCCCGGACTAATATCTGTGTCTAGGGGCAATGTGGATGCCATCATCGAGGGTGGCCATGAGTTCGACATCCTCGGAGGCGACATGGAGATCTTGGACGTCAACGATGATGGGATAAGGGACATCCTGGTCTCGGCGGTGGAGGCGGATGGACCGGACGGGGAGCGGAGGAACTGTGGTGAGATCTACATCCTTACTGTCCTTCCGTTCGGAACCCGTGGAATGGTGCTGCTTGACGGATACGACACCGGGACCCACACCCTGGGAGCAGGGAAGACCTGCTTTGCCAAGTATCAAGATTACAAGTTCAGGCTCATGCTGACATCGGCATGGGGTCTTTCTGATATCAAGGAGGTCAACCTGACCCTGGCACCAGGGCTTGTGGACTACCAGATGACCATAGACCTTGATGGAACACAGACTTTCACAGAGACAGCTGACCCCCACGACCTTGTGGAACTGCGTTCGGACCAGTGTTCAGTATCTGTAGGTGGTGATGACATCATCGACATCGACATGGTCATGGAGTTCGACTGGGCCTTCCCCACAGAGGAGTATGTGAACTGGACAGCACAGGTGACGAATGCCACAGGCAAGGTCCTCACTGACAAGTTCGTGGGAGTGATGCGGGTCGAGAACGACCTGGACATGCACGGGAACTTGAAGCTGAACGCTCCGAGTTCAGGGAACGTGACCCTGAACGGAAGTTGGGTCCGTTCGTCCGAACCGGTCCAGATATCGGACCTGACCGTGGTTTACGAGGGATCGACCCAGTGCATCCCTGACCCGTCCTACTATGGGCTTCGGTTGCTCAGCGAGAACCCATCCCAGTGGACCATCCCGAACAAGCCCAATGGTAGGGTGGAGTACGAGTTCATCACCGATGAGGCCTTCCCAGGTGATGCCCGGATGCTGCACGAACTTGACATCATCGATGTTGGGGGAGAGGACGGACCAGCACATGCAACCGATGTGTCAGATGTTCATTGGACCTTCAGGATCGATGGGGATGGACCTACCATCGATGGCATCGAGCTTGTTGAAGGCTCCACAGTAGTCAATGATGTTGCATATGTCCATTCGACCACAGCGAACATCACCTATGACTCTGTGAACGATGACACGTACGTCGGAGGGGTCCGGTCGACAAGATGGGGAGCCCACATCGCCAACGATACCATGGGCATCAGGGACGTGTTCGTCACCCACAACGACCCTTACGACGAAGGCAACGCCACCCCGTTCAGGGAGATGGGGGGACTGGAGGGCAGGTACTACGACCTTCCTAACTTTGACTCACTTGCTATGGTCAGGACCGACGAGACCATAGATTTCTCCTTAGATGACTGGGGAGTATGGGGACCGTCCGAGACAATGAACGTGGACTGGTTCTCGGTCAGATGGACCGGTTATCTTTACTGCAATTACTCATCGACCTACAACTTCTATGTGACCGCTGACAATGATGCTCGATTGTTCCTGGACGGAGAACTGGTCTACGACCAATGGGACCACTCCAGCAGCGGACACTTCCCCAAGTACATGACCAAGGGCTTCCACACTATCAGACTCGAGTATCGTGAAAGAGCTGGTGTTGCCCAGATGAAACTGGAGTGGCAGGTGTCCATCCTGGACAGGGAGATCATTCCAACCTACAACTTATTCCACATCTCCAACAGGGCCATGATCGAGGACATCTCCCAGGGGACCAACACCATCTCGATGTGGGCTGTGGATTGGCTCGGGAACGAGGGGCCTGTGGAGTCCTTCGATGTTCTCATCGACACCACGGTGCCGACCATCCAGTCCGGGATACAGCCGGACGTTTGGATGAACAGGTCCGACCCAGTGCATGCTCTGCAGCTTTATGATGCAGAATCTGCTATCGATCCGGAGCGACTTGAGTTCTCGGTGGATGATTCTGCGACATGGATAGTTGATGTTGGGAACTTCTCTGCCATGTCGCCGACCGACCCGACCATGGGGTACTCTGCGTATGTTCAGCTAGAGGACATGACCTCTGGAGAACACACCCTGAACGTGAAATGCTGGGACAGAGCACAGAACCCATCTTTGGACCATCACTTCGACTTCAAGATAGATGTTACTCCACCACTGATGACCATTGAGGAACCCGAGAAGGTCTGGAATAAGAACACTGGGACCTTGAACCTCTCCATGTACGATCATCATTCTGGAATGGGTAGTGGGTATCTCGCCTACAGGACGAAGGTCGAAGATGCTACGGTGTTCAGTGATTGGTTCATCATTAACAGCTCGATGGTTGAGATGTCGGCTGATAATCGGACCGCTTCGATCTTCCAGAGGATATGGCTACCAGAGGGTGACGATCACCAGGTCCAAATTGGAGCTTGGGACGCCGTAGGCAACTACAATGTCTCCAAGACCTACATCATCGACGTATCCATCCCAGAAAAGAACTTACCCCCAGTACCCGTGCTTGCATCTCCGATCGCTAACGGGTCCTACATCTCATCAGAACCCATCATGTTCTCGGCCGAGGGGTCATGGGACCCCAACCCGTACGACAATGGTTCGTTGTCATTCAGATGGTACAAGGGCGGCACAGAGCTTTTCGGTTCGTCCATGCGGTTCAACGAGTCATTGTTGCCCGGCAACTACACATTCATCCTTGAGGTGTCTGACGGAGAGTTCGATGTTGAGATCATGTTCTGGATCTCGGTCCTGTCTCCAGCCGACTGGCACGCCCAGAACGATGGAAGCGGGGGGGATGGTGGGGACGGGGATGGAGATGGTGATGGAGGAGCTATGGGAAGCACAGAGAGATTGGTTCTCATCATGGTGCTTGCCCTTCTGTTCCTGCTCATCATCGTAGCGCTCATCATCATTTACCTATACACCAGAAAACGCGGTAAGAAGGAAGAAGAGGAGGAAGAGGAATCGGATGGGTGGCTCGAGGAAAGACCCCAGATGGCCTCCAGTGTGAGCGAGGATGGAAAGGGCGATGAGGCGGACAAGCTCTACGGGAAGAAGAAAGGCAAGAAGGGCAAGAAAGGGAAAAAGGGGAAGGGTAAGAAGAAGAAGGCGGAGAAGCTTGCTGACCCATCCCCGGACGAGGAGTTGGAGGCTGCACCGGAGCATGAGGCCTTGCCACCTGCATCGGAGGAGCTGGAGGCTGAGGGAGAGCTGGACGAGGACCTTGATGATCACTTCGATGACGACGACGATGAATTCTTCGACGATGATCTTGAGGGAGAGGAAATGTTCGAAGATGACCCTGATGAGGATGATATGTTCGACGACGAGGACATGTTCGATGACGATGAAGAAGATCTAGAGTTATAGGAGCACGAGTTCACTCGTGCTCCAACAATATTATATAACTATACACGCCTGTTTATGAGCATGACAGCCACAGCCAGGACCGCTCTGGTCATCAGCGCCCTGCTACTGCTTTCGACCGTTCTCATACTCGCTCCGACGTCAGCTACAGCTCCAGAGAGCCGGGATGACATCGTGGACTCGTTCAAGTCCATCCAAGGGTACATCGACCTGGACGACTACCTGCACGGGATCTTCTACGGAGAGATCGGAGGAAGCCCATATGGGGACTCCCTGGGTCAATCCATGACCGCAGGGGACCTTGACGGTGACGGATACGTGGACCTTGTGATGACCGCTATGTACGGACAGGGCTACGACGACATCGGCAGTGGCGACGGAGAGGTGTACATCTTCTTCTCCGATGGTCCAGACGACTTCACAGGCGAGCATGATATGACGCTTGAATCCCCGGACGTCGTCATCAAGGGTGGGAACGACAGGCCTGAAGAGATCGCCATCTCTTGGACCATCGGTTCAGAGTGCCACTTCGGCCACGACATAGCCATTGGTGACTTCAACAAGGATGGGATCGACGATATAGCGACAAGTGCCCCTGACATCTCTGTCAGAGAGATCCCAGCTCCGTTCAGGGCCATCTCGACCTATGGCGAGGTCTACATTTTCTACGGTCGCGCCCGGGGTGCTTGGCCTGCAACCATCGATGCAAGGAACCAGAACGATGTGATGTGGTGGGCCAGCGAGGAGGCGGACAGACTAGGTGCATCCTTGGCCGCAGGCGATTTCGACAACGATGGATGGGATGACCTTTTGGTCGGAGCCCCCGGAAAGAACGATTGTGTGAACACTGGTTTCGAGACCGTGACCCGCGGTGGAGCATACCTTCTGTTCGGTGCCAACGACCAGACCGAGATGGGGGATACGAGGTTCCTGGGAGCAGGTGCTCAGTTGAAGGATGGTCACGAGCTCCCACTCTGCAAGTACTTCCAGGCAAGTGGTGTGGAAGGACGTGGCGGTGCGGGCGTCACAATGGGTGATGTCAACAATGACACCTACGACGATGTGATCATTGGAACCCCAGAATCCGTTGGCGGCCAGTATCCGAACACAGGTAGCGTGGACGTCATCATTGGACGTGGGGATAGAACGACCGTGCCTTCGCTCAATGAATTGAACCAGTCCTCCAACCTGACCCTCTGGGGTCCGAACACCCATGACAAGTTCGGGACGGACATCTGCACAGGAGATGTGGATGGGGACGGCAAGGAGGACATCATCATCGGAACCCCCGGTGCAGACGGCGTCAATAACGATGTGGACGAAAGTGGAGAAGCGTGGATCGTGTGGGGGAAGAACCATGTCGGCAGCGGTTTAGCACCTTACGGCTCGAACGATGGGCAGATCCAGGTTGAGGTTGTTGATGGTTCTGTTGGAGCTATCAGGGTCGTGGGGGATGACGAGGACGACCAGCTGGGCCAGAAGGTGTTCGCATCAGACCTGGACAAGGACAACAGGACCGAGGTGTTCTGCTCTGCGATGTTCGCAGATGGGTTCCAGAACGAGCGTGAGAACTCGGGAGAGGTCGTCGTCGTTTACGGAAAGGACAGGGGTGACCTGCCTTCTATCATCAAGGAGTCCAGAGGCAATACTGACGCCATCATCCTTGGTGGAGTATCCTTCGACATCCTTGGTGGAGCAATGGAGGTCTTTGACGTCAACAGGGACGGTATCATGGACATCCTCATCTCTGCTGTGGAGGCTGATGGACCTGACGGGAACAGGAGGAACTGCGGCGAGATCTACATCCTCACTGTGCTTCCGTTCGGGACCAGAGGAATGTTCCTTCTGGATGGATATGATGTGCCTACCCAGGCCCTATCAGGGGGAAAGACCTGTTTTGCAGGCTATCGCGAATACAACTTCAGGATGATGCTGACGTCCGCATGGGGCATGGGTGACATCGACACGGTGAATCTGACCATCGGACCAGGTGTCATCAATTACGACATGCAGATCGATGTGAACAGTGTGACGTTCACAGAGGTCTCTGATCCACTGAACGTCATCACGCTCAACTCCAGTGCGTGTTCCGTCACACCTGGTCTGGGGGACATAGTCAACATCGACCTGACCTTCGGGTTCGACTGGAACTTCCCCACAGAGGACCTCATCAACTGCACGGCCGAGATAACGAACATGACCGGTAAGCAGCTCACAGACACCTTCGCCAATGTGTTCCAGGTCGAGAACGACCTGGACCTGGAAGGGAACGCGAAGCTCATGGCCGCAAGCTCTGGGAATGCCACGCAGAACGGTAGCTGGGTTCGCAACAGCGAGCCAGTTACAGCTACTGGACTTGTCGTCGTATACGAGGGGTCGGACCAGTGCTTCCCCCATGTGGACGACTACAAGGTGACGCTCACAAGCCAGGTACCCACACAGTGGACCTTCCCCGAGCGTGCTGACGGCAGACTGCAGATGGAGTTCCTTGCAGACAACGCGTTCGTAGATACGGCGTTGATGGAGTACGAGGTCGACATCATCGAGATAGGTGGAGCCACAGGTCCTGCGCACGCTATGGACCGATCGAACGTGAACTGGACCCTACGAACCGATGGTGTAGGACCGGAGATCGAAGGGCTTCGGTTGGTCGAGGGGTCACAGGTCGTAGACGGAGTGGCCTACGTCCATTCCACTAGCGCCAACATCACCTATGACGAGGTCATCGAGACCAACTACATCGGAGCTCCGCATTCCAGGTGGGGACCGTACATAACTAACGACACCATGGGTGTCAGGGACATCTATGCTACCACCGAGGACGCCTTCGATGAGGCGAACGCAACACCGTTCAGGTCATCTGGTGGTTTGACCGGCAGATATTATGATGCAGAGAACTTCGACGAGCTCAAGATGGTCCGGACCGACCCTGTGATCGATTTCACCACTGACGACTGGGGAACCTGGGGGCCTACAGAGACCATGAACGTCGACTGGTTCACGGTCAGGTGGACCGGGTATCTCTACACCAACTACACAAGCACTTACAACTTCTATCTCACCGTGGACAACGATGCCAGATTGTGGATCGACGGCTTCGAGGTCTACGATTCTTGGGACAAGACCGGCAGCGGTCATATCCCGCTTTTCATGGAGAAGGGATTCCATACGATAAGGTTGGACTACCGGGAGAGGGTCGGTATCGCAAGCTGCAGTTTGGAGTGGCAGGTGTCTACGCTTGACCGTGAGGTCATTCCGGCTTACAACCTGTTCCATGTTTCAGATACAGCTACATTATCGGACATCGCCCAGGGTGAGAACACCGTCTCAGTTTGGAGCGTTGACTGGCTTGGCAATATCGGCTCTGTTCAGACCTTCGACCTGCTCATCGATACTGTGGTGCCTACTGTCACTGCAGACTTCGATGACTCAGAGTGGATCAACACGACCTACGCCATGCTGGACCTCAACTTCATCGATGCTGAGTCCGCCATCGATCTTGATACCATAGAGTTCTGGTTCGATGGGGGAACACGCTACCAGATGAACACATCGAACATCTCCAGCGTTGACCTCATGGACCCCACAGCAGGATACGAGGCTCGAGTTGTCGTCCAGGACCTGACCAGCGGGGACCATGCGCTTGGTGTGCAGTGCTCCGACAGGGCACAGAACCCATCTGTTGCGCATTCGTTCGGATACAAGGTCGATGTTACCGAACCTGTTGTGACCCTGCAGGACCCAGGTCGTTTATGGGACGGGTATGATGGTCAGCTGAACTTCTCCGCATACGACCATCATAGCGGTTTGGACGATGGATGGGTCGGTTATAGGTTGTACATCGCTGGTGGTGCGGACTGGTCCAACTGGGTCGACCTGGATTCATGGATAGATATCGATCCGGACGCATCCACCTTCGAGGCCATTGTGAACTTCTCCTTACCGCTTGGGACCGGACACAAGGTCCAGGTAGGGGTTCGTGATGCTGCCGGCCACTTCAATGTGTCCGAGGAGTTCACCATCGATATCGAGATAATGGAGATCAACTACCCGCCGGTAATCGTGCTTGCATCTCCTGTGATGAACAGCTCATACGAAGCAGGAAAGCCGTTACTGTTCTCTGCTGAGGGAACCTGGGACCCGAACCCGTCGGACAATAGCTCGTTGAGCTTCAGTTGGTACAAGTCCGGGGTCGAGCTGTTCGGTTCGTCCATGAAGTTCAATGAGACCCTGCCCACAGGTAACTACACGTTCATACTGACCGTCTCTGATGGGGTCAACGATGTCAGCCTTATGTTCTGGATAGAGATGCTGTCTCCAGAGGATTGGCAGCAGCATATCGATGATCCGAACGGAACCGGCGGCGGAGGGGGAGGCGGTGGCTCCGGTGGAAACGGTTCAGGTGAAGATGGTGACGATGGAGGCTTTGTCGATACTGCAACCTCCAATCCGATGTGGATAGTCATTGTCATCGTGGTCCTGCTCCTTGTTGGAACAGCCATCGTTCTGTTCCTGTTCATGGGTAAGAAGAAGCAGAAGCGCGAGTATGGTCCACCGGACGAGGAGGAAGAGGAGGAAGAAGAGTTCGGCGAGGACTGGATAGACCAGCGCCCGCAGGCTGCCACCACTATCTCCGAGGAGGAGCTTGCGGCACAGCAGGCTGCGATGTATGGCGAGCCCGTTGCAGAGGAACCACCCAAGGATAGGAAGAAAGGGCGTGGACGCAAGGGTGGGCGCAAGGGCAGGAAGAAGCAGCTCGAAGCTGACGAGCCAGAGGCACTACCTCCAGCATCAGAAGAGGTCGAAGAGGATGTTCTTGGACTAGGGGAGGAAGAGGAGATCGAGGTGGAGGAAGAGGACGAGTTCATGGATCTAATCGAATCTGACGATTCTTCAGATCTTTCGGGTGGTGACCCTCAAGAGCACGACGAGGACGAGATGGAAGTGGTGGAGGACGACGACGACCTCGATTTCGATGAGGAGGACGACGAGGAAGAAGTAGAGTATGAGGACGATGAGCTCGACTTCGATGATGAAGAGGATGAGTACGAGCTCGGCTCTTCTGAAACTTCAGATCTGACCAAGAGCTATCAGGACGAGGATTGATCCCGTTCTCTCAGGAATGTAATGTATTCCTCGCGGGCATCCTTCAGGCTCACATCGTCCGGAAGGACATAGATGTTGAAGGTAAGCAGAGCTATTGGTACCTCTCCTTCTATCTCAGACACCAGACCATGCCGGTCATATCCCTTATGGAAATCATAGTACTCTCTGACGAAGTCGACGTAATCGGTCCAACCCGTTAGATTGTATGTCAAGATCACCACTCTGACATCGTAGTCCCATGTGTAGTTGATGAGGTCCACGGGATCTATCGGTGGATATCGAACGATCGCTAGGTTCGTTGCTTCTGGAGGCTGGTCCCTGTTCGCATAAAGCGAGACCAGAGGGTCGCCCGATATGACCATGTCCCCATCGTCAGTAAGGTCCTTGACCTCCATGGCCACAGTGTACTCGATGGGCTCGTCAGTGTAGAGGACGAACGCTATGTTCGAGCCTGCTGTGAGAAGGATGAAGAACATGACGATCCCAATGATGAACAGCTTCCGCTTGCTGTAAGTGATGTCGTGCCAGATGGCCTTGGAGATGTCCGTTCTAGAGGCTGCCTTCCTCACATCATCAAGTTTGCCTTCTCGGATATCCTCGACCTTGACCTTCTCGAGCTTCTTGACGTCCGCCTCATGGTCATCCATGGAATCGTCGTCTGTGATGGTGGTCACACCACGCTCATAGGCCAAAGCTCTGAAGAACTCCTTGAGGGAGACCGTCTTCTGCTTTGCCACCCGGCTTCCCACAGGCTGGACCAGCAAGTGGTAGACGCCGATGGAACCCAGGAGGCAGATAGGGGGAGCAAGCAGGGTCAGGTGGTGCATCCAGGTGAGTGACTGGAACAGCAACCAGAAGAACAGGGAAAGGACCCAGACCATGATGAGCTGGACCGTCCTGTCCCTGAAGTACCTGAACATCGCAACCATGGAGAAGATTATCGGAATGAGCAGGATCCCGCCAAAGGCTGAGAACTGTGCAAGCCTGATGAGCGAGTCCTGGGTCGGTCTGTTGAGATTATCCAGGAACATTCCCTGGAACGTCTCCTCCAGGCCAAAGATGGACATGATGATGAGGGTTGGGATGAGGGTTGCAACGACCATGATGACCATGTCGATGAACAGATGCTTCGAAAGGTGCTTGAAAAGTCTCAGGCTTCTAAGCCATCTGACGAACATGTAGCATCCCAAGCACATCAAGGGAATGACCGCGAAGAGCTTGGACATGGCAGCCATGGAGAACAGGGTTCCAGCAAGGACCAGGAACAGGGAGTTCATGTAGGAAAGCTTCTCCTGGGAATACCGGGCCTTCTCGACATTGAGGTAATACTTGACCATGAAGTAGAACGCCCAGATGAGGAACACTGTGCAGTATAGGTCAACGCTTGCTATCCTTGACTCCTTGAAGTAGAGGAAGTTGAAGGAAAGGAACAGGGTTGTTAGGATGCCTACTGTTCGGTTGGCGACCTTCTCTGCCATGAAGATCATTCCGATAAGACCGACCATGGAGAACAGGACCGACATGATCCTGGCAGCCATGGGGTCACCCTCGAACAGACCATAGACATACATGAACAAGGGGCCCTGCTGGGCGTTCACTTGGACATACATCTGGTATCCGTGCGCTCCCAGCCTTGCGGCCATGAGGTGGATACCCTCGTCCGCACCGTTGACGCTGAAGGGATAATCGACACCTGGATAGGAGAAGGGATAGGCTAGCCTAAAGAACCTCAAGAAGGCTGATAATGCAAGGATCATGATGTAAGGCCAATACTGCCTTAGGAACACCATTACCCTCTCCTTGTTCATAACGTGAAACAAAATTTTTTGCTAGATATACTTTGTGGTTTATGTTTAAACATATCAATGAGTACAAGCAGTATTTCTGGACGTATGTTTTATTCCAACCCGATTCTGATTCGGCAGATGTTATCTGGATGTCGATTTCGATAACATCAGTTTTGAATAATTTTTTTATACCAGTAGTCCATTGTTGCACAACCGGGCCATGGCTATATTTATTTGTCAAGGTCCAAAAGTTCATGCCAGTCGCGAGGTTTCACAGATGTCTGAGTGGTTCGATGGGCGGGTCAAGACTGGAGGGTTCTTCTCCTCTGTCAAGGTCATGTACGAGGTAAAGTATATTGGGCCTACCCACGATGGTGAGATAAGGTCCATTACCCAGATACGGGAAAAGGACGGAGTCACCACCTCGAAGCTGGAGTATTCCAAGTCCCCACAGAAGGCAAAGATCAGTATGTTCTCGGTGTATGACTGGTCCACACCGAACTATGCTGCCGGCATGATGAAGCTTCTCATAAAACGCTTGAAGCGTGAGAAGGTCCCCATGGTCGAGATCGAGATCTACGACACGGACAACACGACGCACAATCAGCTGACGTTGTTCAAGAAGTTCGGTTTTGGTATCGAGGCCGGGGGAAACATCACGGGATACAACAAGTATCACCTGATGAAGAAGATCTAGGACAGTCTTTAAGTTCTTATACCACTGCTTGTATTCATGGTTAGGTGGTCCTATGATGCCAGGTATGGGTCGAGGCAACTCCAGACAGATGCGCCAGATGATGAAGAAGCTCCAGCAGAACATGCGTGAGTACGATGATGTAGAGGAGGTCATAATCCGAAGGAGGAACTCCGAGATCGTCATCACTGATGCGTCCGTGACGGAGATGGACATACAGGGTCAGACCTCGTGGCAGATCATGGGTGAGGCTCGTGAAAGGGCCAAGACCACCTCCGGTGAAGCTCCTGCCGAGGAGGAACCTGCACCTGCAGAGATCCCGCAGGAGGACATCGAGCTTGTGGCCGGACAGGCGGGTGTTTCGGAGGAGGAGGCGAAGGCTGCGCTCGAGGCTTGTGGTGGTGAGCCAGCAGAGGCCATCATCAAGCTGTTGAGCGAAAAAGGTTAATATTTGGGTCGCTTTTGGCGGCATCTGCAATCGCGAAAATGGGTCTGTGGACAATGGGTCAACGGCTAACAATGCTTGCATTTTGGCCGGTGGTTTCGCAGCCGAAAACAACGCTCCCGCGTTTCGGTTTTCAGCGCGCCTTCAAAACCAAAGCTGATCAAAGCTGTTTTGAAGGAGGTCCCCCGAACCACCGACCCAGACATACTCTCACTGTGGGCCGGTGGTTTAGGTGGTTATGACGTCGCCTTCACACGGCGAAGATCGCCGGTTCGAATCCGGCCCGGCCCACCATTCTTTTCCCAACACCATCAAGCAGTGAATGGTGCGTCGGGACGGATTCGTGCTCAGTATCGCTAAGGAGTTCTATACCCAAGATACTGATGCACGCGGTGCTTTCTGGATCATTAGCTAATGATATTGAAGAAAGTGACCGTTCACAATAGGCCCGGCCCACCACTCTTTTTCAATCATTAGTTAGCAGTGAGTGGTGGGGCGGGACGGATCCGGGCGCAGTATCGCTTAGAAATGCCATACCCAAGATGCTGTTGCGCCTTGGATGTTTAGGTAGCAGAAAATGTCAACCTAACATCCAAGTCCGTTGTGAACCACGAAGTGGTTTGCAACTGGACCAGCTCTTTCCGATGCTATAGAAATTGATATTGAGGAAAGTGACTGGTGATCTTCATCCGAATTGTTGCACCAACACCCTCTCCTCCCCCATTAGTCAATAATCGTTAAATAACGAATGACATAGTTTATTCCATATCGAGAAGAGATGTGATAACATGTCCATCCCAGAATTCATCTATGGAACTGCCTGGAAAGAAGACAGAACCTCGGCCTTAGTACTCAAAGCCATAGGTGCTGGTTTCAGAGCTATCGACACAGCAAACCAAAGGGTCCATTATTATGAGAAAGGAGTGGGGAAGGCAATACAGCAAGCTCTCAAGGACGGCCTTAGCAGGGATGAACTGTTCGTTCAGACAAAGTTCACGTATTCCAGTTCACAGGATGGACGCATCCCTTACGACCCCACCGCAGGGACAAGAACACAGGTCAGGCAATCGTTCGAGAGTTCATTGGAACACCTTGGTCTAGACTACCTAAACTCATACGTACTTCATGGTCCCAGCCAGATGTCTGGTTGGAACGTAACGGACAGGGCTGCTTGGGAAGAGATGAGTGCGATATATGATGAAGGATCGGTACGTCACCTGGGTGTCAGCAATGTGAGGCCAAACCAGCTCAAGGAATTACTTTCAAGCGGCAAGGTCAAACCAACATTTGTACAGAACCGATGCTTTGCTAACATGGGATGGGACAAACACGTTAGAGCGATCTGCTCGGAAAATGGCATTCGTTACCAAGGGTTCTCACTACTGACAGCAAACCCGTATGTTCTCAAGTCCCTCGTTGATGTGGCAAGGTCCATAGAGAGAACGCCTGCCCAGGTAGTCTTCCGTTTCTCCCAACAGATCGGAATGATCCCATTGACAGGAACTACGTCCCGGGACCATATGGCACAGGACCTGGACCTCGATTTCACCTTGGATGACAAGGTCATGGATGCTATAGAGAACAGCTTCATTGGTTGATCTCTTACTCTTCCTCCACCTCGACAACCCCTACAACCTCCATCTCATCCCACCCCTTCTTCCACTCCCGGTAAACGAACCCCACCCAAACAACGTACACCATCCAGCTCAACCCATACGAGACGATAACAACCACCAGAAAGGTCACCGCAGGCTCGCCCGGGAACGGATAAGCATTATACTGTGCCACCCAGACATTGTTCAGGATCACGTAGAACGACCCAAGCGTCGCGGTGTTCAATATCACCATGATGCTTGTGAGCAGGGAGTGCCTGATCCCCCTGCCTGTCGGCGCCTTCTGCTCCCGCATCTCGACCCTGGTCTTTCCGAAAGCGAAGTGGCCGAAGAAATCTCCAAAGCCCATCTCCCGTTCTGGCAGACACTTCCGGTAGGACCGTTCGTAGACCGTAATGGCCACACCGACCAGGAATATGAAGCCCATCTGGATGAGGAAGATACCGAGCCATCCCCAGTCTCCGAAGAGCTGGACCACCACGTTCACTTCCTGCTTCAGGTCGGGGCTTGCATTGTAAGTGGATATCATATCAGCTATCCTAGTAACAGCAAAGAGAAGATACAAAATGAACCCGAGGACCTTGACCTTGATGGACACACCTTCTATGACTTGAACGGTCTTGCTCCAAAATAACTTTATTCCACTAGTCCTTTCCAACCGTGATACAATGACCATCCTCTCGGACTCTGACATCATCGAAGGGATCATGCACGAGACCCTGAACATCGAACCCTTCAAAGAGGACAATCTCACGCCCAACGGCTACGACCTCACGATAGCTGAGGTCAGCATCCCGGACAAGGACATCAAGGTCACAGAAGGCAAGGCCGTGATCCCTCCGAAGACGTGGTTCGCTGTAAGCACTCTGGAGGTCATCCGGTTGGGCGCCAGGTACTCTGGAAGTCTCTGGATAAGGACCTCGTTCGC
This sequence comes from Thermoplasmatota archaeon, assembly GCA_028279585.1. Taxonomy (GTDB): domain Archaea; phylum Thermoplasmatota; class Penumbrarchaeia; order JANQNL01; family JANQNL01; genus JANQNL01. The sequence goes on from JANQNL010000184.1 coordinate 14,670, forward strand.
TCGCAGGGGTGTGATCTCATCGTTCGGAAAGATCGATGCTGGCTTCGAGGGGACCTTGACGCTCTCCGCTTACAACGGCTCGGAGAAGGAAGTGGAGCTGGACATCGGCAACACCTTCGCCCAGATAGTCGTACACGAGCTCAAGAGCATGCCTCGCTCGCTTTACGAGTCCAGGTCTGGTCATTACCAGGGACAGAGGGGTGTAACCCTTGACAGGATCAACGATGGAACCGGGTAGTGCTAAGTGGCCATGTCGGGTCCACGACTGCCATGCATGCTGTATGGGCACCGAGATGACACTTTCCATCGCTGACATTGAAAGGCTTGAGGGCCTGGGACACTCCGACTTCTACTTCACAGCCTATGACGGCTATGCTCAGATGAAGAACGTGGATGAGCACTGCTTCTTCCTCAAGGACGGTATGTGCTCGGTCTACAAGGACAGGCCAGATGGGTGCAAGCTTTACCCCCTGGTCCTCGACATGGACAACGATGCGGTCGTCACCGACGACTTCTGTCCTTATAGGCATGAGTTCGAGTACACGGAGGAGATGAAGCAGAAGCTTCGCAAGCTCATCGGGGTGGAGACGGAGGAGGCGGAGGTCCGGAAGCGTTGGTATGATCGACGTTGATTTCGTACCTGGCTAGATAGGTTTTCAGAGACAGCTTTTCTTCCAGCAATCCATAAAGTGTTTAAACCACACGGTGCTATCCTATTAGGGCCGGTGGTCACTTTTTTCCACCAACCACATGCCCTTTAAATACGGTGGTCCCCAACTGTGTCCAGCCCCGGCTATTTGCCCGTACTTCGGCCCGGAGGTGAGGGATTGAAGATAACATCGAAGATCGAACCGGAACTGACTGACAATGCGCTCGCGGTACTCGAGAGAAGGTACCTGAAAAAGGACCTCGAAGGAAAGGTCGTGGAGGACCCAAGGGGGATGTTCGAGCGAGTGGCCAAAAACATCGCGAGCGCCGACGAGCAGCACGGTATCAAGGGCAAAGAGGTCGAGAAGACCGCGAACAAGTTCTATGAGATGATGGCGAAGCTCGAGTTCCTTCCCAACTCGCCTACGCTGATGAACGCTGGAAAAGAGCTCCAGCAGCTTTCAGCGTGCTTCGTCCTTCCCATCGAGGACTCGTTGGACGGGATCTTCGAGACCATAAAGAACACGGCTCTCATCCACAAGTCCGGTGGCGGAACTGGCTTTTCCTTTTCCCGCATCCGCCCTTGCAATGACAGGGTCAAGTCCACCATGGGCGTGTCCTCTGGTCCCATCTCGTTCATGACCGTGTTCAATGCAGCTACTGAGACCATCAAACAGGGCGGGACAAGACGTGGAGCGAACATGGGCATCCTTCGCGTGGACCATCCGGACATCATGGACTTCATAGTGGCCAAGACCGAGAACGATGCGTTGAACAACTTCAACCTCTCGGTCGGTCTCACGGAGAAGTTCATGGAGGCTGTTCTTTACGAGGAGGAGTACGACCTCCTCAACCCAAGGAGCAGGGAGCCTGTGGACAAGGCCAAGGCCAACGAGGTATTCGGCTCAATCATCCACCAGGCCTGGAAGAACGGCGAGCCAGGAATTGTGTTCCTTGACAGGATGAACGCGGAGAACCCCACTCCAAAGGTTGGGGAGATCGAGAGCACGAACCCGTGCGTTGCCGCGGACACCTGGGTCCACACGGACAACGGACCGTTACAGGCCACAGACCTCCTTGGTAAGGCCTTCAGGGCCAGGATAGACGGTAAGGACCATGAAACAGGGGACCAGGGATTCTTCAGGACGGCCACCAAGGATGTGTACAAGCTTAGGACCAAGCAAGGTTACACGATCAGGCTGACGAACGACCATCCTGTCAGGAAGGTCACCCGGATGACGAGGTACTCAATCGATTCCGAATGGACCAAGGCGGGAGAGCTCGAACCCGGGGATGAGATCCTCATGCACGATCATCGTGATGGCGAGGAATGGGAGGGAGCACACACATGGGACGAGGGATATTTACTTGGTATGCTCGTAGGTGATGGCACGCTTAAGAAGGACAAGGCCATTATCTCTGTATGGGACCATGAAGGGGCAGACGAAGTGATGGAGCAGGTGCTGATATCTGCTGCAACTCTACCTCACAGGTCTGATTTCAATGGGTTTACCGATGTCAAGGGCAGGAGCGAGCACAGACTAGCGCTTGTTGCATTAAAAGAACTCGCTCTGGGGCTCGGGATGGAGCCTGGCAGCAAGGTCCTGACCCCCGGACTTGAGAAGTGCTCCCATGCGTTCTATCGCGGCTTCCTACGTGGATTCTTCGATGCTGATGGATCTGTCCAGGGTAACCAGGGCAAAGGGATCAGCGTGAGGCTTGCACAGTCCGACCTTCCAAGGCTCCAGGCCGTTCAGAGGATGCTTCACAGGCTGGGGATAGTATCGACCATTTATAAGAACCGACGACCTGCTCGAACAAAGATGATGCCGAACGCTGAAGGCGGTCTATCGGAATATTCCATCAAGGCTCAACACGAGCTCATCATCACCAAAGATAACCTCGAGGTCTATGACAGGCTCATAGGATTTTCAGACTCCATCAAGTCGACAAAGCTCAAAGCCTTGCTCCACAACTACAAGCGCAAGCTCAACAGGGAACGCTTCGTAGCTACCGTCCAGAACCTAGTGTTCGAAGCCACAGAGGACGTCTATGACGTTCAGGTCCCAGGGCTCAATCGTTTCGATGCCAACGGAATTGTTGTCCACAACTGTGGCGAGCAGCCGCTGCTTCCGTTCGAATCCTGCAACCTTGGATCCATCAACCTGACCAAGTTCATCAAGGACGACGATGTGGATTGGGATAGGCTCAAGGAGGTCACCCACCTTGCGGTCCACTTCCTTGACAACGTCATCGACATGAACAACTATCCTCTGAAGAAGATAGAGGAGATGACCAAGTCCAACAGGAAGATCGGACTGGGGGTAATGGGATTCGGCCACCTGCTCACAGACCTTGGTATCGGGTACAACACCCAGAAAGGTCTGGACATGGGCGAGAAGGTGATGAAGTTCATCCAGACCGAGTCCAAGAAAGCATCCGAGGAGTTAGCGGTCCAGCGCGGTTGTTTCCCCAACTGGCAGGACAGTGTGTTCGGCGAGCGGGGAGTGAAGCAGAGGAATGCGACGACCACAACCATCGCCCCCACCGGAACCATCGCCATGATCGCAAACGCTTCCACAGGCATCGAGCCGATCTTTGCTTTAGCGTTCGTCAAGTGTGTAATGGATGATGATGAGCTCATCTATGTGGACGAGCATTTCCTTCAGGCCATCGAGAAGGAGGACTTCTACAACCACGACTTCATCTCAAAGCTCTGCGACCTTGGTAGGCTCGAGGAGATGGAGGAGGTCCCACAGAAGTACAAGGACACCTTCGTCACAGCCTTGGATATCTCACCTCTATGGCATGTTAAGATGCAGGCTGCGTTCCAGAAGTATGTGGACAATGCTGTGTCCAAGACCGTGAACATGCCAAAATCAGCATCCGAGGAGGATGTGAAGGAAGCCTACATCCAGGCATACAAGCTTGGCTGCAAGGGTGTCACGATCTACAGGACCGGGTCCCGAGAGGTCGAGGTCCTTACAACAGGAACAGGTGGAGGGGCCGGCGAGGTGGAAGAGGAGCAGATGATATTCATTAAGCCCCGACCCAGACCCACAGAGATCAACGGGACCACACTTCGGATGTACACCGGATGCGGAAGCCTCTATGTCACCACGAACTTCGATAGGAACGGACCGTTCGAGGTCTTTGCCCAGATGGGACATGGTGGGGGATGTCAGGCATCCCAGTCCGAGGCCATCTCCAGACTGGTCTCTCTCGCCCTACGTTGCAAGGTCGAACCCCAGGAGATCCTTGACCAGCTCAAGGGCATCCACTGCATCTCACCGACCATGGCCGAGGGTACGACCATCTACTCCTGTCCAGATGCTTTGGCAAAGGCCGTTCAGAAACAGATAGTCAACTGGCAGAACGACATCGTGGAGGACCAGAAACAGCCAGAGACCACTCTGGACTCGTTCGATTCTGGAAAGCGTAGGAAGTCCTCGGAGATGATGGGCATCTGTCCAAAATGCAGGCGTGGAGTGCTCAAACCCATCGGTGGATGCATGGAGTGTCAGAACCCCGAATGTGACTACGCTGGAAAGTGCACAGAGGCTTGAGCCAGACACTAGTGTTTAGCTATACTGGATTGTCCTAACACTTAGAGAAATTATATAAAGAGGCTCTTCAATCACCACGCAGGTGGCTCGATGTCATCAGATGATGAACTAGCTGAGCAGATAGTAGAGCTTCAGAAAAAGAAGCAGTCTGGCGACATCTCGGAGGACGAGTACAAGACCCAGATGGAGTTCCTTCAGAAGAAGTTCGAGCTCAATAAGAAAAAGGACGGCGGCGACGAGGAGGAGTCTGTACCTATTTTCAAGACCTCCACTGAGAAGAAGGAAGAGGAAGAACCTGCCGAGGAGGTCGAGGCAAAGTTCATCAAGACCCCTTCCTACAAACCTCGGACCACTCGTGACCTTGAAGATATCGAGAAGAGGATCGACAGGCTCAAGCCAGAGCATGTGGACGCCCTCCGCAAGAGATATCTCGAGAAGTACGGCGAGGACCTTGTTATCCCTGACATCTACGAGGATAAGAAGGAGAAAGGCCTCATAGCGGATTCTTACTTCGAGCATGCCGAGCCAGATGATGATGAGGTCAGGACAGACACCCCTGCAGAAGAAGAGAAACCCGAAGGCCTTGAGGCCGAGGGAGAGAGCAAGGGATTCGGAGCCATCTTCAAGCGGTTCAAGAAGAAGAAGGAGCCTGCAGAAGAGAAGGCTACCTTCGAGCTTGCTGATGACGAAGAGAAAAAGAAGCCCAAGCGCTCCAAGAGGGTCAAGGCCGAGAAGGTGGAGAAGGAGGAGCCTGAAGAGGAGGAGGAAGAGGTCGCCGAGACGCCCGAGTGGGAGGACGAGGAAGAGGGCGACAAGAAGCCTTTCATCTTCAGCCCCAAGGGACAGCAGGAAGAGCGCGGCATCATGAGCTTCGGAAGGCTTCCGATCACTGGTGGTGTCAGACCGACCAAGGTTCCGGTCTTCATTCCTTTGGCCATCATCGATATTCCACTTTACATAATCCTGATACCGGTCAGGCTCGTTGCGAAGCTATTGAGCTTCTTCATAGTCTTCGATGACGAGGATGATGAATACTGGGAGGACGACGAGGACGAAGCTGTCGTCGCCGAAGTAGCAGACTAAGGAGGTCTGGCCATGGAAGCCAAGGAAGGATACGACAGCTCTGCTACGACCTATTCTCCGGATGGAAGACTTTACCAGGTAGAGTATGCCAGGAAGGCCATCTCACGTGGTTCGATCAGTGTTGGCGTCGTTTACAAGGATGGTGTTGTTCTCCTTGTGAACAAGCGTGCTGATAACAGACTCATCGAGGTCGACAAGATCGAGAAGATGTCGCAGCTTGCTCCAAAGGTCGGATGCACTTCCTCAGGACTCATCGCGGACGCTCGTGTCCTTGTGGATGAGATAAGGGACCTTATCCAGAACGACAAGTTCATGTATGGAGAGGTTCCAGACATTCCTGAGATGGCCACAGACATCTCTGACATGATATATTCACTCACATTGGATGGTGGAATGAGACTGTTCGGTGTCGCCCTCCTCATCGGAGGTATGGACAAGAACGGTCCCCATCTTTTCATCACAGATCCGTCAGGAGCTTACAGGAAGGTCATGGCAGGCGCCATAGGGAGAGGCGCGGACCAGGTGGAGGAGAAGCTCGAGGAGATCTATAAACCAGACCTATGTCTGGAAGAGGCTCTGGATATGGGTATCGACATGGTGATCATGGCCACAGAAGGCAATGCAAGCCCCGACACCATGGAGATATGCATCATCGACGACGATGGTTTTGAGGTCATGGAACCAGGGAACCTCAAGAAGGCATACAAGAAGGCGAAGTGCTAAACTGCGCTTTTGTTAGAACTTATAACACTGACCAGGATGGTCATACAGAATGCGAAACGAAGGTAAGCCTGTGGAAGAGGTCCTCAAAGAGCTCGAGGACCTTCGAACGTTGGATATGAAGTTCGACGAAGGACGTATCTTCGGTTCCATGTGCACACAGCCACTTCTTCAATCTGTGAAGGCGGACGAGATGTATCGAGGTGCGAACCTCGGTAATCCCGGGCTGAACCCTGGGACCTTGAAGGTGGAGGGCCGTCTGATTGCTGCCATGTGCGCTCTTATGCACGGTGGTGAAGGCTTCGGACACGTTACAACTGGTGGGACAGAGTCCAACATCACGGCTCTATGGATAGCTCGCAAGTTCACAAAGAAGCGAGAGGTCATCATACCGAAGTCTGCGCATTTCTCACTCTGCAAAGCAGTGGACCTTCTTGGGTTAAAGAGGTATGTCGTGGACCTTGACGAGATGGGTCGAGCCGACCTTGGCCAGATCGAGTCAGCTATGGGTTCAGAGACCGCTGCAGTGGTCGGAATCGCTGGTACCACAGAGCTTGGTGCGATAGATCCCATTCCGCAACTTTCCGAGATGTGCGGGGAGGATGTGTTCCTCCATGTCGATGCAGCCTTTGGTGGCTTTGTCATTCCGTTCCTGAAGAAGCTTGGGCATGATGTTCCGGACTTTGATTTCTCCCTACCTAACGTTAATACCATCTCCGTGGACCCCCACAAGATGGGATGCTCCACGGTTCCTGCTGGAACGCTCCTTGTGCGAAGGAAGGAGTACATAGTTCCCATCGAGGTCGACTCACCTTACCTTACACTTTCTCGCCAGGCATCACTTTCAGGCACTCGAGATTCAGCCGCTGTGGCAGCTGCCTATGCAGCGGTCGCATCTTTAGGTGTTGAGGGATACACAGAGATCGTCAAGGGATGCATGGACGTCACCGAGTATCTCATGAAGCGGATGGGAGAGCTCGGTGTGGAACCAGTGATGGAGCCTACCATGAACATCGCTGCGTTCAAGGTATCTAATGCTCAGAGGATAGTCAATGCCATGGAGAAGAAGGGATGGAACCTGTCCAAGAGCAGGCATCCATGTGCGCTTCGCTTCGTGTTGATGCCACACCTTACTGTAGAGCATGTGGGCAAGCTCATGCCTGAACTTGAAGCTACTCTTCGAGAGCTTGGAGAGATCTAGGCTGGCGAAGGATTAATTATCGAGGGTTCGATGGGGTTTATACTATGGGCTCCGATTTCTTCAGAAAGGGTGCAGAACTTCCAGAGTCAAAGCCCAGGCCTCGTAAGAAGGAGGAAAAGCCTCCGGTCGAGGTCACCGAAGAGGCTACTTCGGAAGTTGTTGATGATACTCCCAAAGAAGAGGTTACTCCTGAAGTGAAGGAAGAAACCCCTGAAGTAAAGGACGAAGCTACTCCTGAAGAAAAGCCTGAAAAAGCTCCCGAGACCAAGGAGGAGTCCGATCCTGTCGAGGAGAAGAAGCCAGACGGCGAGGTCTCCGGATTCCTAAATGACCAGGACGATGTCGACTACATGAAGAGGCTCGTCCTTGGCAAGTCCTACCATCTCATCGGTTGCGGACAGGTGGGGGCCAAGATGGCTGAGGACCTTGGCGAGGGTTACGAGGAGAAGCTTGATGGCATCAAGGTCTCCACCTTCGTCAAAGAGCCCTCCAAGGATACTGAAGGTTACATTGACCCCTACGGTCATCCACCTCTGAAGAAGGAAGAGGAGGAGCAGGTAGAGGAGCCAGAGGAAGAGGAGGAGGAAGAGTACGAGGCGGTCGAGGATCCAATCGGATCTGACGATCCTCCGGACCATTCGGGACGTGGCCCACAAGGAGAGCCTCGCAGAAAGAGGCTCATCTCCAAGATCGTCCGGTTCTTCAAGCGTGGCCGCAGAAAGATGCATGAGGAAGAGGACGTGGGCGACTTCCCAGACGACATGGGCGGAGGACCCTCCGACGACTTCCCAGGCGACAGCATGCCAGACGACGGCCCAGAAATGGGTGACGAGCCAGGTGGGGACATGGACATGGGCGGTGGAATGGAGGACGAGGAAGAAGAAGATGATCAGGACGACCTCATAGGTGGGGGGCCAACACAGCAGGAGGAGAAGGCAGAGGAGGAGAAGAAGCCCAAAGAGGACCACCTCGAAAAGCAGTGGAAGGGCTACGAGGCCAAACAGAAAATGGAGGGTGAGGTCAAGCAGCTTATGAAGAAGATCACTGACACCGACATCCTCTTCACATTATGTTCACTAGATGATAACAAAGGGATACAGAACACCAAGACGCTCTGCAAGGTCGCCAAACAGAAAGAGGTCTTCAACATCCTCATCCTAACAATGCCCAGAAAGATCAAGCGGGCAGAGCACATAGAGGATTACAACAAGCTCATCCAGGAACTCAGGCTTCTGGCGGACGTTCTCGTTGCAGCTCCTCACCAGAAGGAGTTCGAGGGCGACCTTCTGTTCGACACTATGAAAGAGCTTGTCCATCTCATCGATGTCAGCGGTGACATCAACCTGGACCTGGCAGACGTCAGGACCACCATGAAAGGCGGCAACGTGGCCATCCTGGGATTCGGTGTCTCGGACCCGAAGTCGGACCCACCACATCGCTCCCTCGAAGCCTTCCGCGAGTGTCTGAAGCATCCTATGTTCAACATCGACTTCATGTCCGCGCGCAAGGTCCTGGTCAATGTCACGGGATCCTCTGATATGTCTGTCACCGAGGCACAAGGTGTCATCGGCGAGATGCAGTCGCTCATCAAGAAGGAGACCCCGATCATTTGGGGTCTCCTTCTTGACGCAAGCTACAGACGGAGGGTGCATGTCTTTTTGATGGTGGGAGTCACGCCGAAGGAGGTGTTGGTGCACCTCTATGCGACCAGTTAGGCGCCTCTCAACCATTTCTCAAGACGACGAACCTGGACCCAATCTGGTACTTCGACCTGTGATGTGTTCGTTATCAGGACCACATCATCACAACCAGATTCCTCCTTTGCTTCGCTTAGCGAGGTTAACTCTCTTTGTTGCGTTTTCTCATCAGAAAGGTCCCAGCAGACCTCTATCAATTGCTTGACGTTGAGGTCCTCAAGGATGACAAAATCTACGTCCCTTCCACTTTCACATCGCCAGTAGAAGACGTTCTCGGGGCCATATCGTCTAATAAGTTCGACGGCCACGATGTTCTCGGCCATCTGTCCCCAGTTCGATGACATCTTGAACGATACTGCTTCTGCAAGGCCATTATCCACGCAATAGACCATTTTAGGATACTGCAACTGATCTTTTACCTTGTATGAAAATACCTTGACAAAATGGAACAACAATGCTTCTGCAAGATGGTCCATGTACTGATTGACAGTTGAAGCTGCAGTATCATGACCCATGCCTTTGAGGACATTGTGAAGCTTTCTTGCACTGGTCGGTGAAGTGAGTGACGATAATAGAAGTACTGCCAATGATCGGAGATCGGAAGTATTGCGTATCCCATGTTTGATCGCAACATCCTTTAACAGGATACTATCGAACAGGTCTTTGAGGTATTCCTTTCGGACCTGCACGTCCTTGGTCAGAACAGCTGTTGGCATACCTCCGGTCGTGAGATAGTCCTTCAAGGTTCGAAGATCGTCCGGATGGTCTACAACGAAGTCACGATACTCGTTCAGGGACAATGGGGATACCTTGACGCTGATGTATCGGCCCGTCAGCACAGAGGCCATATCGTCCTCCATCAATTTTGAAGAGGACCCTGTGACGATGATCTTCAGATCCTCGTTGAGCTCCAGCTTCCTTCGGACCCATCGCTCCCATCCCTTGACCCGTGAGATCTCGTCGAGGACAGCGTATGCTGTCCTTTCAGGATTGATGAAGTGCCTGTAGGAGTCGAGGATCGTATCCAGGCCGGCTACGTTGAGGTACGGTTCCAAAGATGGGTCCTCGAAGTTCACCAGTAGTGTCTGTGTCTTATCGATGCTGTCGGTTAACTCCTTCAGGACCTGTCGGGCGATCACAGTCTTTCCGGCTCGTCGGACCCCGGTCACCGAAACGATGGTCCCCGGAGCTTCGAGCATCTTTATGATATGACCGATATAGGCAGGTCTAGAGATACCGGTGAAGATGTCGTTCCTCCACAGGTTGAACGGACCTATTATCTCAAGGACATCGGATGAGATCATAGTGTATACAATGCGATATGTCCTATAAATAGAATTCTATAAACTTTGATTTTTAGATAGAATGGGAGTTTATGGGCTCCGATATTGGATATATGGAGTACGCATTGGGTGAGAAGGCTTAAGTACGAATTATTTCTACTACCGCGCATGAACGTTGGGAGGGTGTTGTATCCTAACTGTAGCGAGCTTGTCCTTTGGCTCGAGATCGACAATGATGCTGACCTCCATACTGCTGTTCAGGATATTTTGGAGATTCTGGATGCTTCATTAGAGGTATCCTTCGATTGCCTCGCCACTGTAACAAGTGACAATGAGAGAAACGATGAAGGTCTGCATGTCGAAGTCTACACTAATGAAGGAGTCGACATTCAAGACCTACAGCCGATAAAGGTAAAGGGATACGCCCCACCATCAGTCGTCAGGTTCACCCCTAAGGGATTAGGACTAACCTTCCAGGATGTTGTTTTAAACCAGGCCAATATAGGGCGCGATGATTCTGATTTGAGAAAAGTCAGGAACGTCCAACTGAACGGCCAAGTTCCATCGGAACGCTTGGTACACCTCAAGATCGCGGGCTACGAGGTTGATCGAGAGGATGATGAACTGGATGAGGATGTGTACCTTTATACCAAGAGTTGGCAGGGCGAAAGAAACTTCGGTCTGTTGATTAGCGATTGTGAGTATTCAATGTTCCCTGTATTTGCAGAGCTTATGAAGAGATTGCCATCGAGATATGGAGCTGAACTACACATCGAAGATGGTGGTAGGATGGATCCTTTTAATAACTGGGCGGAAGATAATTTCCCAGAGTATGAAGAGATAAGGAGGCGAGGAAGTTGATCCTATACCCCAATTGCTCCGAGATAGTCACGAACCTCAAGGTCACCTCCGACCAGGAGCTCCGCGAAGCCGTCCAAGACCTCATGGATGCCCTAGGCAAACCCCTCTACTACAGCATAGCCTGCAACTACCTTGAGGTCGAGCACCTGGGCCCATCCGTTTTGATCAAGCTCCTTGGGGACAGGGAAACCGACGAGACCATCATCCCCATCGACACGGAAGCATACTCCACAATGGGAAGGGAGATCGTTGTCTTCATCGAACCAGACCACCTCTTCTTGGGTGAGGGAAAGTTCGAGACGAACATCTGGGATGGAACCTTCGATGCTTATCTTGTACGAAGCGACAGACCGGATGATTGGTTCACAGACGAGAGGCTGAAAGGATATCCCAAGCTGGAGAATGTCAGGTTCAAGAAGATGGGGGAAGGCTACATCGGTAACGCCCAGCTTGACCACGGGAGATTCTCTGGCCTCAACTTCAAAGAGGATGACGATGGAGTTGGCAACCTTTGGCTGGAGTTCGATGACATCGAGCTTGAAGACGTCCAAGCTGTTGCCAAGATCATCTTACATCTCAAGGATAGGTTGAACTTCAGCTCCGGGACCACGGACAGGTTCGATGAGTGGTTCGAACAGATGAAGAAGGAGGGATTGGAGTGATGCTGTATCCGAACTGCTCGGAGCTCGTCTGTGGGATGAAGGCTCGGACGACCGAGGAGCTGCAGCGGTCGGTAGAGGACATTCTAGAGGTTACTGGTGACCTGTTGTTCTTCTATTACAAGGGGAACATCTACATCGAAGAGCGAGAGGGACAAGGGCCCCTTGTCCATCTCTATGGAGAGGACGAGTCAACCTATGAGGGGTACCAGACCCAGATAGCTGCGGATGTCTCTCCAGAAGACCTTATACTCGTCGAAAAGGACGACGGGAATGGTGGCAAGGTCCTTAGACCATACATCAAGGATGAATGCAATTTCAATGAGGTCCGAGTGCTATCGGTCGAGAGCAGACCGGGTGTGGAGACAGCGGTGGACGTTGTCAAGGCACACAAGGATGCGACCGTCAAGTGGTATGACCAGGAGTTGAACATTCGATTTAAGCTGAAGGAATGGGGGAAGCTCCGGTACTACAGGAAGGAGATGGGTGACCTGTTCGAGGGGGGCTTTGTCGGGATCTCCGAGGACCATGTAGATGAGAGTGGATACCCCAAGCTGAAGAAGCTTCTCACCGAGTCCAAGGATGACAATCAAGCAAAGATAGACACCTACGATGGGGGCAGCTGGGGTGACTTCTTCATGTGGGCAGTTCACAACTTCCCAGCGTTCTACTTCAATGAGGAGAGATACGGACAGAAAGTGGTCTGGGAGGATGTGGACTTCTTCTTCATCAGACTTGATGAGGAAGCAAAGCTTGACAAGGTCCTATCTGTCCTGGACGATTCGGGATTCGGATTGTATCACTGGAAGTACGACCACGATTATACGATATACAGATACCATCGGCTCAAGGCCCCACTGGAACTCGAGATCGACAAGGTTGGTAATGTATGGGTCAAGCTCGAGGACAAGTCCGAACGGATCAGCGATATCGAGATTCTACCCTTTGCTGATGTGTCCGTGAGCGAGGAGGATTTCATCCATCAGGAGATCATCGACTTCGAGGACGTCAGGATCAATGGATACCTGGACATGGCCTCGGACCATATGGTCATATTCTTCCTGAACGTCATGTTTAGAAGTGAGATCAATGGGCGGATATCTCCAGGGAAGGAGAGGCTGTTCGGTTCCATACATCATATTGCCAACTGGAAGATGGAACTGCGCCAAGAGGTCGGGAAGAGATTGAGGAAGATAGACCTATGATGCTTCACCCGAACTGCTCAAAGATCGTCGAACAGATCGAGGTCCACTCAGCGAGGAAGGCCTATCCGCTGTTGCTGATATTGTCGAAGTCCTGGAGCAAAAGCTCGTCTGGACAGAGAAGGACTGCTATATCATCAAGGATGAACGGATGGTAGCAAGGCCTTCGAGCTCTACGGATTCGAGGACAATAGCTTTGATTGGATCAACGCTAATCGAAAGAAGTTGAACATCCAGTGCAAAGAGTTCTGGATGGAGATCGAAGCATACCATCTCGTCAGAGAGGATTACAAGATCTTTGTAAATATCTGGAACGACAAGTCCACAGTGAGCTATAGCCACGCTGTATTCGTTATGGCTGATGGAACAGAGCGCCATATCATTACGCCCGGCCGAGGAGCGGGCTGGTTCGAAAGAAGGGACTTGGCACATATTCGAACTTAAGGCGGACGAATTTTACTGGTAAAAAGTGCAGGGTGAGGGATTTGAGAGAAATCTGAACTTACTTGAAATAATATTAATAGCAAAAATGAGTGCATACCTCTCAGAAATATAGGGTCATCTAATACTAAATATCTGGTGTGCGTTTTTCCTGTTCTAATTCTTTTCAAGATTTCAGCCTGATGAGGCTATCACTTCTTCGATTGAATAGATCAAAGAATCAAATTCGAATGGTTTTGGAATAAATAATTTGGCACCCGTCGCTAATGATTCCCTCTTTATCGAATCGTCCGCGCTAACAAAAACAATTACGAGATCCGGACATAATCTAAGTAATTCGTTCGTTGCATCCAGTCCGTTCATTACCGGCATTCTATAATCCATCAAGACAGCATCTACCTGGCAGTTCATCTCTTTCATCATTGAGATGCTTTCTTCTCCGTCGAATGCGTCCCCGAGAACTTCATGTCCACGTCGCTCGAGATGCCTGCGATAAAGAACATGAAGGATTTTCTCATCGTCTACAATGAAGAACTTAATTATTAAGAACCCCCCGAGGTATCAACAATATGAAATTACTCCCTTGAGTATAATTCCCCTTTACTCTATCTTCCACCCATACTTTGCCGTCATATGTTCTTATGATGCCATTAACTATTGCCAAACCTAGTCCGGTTCCATATTCATTGGTTTCTCCGCGTTGAAAACGTTTGAAGATTCTTTTCTTCATTGGATCTGAAATACCTGAACCATTATCCTTGAATTCGAATCTCCAGAATTTCTTGTCTTCCGTTAATGAATGCTCGATGTTGATCTTCACTTTTTCGTTTCTATTATATTTTATAGCATTTGTCAATATGTTCATAAAAATATCCATCAGAAGGTTATTGGCTCGAATGCAAATCTCCGAAGCGGAAATCGAATGAGAAACCTCGATTCGCCTATCACTATTTGAGGATTGTACAGACTGGATCGCAGATGACAGAATGTCAAAGGGATCAATATTTTCAAGTTCAATTGAATTTTCATTCAGATATGCCAGTTTTTTCACATTGCTGATGGTATTGGATATTCTCCAGGAAAGATCCAATGCAAGATGAACATCTTCACCTTTTTCTTTCGAAAAAGCGGGGCTCTTGATTATGAATTCCAACAACGAAATCACAGCTGCATTCTGGTTCGTTATATCATGGTTAATGATGTCCAGATAAAATTCTGCTCTGTCCCTCTCTTCTTTAATCGTCTCTTCTGCTTCTTTGCGGTCGGTGATATCCCTCATAGAGGCCAGATAGGCGGTTTCATTCTCCCAATCGATATCCACTACCCGCATTTCAGCAACGATTGGCCTGCCACTTGAATGAATCACACTTATTTCCGATGTTTCCCCGGAAACGAATGGAAACCCAAGCATCTCCCCGATAAGTTCTTCCGAATTTCTTCCGAAAAGCTTCTCACTAGCGGGATTTGCAAATTTAACTATCCCGTTTCGGTCCAAAATTACAATTCCATCTGCATTCTTTTCTATGATCCTGTGCAAACCCGACTCTCCGGGTATTTCACTATTCTTCTTTTGCATAGGCTTTTCTCCCTAATTCTTGATCAATAGATCCAATCCTATAAGCGCACTGGATTCATCAGACAGATTGCCGATAATACGCCTAACCGGTTCGGGGAGTTCTTTGATGATAGTGGGTGTTGCAAGGATTTTCTCATCTTCTGCTAATTCCGGCGTTTCCAGAACGTTTATTATTTCAAGTTCACACTCCCCGTCGATTTGCTCTTCACAGACCTTCTTCAACGAATCTATCGTGGTTATGGCTTTCGGACTTAATCCTGCGATGTAAATCCTTAGAGTGTACTTTTCCATCCATCTCACTCCGGTCACAATTATGAAACTATTCCAAGGTTATTCAAAATTATTTCGTCACATGAAAGGTCTCCAATCACCTTTTTCATGGGTTTTGGGAATATCCTTACCAACGTTGGCGTGACAAATATTTTGTCGGATCTGGCCATCTCCGGATGTTCCAGGACGTCTATGATCTCCATTTTGTAATCCTCACCGATCTTCTTTTCCAGGAGTATTTCCAATTGTTTGATCGTTTTGTCTGATTTATGTGAGGTCTTTACAACATACAATCTTATCTCATACAATGTTTCACATCCTAGAGGTTAGTTAACCGTTTTTCAAGATCGCATTCGTCACCTCTATTATTTGATCCATACCTATCGGTTTATGCAGCAATTCGAAATCCACTCCATCTTTTGCCACTGATTTCAGTTGTTCAAGGAATTCTTTGTGAAACGCGGTGACGATGTATATCGGTACATCCTTGTCGATCTTTCGGATTGCCCTTAGAGTGTCTACTCCGTTGATTCCCGGCATCTTAAGATCGAGATAGATAAGGTCGTAGTGTGCTTCGTTATTCATCTCCAATCCTTTTTCACCTCCATCTGCTAAATGTACTTCATAATCCGTATCTTCCAATGCGAGTGCGAATGATTTTCTCACTGCTTCTTCGTCGTCGATTACTAATACGCGCTTGCTCATTTCATCGGCCTCCTTGTTTTGTAACAGGTAACATTATCTTGAAAGTCACACCTTTGTCGGTACTGTTCTCGCATAAGATCTTGCCTCCATGGTCTTCTATGATTTTTTGAGACAAGGAAAGACCCAATCCCGTGCCCTTGCCCGGGGGCTTTGTCGTGAAGAATGGATCGAATATATGTGGAAGGACATCCGAAGGAATTCCCGGCCCGTTATCCGTGATATCTGTGCACACATACTCGTCCCTTAAGTCAACAACGATGATTATCTCTCTTTTTTTAGACTTCTCCTGTGCGTCCAATGCATTGACAATGATGTTTAAAAGCATCTGCTGAATCTCGTTGATGTTCATCTTGATCTCGGGAATGCCTTCTGCAGGGACGATGTTGACATCCACATTTTCTTTTTCTATGCGGTAAGAAAGGAGTTTGAGGACTCTGTCAATGACTTTCTCCAAGCTCTCGAATTCGTGATGTTCAGATCCCTCGGCGGATGAGTGTGAGAATGTAAGTAGATTGCTTACAATATTGATACAGCGTTTTGTTTCATTATCGATATCTTGCAAGATAGGATATTTTCTGTCGTCCTTAGATGTATGTTTGATACAGTATTGTGTATAATTAAGAATCCCCATCATGGGATTGTTGAGTTCATGGGCTACTCCTGCAACAAGGGTACCTATGGCCCTCATCTTTTCGGATTGGGCCAGGGTCAAGGTCTGTTGTTGGAGATGTTTGTGGGCTTCGCTAAGTTCGAGATAAAGTTTTTCAATTTCTGTTAATTGACCGATCTTGGTTCTCTGGTCCTGGATAAATGTCTCCATTGGTTCGAAGTAGGGGTCCGGCAGAAATGTAAAGGTTTCAACAAAAACCTCATTGTTCTGTTTCAATGATTCAAGATGAACCTTATCAAAGAACCTAGACAGTTTCACAGAATCTGTTTCGGTTTTGTTTCCTTTTATTGCAAAATTAAGACACAGACCATATCTGTTCTCGCTTTTTTTGAGATATACACTGATACTTGTAACCTGCCCTGCCTCCCACACATCTCTGGTCAACTCCGAGGTAATGATACCTATCCTGGATGCGTGCATGTCATTGAATCCGAGATCTTGGGCCAATGTGAACAGTTTGTTCCTGGCCCTGTAAAAGGACTTTTCTGACGTAATCGATATCTCACCCAGTTCGATCATTCCAAATACCTCGATGCGAAGCAAATAGCGTCGTCCTCTTCCTTTCCAAATCTACTGACAATATGGGATGCGATAGTTTCCACATCATCTGTTAATAGTTCCGAGTATTCCCCAAGTTCGAAATGTTCTTCTACGCCGTCACTGTACATTATGAATACGTCGCTGGGGCGAATCCTTGCAATCTCCTCTCTAGGAGTTGGCATATTATATCCTATTACTCCCGAGCGGGATATGATCCTGGTATTGGTCGACACGAACGTCCTTGCCGTGATATTGCCGATTCCTACATATCTTATCTCTCCCGAATCCAGGTCCAGGTTGCACAATCCGGCAACCGCCCCTCTTGAGCCTTGTAGGTGTTTATGAAGGGATATCATCATATCCTCCGGGTCCATCTGGTAATTTTTGTAAAGGAATTCCTCGATTGCAGTAGCAAGTACAGCTGCGCTGGGCCCATGTCCGAGGACATCCACCACTCCGATGAAAATGTGATTTTTGAACTCCCTTGCCACACAGATGTCGCCGCATTCCGATCCGTTATGATACGGTCTCTTCCTTACACTATAAACCAGTCTTGCCATCTTCAGGCCCACTTTCTTGTAATGATTTTCGTACCTTCTCCGACTTTCGATTCTATTGTGAACTCATCCATCAGTCTTTTCACACTGGGGAGCCCAAGGCCCAGACTCTCGGTTGTGCTGAAATTTTCCTTCATAGCTTCACCAAGGTTTTTGATCCCGGGTCCGTTATCCTCAGCAATGATCTCTATTCCCGAATTTTTGTTTCTTTTGAGGATTCTTATGGATATCTGACCTTTCGTAGCGTACACCTTGATATTCCTGGCAAGTTCGGAGACCGCCGTTCCAATCATATGTTGTCGTGTTTCATTGAAACCAGCCTTTTTTGCCATTTCCATCGCCTCCTTAACAGCAAGAATGATATCGATCTCTTCTGAGATATTGATTGATCTCTTATTTGCGACCATTCTTTTTCCTCATTTTCATTTCAAGTTTTTATTATTCCCAGTATTTTAGGTCTCACTGTAGTGATCATTGCAATAGCTTTACTGTTGCATCAATCTCATTCTTCTCGTCTTACTCCAGTTCTTTGTAATTGAAAGAATTCTATCTCTCATCTTCCCAGTAGTCCTGCTCGATCTTCGACGATATCAGCTGTTCCAGTTCCAAAATACCTTCTTCTTGAGTGGTAGAGATCCGTATTCCTTGGAACTCAAAATCAAGATCAAGAAGTGATACAACGACTCCCGCTTTCAATCCGGTAAGCACTGCTGTAGCACCCAGTAATGACGCCATCTTGAGAGTATCGGAAATATTTTGAGCCATTACTGTGTCCATTATATTGATTCCCGAGACATCGATGACTAATCCTTTCACTTTGGTTTCTATAATCCGATCAAGAATGTTATCTTGAACTTGACGTAACTCTTTGTCAAGCAGTTCCTTGTGCAACGGAACAACCAAACAACCGCGTGAGATGTGCATAACGATTCTTGATGACTCAAATTCTTTTTCCATGATATCTTCTCTTTAAAGACCGGTTCAGATGCTTCTTCTAATTCGTTCTCCTTATCTCTTTATTTCATACCCCAGTTGTTCAAAAGCGAATCCAAGACCATCCTCCAAGGTTGACATGGTCTTGACATCCTTCAAATCTATACCAAGGTGGACCAAGGTCTGTGCCACGGGATTGGAAATGCCGGTCAAAATGCATTGGCAGCCCACTAGTTTTGTTGCTTTCGTAATCTTGATTATATGATTGGCTACAGCGCTATCTACTGTGGGGACTCCAAGAATATCAATAATAATCACTTTGGACCTATTAGCCAAGATCTTTTCGAGAACCGTATCCATAATCAATTGGGACCGTTTGGAATCTATGGGCCCAATGATTGGCAAAAACAGCATTCTGTCCCATAGGACCTGAACAGGTGTTGCCATCTCCGTGATAAGCTCTCTCTGTTTTTCAACCGTTGTTTTTCCATTCTGTTTTGTCATTCTGTCCTCTCCTTATCATTAGTGCATTCTCTTTTCCACTCTGTATCAGTAGTGTATTCTCTTATCTTTCAGAATATATAACATTTTCTCAAAACATATTATATCATTATATAATAATTATGAAATAAATTGTGAAATAAAATGAAAACATTTTTCATGTAGTCTCATATTCCGCAATGCAACCAAGGCTGGTCAAAACGTCTATCTCCTGGAGTGTACTCAGAAGGAGCCTCTTATGTGTATCATTTATTAAAATACACACCATATGAAGTATCCACTCACTTTCACTAGTAAAATTATGTAGGGGAATGGACACCAACATCGTAAGTGATATCACAATAGCAGATATGGAGCTTCATCGGTACTATGATGACAATAGGAAGGCAGAGGGCAGATCCGTCTGTGGTGTGGCTCAAGTTATGAGTCGGACTTTCAGATCTTAGCCAAGTTCATGCGGAAGTTTAAAGAGAGGGATGACCTGTTTCTATATGCTCAGGACCAAGGGAAGTCGATCGAGGAGTGGATGAAGAAGAAGGAACCAGAGCTGGAAGTGTTGTTGAGGGATTCTGATGATATTGATTCCTAACTGTTCAGAGATCGTCGGCTACATCGGTGTTCACAGCATCGAGGATGTTCGCTTAGCTGCGCAGGATATCATGGATGCTCTCGGTGGAACTCTGTGTTACAAGAGTGAAGATTACTATGCCGTTCATGTGAATGAAGATGGCTCAAAGACATTCGACCTCTATGGTTACCTGGATGACAACAGGATCGGTGGATGGATCAAAGAGAACAGGGAGAGGTTAGGTCTAGAAAGTAAGAGGTTCTGGGTCAAGATAGAACCAAGACACCTCGAAAGAGAAGAGGATGAGATCGTAGTGAACCTTTGGGAAGATGAGTTCACCGTCCTTTTCGGACCAGATAGATCTTATTTCGATGTGTTCGCAGAATGTAATCAGCACCTTATGGAGAAGGTGGAGAAGGTTCGGTTCAAGAGAATGGACAAGGACATTGAGAAGGAGTTATACATCGGAATCATGAGCCTGTATTGGTGGTATGACGAGAAGAAGCCCGAATCTGATGAAGGATACTTCGGAGTCTGGGCTGACCAATACGATCCATATGAATATGACGACATGGCCAAGTTCATCAGGAAGTTCAGCGACAACCCCGAGCTGTGTGTCCGTGGAGAGGACGGGGGAGATACCGATAACTTCAAAGAATGGATAAAAGCGGGCCAGCCTGAACTGTTGAAGTATATCAGGAGATACCCTGGGGAGGAGGTAGAATGATATTCTATCCGAACTGCTCAGAGATAGTCGCCTACATCAAGGTAAACACTCACGAAGAGTTTCAACAAGCCGTTCAAGATATCATCGATGCCACTGGTGAGCATCTCATCTATCGATGCGACGATTATCATAAGGTCCATGAGAACAAGGATGGGACATACACCATCGATGTCTATGGCTACATGGATCGTGATGATGATTGGATGGACAAAGCGAAGGATGAATTGCAGCTTCGGGACGGATCGTTCGTAGTTCTCATCGAGCCTCGCCATCTTGTGAAGGCTGGGGAAGAGATCGGAGTGAACATCTGGGATGAAGAGTTCACTGTGTTGTTAGGCCCAGAGGACCATTCTATAGATTGGTTCGATGAGGAGAGCCAAGATGAGATTACTACCATTGAGAGGGTCAAGCTCAAACGTATGGACAAGAGATTGGAGTGTTACATCCAGATCGGGTCACTGGGCTTGATGTCTGATCTCGATGAAAGAGAACCGACCACCGAGAAGAGGTCCGTAGGTGTGATGGCAGATAGTCATGGAAATGGTGATTTCGAGCCATATGTCAAGGTCATCGAAGCTCTCAAGAGCGATCCAA
Source organism: Thermoplasmatota archaeon (assembly GCA_028279585.1). Lineage (GTDB taxonomy): Archaea > Thermoplasmatota > Penumbrarchaeia > JANQNL01 > JANQNL01 > JANQNL01. The sequence goes on from JANQNL010000184.1 coordinate 35,672, forward strand.
CCTTCTACATGTGGAGTTATGATGGCGGCAGTCTGGACCCTTTCGAGCGATGGTGTTGCCGTAACCACCAGAAGTTCATTCTGAACCTTTCGGACTACGGTCTCAAGGAACCATTTTACGATGTTACGTTCTACATCTTCGAAAGGATGGAGCTTGAGGGGTTGCAGAAGCTCCTGCTCAGGATGAACGAAGTAGGCTATCGTTTCTGTGAGATGGTCAACTACAACTCCAAGATCATCAAAATCCTCGACCCACATATCATTGAAGGCGTGAAGTATGAACTTAGAGATCTCAAGCTCGAGGGGGAGGACGATACTTATCCGATGAGTTTCTTCTACTTCATCTCAGATAAGTTGCTAGATGTGGACTCGAAAGAGGACCAGCAGGTCGATAAAGGGCTCGAGCACGATGTCTTCCTCGGCATTATCTTTGAGGAAGATTTCATTGAAGGAGGAGAGCACGTTCCGCGTTTCATGATATGTGATAGGGACATTATCGGCGCCTCCAAGTTCAAAGAGGATCTGCTCGTGTTCCTGGAAAAGGAAGCGGAGCAGGTAATTGAGATCAAGAACAGTCGAGAGAAGTTCTGGAAGAAAAAAGATGGGCTGAAGAAGATGCTGAAGGGGATAGTAGATTGATCAAGGTCCTCTCCCTCCACTACACCCCCGAGTGCTCCCGCACATGCCCCAACTGCTACATGCAAGCCAAAGCAGACGGCGAGACCAAACCACACCAGTTCTTCTACGACCTCTTTCCAGCCACCAAGGCCCTCGGCATCGAACAGATCGCCCTGGGTGGAGGCGAACCATCCCTGTTCCCGGACTTCGTCGAGACCTTCTGTGCCAAGGCCAGGGAGCAAGACATCATCGTGAACATGACATCCAATGGCGATGGCCTGACCCCCGAGACCATGCCGAAGTTTGCGGGCCTGACAATGATATCCATCTCCATGGACAGGTTCAAGGTAAAGCAGCCCGAGGACGTCAAGTGGATCTTTTCCAAGATGGACCTGGTGCGGGATAGCGGCCTTAAGGTTGGATGCAATCTACAGCTGGACCCATTCCTTATCGATAACCTGTATCCGATGCTCGCAAAGATCCTGGAGCATGCCGATTATGTTTATCTGCTTCAGACCAAGCCATCGAACATCAAGGTGAACGAGGACCTGAAGAAGCGGTTGCTTGGGGTGACCCTGGCATTCGGCCGTGTGTTCGTTGACGACAGCATCCAGCTCGGTCTTGAGCGCAAGGAGGGATGCTCGAGGGGAACAGAGATCGTGTCCATCGATCATGCTGGGAGGGCGTACAAGTGTTCGTTCGATGAGCCGTTCGCCCAGCTGGAAAATGGTGGTGACCTGGTGGAGCTTGTTGAGAAGGAGTATCCTTTCGAATTGACGACTGAGTGCCCGTTCCTGTAACAATTACTTTTTATCCCGTCTTCCACATCCCCCATGTATGCCCGACGATATCCGCTCCCAACTTGGCCTTCTCCATGTCTACACAGGCGATGGGAAGGGCAAGACCACTTGCGCCTTTGGCCTGGCCATGCGCGCGGCAGGTAGGGAGCTCAAGGTCCTTATCATCCAGTTCATGAAACCGGAGGGTGGCTACGGTGAACAGAACTCTGCCGAAAAGCTCGGTATCGAGGTCAGAAGCCGTGGCCGCAAAGGATGGGTCAATTTCGCAAAGCCAGACCCTATGGACCTGAAGATGGCCGAGGACGCCCTCACCGAAGCAGCCAAAGAGATGGCCTCCGGCGATTGGGACGTCATCGTCCTGGACGAACTGGCAGCTACAGCTGCTGCTGGTCTTCTCACCAAGGATGCTGTAATAGAAGCGCTCGTTGCCAAGAACGAGACCACAGAGGTCGTGATCACAGGCCGGAGATGTCCGGAGTGGTTGTTCGAACTTGCAGACTATGTCACCGAGATGGGTGAGATAAAGCATCCCTTCAAAAAAGGCCAGGATGCCAGGAAAGGCATCGAAAGCTAACGTCCATCGTCGATACGGGCACCTGATAAAGCAAATATAGCATCAAGGTGGTCTTAAGAACGTGTCCGAGGAAGCTCGTCCCAAGCGGATAGTGGCGTCAGCCCCAGCCAAGGTCATTGTCTTTGGCGAGCATGCAG
>JANQNL010000149.1 GCA_028279585.1 Thermoplasmatota archaeon
ACTCTGGACTCCACCCGACGTTCCTGCGCAATTCTTTCACGTTCAACACAGAGTATGGGGCATACAACAAGGTTGGAAACCCGGTCTACTCGGTCCCCATGAACTACTGGGGAACCCCGACCCCCACGGTCAGTGACACTCCACCATCCGACATGACGGAGAGGTTCCTGCTCGATCCGTTCCTGGACGAATCCCCCACCGACCCTACCCCAACCGACAGGCTCGTGGCGTTCCTGATGTTCCCGCTGAACGCCGAGGACTTCAATGCTCCGCCAACGTTCTTCCAATGGTCACCCGCAGGAGGATATGGTGTAGCGAACCAGTCCTTCAAGCTGTTCCATGAGACCCTTGCCAGCACTCCGATCCTTGAGGTCGTGAACGTCTCTGGTAACACCTACTCCCCCTATGCTGCTTTCGAGATGCCAGACGGTCTGTTCTACTGGCGCGTGGACACCCTGGATATAAACGGCGGTGACCATCCGTCAGCTGCATGGTCGTTCACAGTGGACAGCCATATCGATGCGGTCAACCTGACCTCACCTGCTCCTGCTGCTATCATCACCAACCTGCAGCCTCTGTTCGAGTGGGATCCGATCGTGGATGCAAGCACCATTAACTACAACTTCACCCTGGCCGAGGACGATACCATGGCCACCGTTGTGTTCGAGACGGATACCACCGAACTACAGCTTGCCTGCCCTGTTGTGCTTGACAACTTCAAGACCTACTTCTGGCAGATACGCTCAGAGGACTCATACGGAAACGACAACTGGTCGGCCATCTTCAATTTCACGACCAACATCCCAGAGCCCGACTCGAACACGGTGGAAGAAGACCTAGGCAACGGCACTTCTGGGAGGATCGATTACGGCTACACCAAGACCATCGATTCAGGCTTCATCCAGGTGTTCGAGGACCCAATGGTCGGAAGTGTCCTTGGAAAGACCGCTCTGACCCCGGTCGTGAACTTCACGGTCAATGGTTCACTTCTGGTGACCTATACGAATGTCACGCTGTACTATCCTGCCGGGGAGGATTCTGGGATGGACCCGGACTCCATCGTACTTTACTGGTATGCCAGCGCAACCGGGGACTGGGTCGAGGTCACGGACTTCGGTGTGGATACTGGAGCGAACCTCGTATGGGGTAATGTTTCCCAGCTTGGTCTGTTCTCTGTCTGGGGTAACCACTACCCGAGCATCGATGCGATGCTGTTCCATCCTGTGAACGTCACAACTGATACTGAGGTGGACTTCGAAGCATCGAACTCGTACGATCCAGACGATGACCTGGATGACAATAGAATGATCGATGGGAGCGAGGTCAACACACTGTCGTACGACTGGGATTTCGGGGATGGGAATGGCTCGACATTTGCTGATACAGATCATACGTACACTATGACAGGGACCTACAATGTGACCTGCACCATCACCGACCAGCTTGGGCTTACGGATACGTTCGAGACACAGGTGGATGTTGAGCTTGCGGAGATACCATACATCCCGCCGGTCCGAAGTGTGAGCATCTACGGCTTGGCCGATGGCACAGCTGTGAACAAGACCACCGAGGTCAACGTTTTCACAGATAACGACGAGGATATCGACTATGTCCTCTACTTCGTGGACGGCGAAGAGGTCCACAATGCAACGGAGTATCCATACGTCTATGATTGGAACGTCAAGGACTTCAGCCGTGGCAACCACACACTTTCCGTCACGGTCCATTACGTAGATGGGTCCACAGCCACGAACGCTGTGACCGTCCCGATCCAGTACAAGGTCGACCCAAAACCACCAGAGGAGCTCGCCCGCGCTACAGCCATGTCAGGCGGTGTGGTCATTGGTATCAGCTTCGTGCTGGTTGACAAGCTCCGTCAGTTCCTCATGGGCTTGGGAGCCGAGTATGCAGAGGAGCAGCTCAAGGACAAGACCGCCAAGGCCCAGGACCTAAAGGAGGAGAAGCGCTCCATAATCACCAGGAAGGAGATCCTGGCCATGGGCGTTGCCATCCTCGGTCTTGCTTTGGCCTACGCCTACTCCGAGATGATGGGCGGCCTGTCCTCCAAGGCCTTCCGCATCCTCAATGTGCCGATCATATTCATGCCGGCCTTTGACCCGACCAAGTTCTTCCTGGCACTTCCAGCAGCTCTCCTCACTGGTGTGGTGGTCATCCTGTCCATCGAGCTCATGGAGGAGTATGCGTCCAGGAAGCAGGGCATCTGGTCCGAGCTTCGCATCTGGTGGGTTGGCGTCATATGTCTGCTCATCTCGGCAGGGCTATTCCTGGTGCCGTTCGGGTATCCAGCTAAATCCACTCCAAAGGCTGATGTGCCTATCACGATCAAGAAGAAGGGCTTCGTGTCTGCAGCAGTGACGCTCATCGTCATGAGCCTGACACTGCCCTTCGGTATCATGGTGACGCTGTCCTACATCGATGTCCTGGGGGTCCTTGCTGATTCGTTCGGGCTCGTGGGGGCTGTCGGTCTATCGGTTACCTTGATGATGTTGTGTTACACCGTTGTCCCGGTCAAACCTCTCGAGGGCCGTGATGTCTTCAAGTGGTCCAAGGTCCTGTGGATATCGCTGTTCATGATAGCTATCCTGCTGTTCCTGTTCTGGGCTATCTGGGGCATCTGGCCCTGGATCTACATCATCTCCGGAAGCGGTGCTATCATGGGCCTCATCGGCATGTTCGTGCTTGAGGGTACCGGATGGTTCAAAGACCCTGATGAGAAGGAGTTCGACGCTGCGATGAAAGAGCGTGAGGAGGCCATCCAGGCCGCGAAGGATGCAGAGCCCATCGAGGAGGACCCAGGTCCACCACCGGACGAGGAAGCTCCTGGCGAGGTTCCCGAGGAGACTGTCGACGCTCCTGAAGAAGAAGGGGAAGCAGAAGCGGTCGAAGAGGGTGATGTGGAGGAGATACCAGAACCTCCTACGGACATTGAGGAGGATGCTCCTCCTCCGGACGATGAGCTTGACGACATAGATGACGTTCCGGAAATGGAGGGAGGAGAAGATCTCTGGGATGTCGATCCCATCGAATCTGACGATTCTTCGGACCTTTCGGGGTAACGCCCCCCAAGGAGATGAAGGTCTGCTTGAACAGGACTTCTAGCGCTTCCGCTTGTTCATTGGTCCATTTGGAGAAATTCATGCCCAGGTCAGTTCAAAGACGATAGGCTCCCCATCCTTGTCAGGCCTGGTCTTCTGCTTGACCTCACCATCCAATCCCATCATCTTCATGCCACCCTCGAGGCTGCCCATGAAGTAGAGAAAGACCTCGTCCTTGGCTGGGAACCCATGATACTCAAGGATGGCTCGCTTTTCTTCCAGGGTGGTGATCTCCATCCTACCCTCGGAGTAGATGTAATGGAACCTGACCTCTGCGGTCCTTAACCACTTCTCAATGCTTTCTGTGCTTATGATGTGGCTGAAGGTCCCCATGTTCTTGACGAGCCTGCGACCGATCTCTCTGCAGCAGGACAGGTCCCCACCGCCGATCATCTTGTCGGCTTCGCGCATGAAGATCATGTAGTCGGTAAAGGGATACCAGGCACCCTCGTGGAGATTGTCGAAGGCATACTGTTTCGTGGGCTTCAAAGAATTGACGTTATCAAGGAGCTCCTGCACCCCTTTGATACCTTTTTTCGTCTTGACGTACGCAACCACATTTAGCATGTGTGTTCCGCGTATGTTCGAATCGCCCATGATGTTTCCCAACAACACAAAGATGTCTTGCTATAATTAATTGACGAAGAGGCTCACTGTACTACACAATATTGTTCTTATAAACTAGATCGTATATCCAACTAAGGCCGGCTAGGCGAGTATCCTCCGCAATGCTCTGAAAAAGAAGAGAACGGTTGATATCCACAGCCATGACCGGTTATGATGGGTCGCTGTGGCTATCAATTCTTTGAGGTAATTTTTCAGAGCTTTGCTCCGTCTTCTCGTAATTGACGAACACCATCATATCGTGGGTCCCTAGCTTTAAATATCGGCCAGGCATAGCCAGTGTCATGAAGGTGCTCCTTTGCTCTGAAGAGGACGAAGCTAGCCAGAACATGAAGCAGAAACTGCTTGATGGCGACCTGTGGCTTTGGACAACTCCGGATACTCCAACAACCGGAGAGGACCTGGCTCTGATAGCTTCAGCAAAGGATCACCAAGAAGACACAGTGTACCTTGTCCAAACACCACTGCGCCATCTGTTCGTTCCGGAGCCGGTGGAAAGGTTGGAGAGGATGCTGGGGGAAAGGCCAGACCTGGTCGTCCTCCTATCAAGACACGCCTCTGCCTCAGGGATGAAGACCTTGACGGTCCATCACACTGGCAACTTCAACAAAGCAGATTACGGCGGGGAGGACAGGACGCTCTCAACCCCCGCTCCAGCTTGGACCACCCAAGCCCTCCGTCTCCTGAAAGAGAAGGCCAAGGATGTGGAGGAGTTCACGGTTTGCTTCGAATCAACACACCATGGTCCAACCTACACCTGCCCCCACTTCTTCATCGAGATCGGTTCCTCACTGGAGGAATGGACCAGAGATGATATGGGCACGATCATCACGAACACGCTCACGAAGCTTTTCCTTGCACCACCCCCAACCTCCTCGGTAACTTTGGTCGGCATCGGAGGAGGCCACTATGCACCCAGGCATACCGATGTTGCACTTTCCACAAGCGCAGCATTCGCTCACATCATACCGACCTACGCCATCGAGGCCATGGGGGATGACCTGTCCATGCTCAAGGTGGCCATGGGGTCCTCGAACACCGACAAGGTCTACCTCCACAGAAAGGGAATGAAGGGACCAATGCGAAGGACCGTTATCGAATACCTCGGAAGCAACGGGTTCCAGATGGTCTCCAGCAACGACCTCCACCCCCTCTGAAAGTGTATCCTAATGACGGATGGGGTGTAAAACTATTTATTTGTTGAAAGGACTTGTTCAAGGCAACACACAAATATGAGGCCGCAGGCCTTATTTTAGGAGGGTGTAAATGCCATTGGAAACTGTAACGGTTCCAGAACAGTTCGAACCGATCTTTGCGGATGCAGAGGTTGCGGTGAGAGAATACTTCGACTCCATGCAGAGGGATCCAACTCAGGGGATCATCACGGTCGGGGGAGAACGCTATGTGCTGATGAGGGCAGAGTCAATGTCACTGCGTTTCATCGAACATATGATGACCATCATGGGCAGGGAGCAGTCAATGAACTTCCTCTATGCCTTTGCCAAGGTCATCGGTCAGAGCGACGCCAAGTCCTTCCACAAGAAGATGAAGCTTGACGACCCGATAAAGAAGCTTTCTGCAGGCCCTATCCATTTCAGCTTTACAGGATGGGCACTGGTGGACATCTTTGCCGAGAGCAATCCGTCCCCGGACGAGAACTACTATCTCATCTATGACCATCCGAACACGTTCGAATCTGAGACCTACATGGAGAACAGTATCGAGTCCGACATACCTGTGTGCATCTTCAGCGCGGGATACTCCGCAGGTTGGTGCATGGAGAGCTTCGGGATAACCCTGGACGCCAAGGAGATCAGGTGCAAGGCCAAGGGAGATGACCACTGCAGGTTCATCATGGCCCCGCCACTGAAGCTCGACGGATATGTTGCGAAGTACAACAAAGAGAACTGATCGCAAGAAGGGGACGACTTGTCGGAGCTAGGCGAAAGATTGTATAGGTATCTGGAATGGGCCGTACCGTTCAACGGAAGGCACATTCTGACAAAACAATGCCATGATATGGGCATCGAACCTGGAGATATCAGGAACGAGGACCTGGAAGAGCTCGCAAAGCGCGTTGGGGAAGCTTGCGAGATGTTCCTTGGTCACGAGGGTGCCCATAAGCTGGAGAGAAATATACGTAACGCCGAATTCTGAACAGATGTCCTTTCGACATATCTACAGACTTTGTAGAAGAAAGACTTAACATACTAGTATGTAATCGGGACCTTGCTTATCCAGACGTGGGTGTCTTCCGATACCCAGGTCCTTGAGGTGACACAGATGGCAACGCCCCCCTCCTTGAGTGCCAGCAGACTTCTTGGACGAATACCATTCCGTTCCAACCTGACCCTTCTTATCGTGGCAGTGACACTTGTACTCACCACCATGTCGGTCGGTGTTTGGGCAGAACCGGAGGCATCCGACCAGGGCATATACACAGCTATCTCATCAAGGATACCCTATGCAGTTGCCCAGGGTTCATTGGAAGACCCAGAGCTTTCATGGCTTCCTTTCGGCGACGTCGATGCTGATGGCATCGATGATAGGCTGGAAGCCTCGGTCGGCGTCCATGATGGCCTCAATGTGGTCGTTTCCTTCGACCGATCTGTCACTCAACACCACATCAATACGGTCCTTGCTCTGGATGCTTTTACAGCTGTCGAATACAAGTATCACAACATCGACGCGGTCTCCTTTTACACTTCTGGTCTGGTATACCAGGACCTCGAGGCGATCCTTAACATGGACCACGTGACCTTCATCGAGCGCGAGGTCACCCACTATCCCCTGCTTGAGGTATCCGTCCCGGCCATGAAGGTCAGGGAGTCAACCAACTACTCACCTTACACAGCATGGCAGGAGGGCGCGCTTGGAGATGGTGTCGTCATCGCAGTCTTGGATACCGGTGTTGACGATCTCATCCACGAGTCCTTGAGGAACAAGTTCGTAGCAGGCGTCGACCTCACCAACAGCGCAAATCCAACCAACCCGAACGACGGGAACGGCCACGGGACCCATTGTGCATCCACAGCATTGGGGTCTGGTGGGAACTCTGGAACGTTCATGGGGGTCGCCCCGAACTCTTCTCTTGTTGATGTTAAGATATCCACCGTCATCGGCGTGACCACAAGGCTCGACGACGCACTGGACTGGTGCATCGATAACCAGGAGGAGCATTCCATAGATGTTGTCTCCATCTCCTATGGATCGACCTATGCCTCCTCTGGCACTGATGCCACATCCCGGCTGGTCAACGAGTGCGTGGACAACGGTATGGTGGTCTGCGTTGCCATGGGCAATGATGGGTCGAACCTGGTCCCATCCCCCGCAGCAGCTGACAAGGCTATATCCGTTGGCGCCCTGGACGATAAGGGCACGATATCCAGGAACGACGATTCCATAGCTGGATACTCCAATTACGGGCCAAGGAACAACGATGGCGACCTTGACCCATACGACGAGCTAAAGCCCGATGTTACAGCTCCTGGAACCGACATCCACGCTGCCAGGCATGATTCGGCAGCGGGTTATATCGACATGAGCGGTACTTCGATGGCATGCCCACACGTTGCAGGAATGGCTGCATGTTTTCTGTCCGTGGAACCCTCTTTGACCCCAGAACAGATCAAGCAGATCCTTCACAGGACAGCCCAGCCAAAGGGAACCCCAAGTGTTCCCAGCGTTGATGGGAAGTACAACTACAGGTACGGGTGGGGTATGGTGGACGGCTATGGTGCTGTCCGTCAGCTCAAGGACCCGATGTCCGTATCATACAATGGACCAGACGCCTTAGCTCCTGAGGAGACTGGCGTCTTTTCTGTCCAGTCCGATCTCACAAGGCTCGCCTCGAACAAGCATGGCGATTCCCTGCGCTTCGAGGTATGGGTGCCGGGCACCTGGGACAAACCCAGGTATGTCACTGTGGAGCCTGGTGAGGGTGAGGAACCCCAGCTGGAGAAATGGGGCCCACTCCGTGTTGACGGCGACTGGAGGTTCATCCAGTGGGTCAACTATACTACAACTCCGGAGTCCGATACAAGGCTCACTCCATACGTCACGTTCAACTCCATGCCGAGCCTTGAGATGGCGTCGGTCACAGAATTGGATGCATACCTCTCATTGAACGAAGGCCCGCAATATCAGGACACCAAGACCGTTTACAAGGGCTCGGAGCCTGACACTGATGTGGACGTTGCCGTCCAGCCACAATCCATCACGTTCTCAGAGGACCTGCCCGCGGAAGGGTCGGAGGTCACGATAACGGCCACTGTCAGCAATAACGGAACTGAAGCTGCGTACGGTATCGCAGTTTCGTTCATCGATGGACCTGTGCAGACAGGCAGGGTCATCCAGACAAAGTTCCTGGACATAAACCCAGGCATCTCGAAGACCGTGTCCACAAAGTGGCAGGCCACACCTGGAAGGCACACCATCACGGTGTTCGGTGACTCGGAGGACAAATACAACGAGGGGAATGAGAACAACAACACCAGGCAGCGTCAGATCCTCGTTACAGGGTTCAACTCCCCGCCACAGGCAACGCTCAGGGCTGATCCAAAGAACCCGATCCTCGGTCAGAAGGTAACGTTCGATGGGTCCGCATCGGAGGACACAGACCCGGACGAGGAAGGTGCGATCTCTTACTACAAGTACACCTATGGGGACGGCAAGGACTCAGGGTGGATCACTGACAAGTACCATGATTACTATTACAAGGATCCGGGCAACTATCTCGCTTCACTCATTGTCAAAGACAATGGTGGTCTTGAGTCCACGAACGATGCACAGGTCACCATCACTGTCACAGAACCTCTCGAGGGCACCCTGGACTATTTCCTGGTCAGGGAGAGCTCCATGGTCGAAGAGACACCTCCGCCCCAGAACGAAGCCCTCATCGCCTGTCCCGACGGTTATATCTCGGGACCGGGTGGTATGTTCGGTACGATCCAGTGGGCCAACGTCGGAACTTGGACCTCCGTTCCAAGGGAGTCCACCATCATCATCAAGGACGACGTAGAGGTGACCCTGTTCCTGCGGAACACTGGAATGTCGCCTATTGAGGAAGCACAGTTCAGACTCACCTTACGCGTCAATGGAGCACCACTGGGCGACCCGTTCCTCACTCCCGTTGTAAACCTCTCCACGGTCAAGCCGAACATCTTTGTCCTCGGTCAGAGTAACATTCCCTCGGCCACCCTCAAGTATGGACAGCAGATGTCCATGGCCATCGAGTGCAAGGTCAAAGGTAATGGGCTCTACATGGTATATGACGACGGCTGGTACGATACCAGGGTGTCCCTGAAGTATGGTATCCCGAACCTTGCACCTCCTTCTGCTTATGCGGGAGAGGATATGAAGGTGGAGGTCGAAACACCGTTCACGCTATACGGTATCGCAAATGATACCGATGGGAACATCATCAATTACGAATGGGACACCGACGGTGACGGTGTTTACGACTACAACTCAACAGAGGATGGCAACTACGATCATCCTGGCTTTAACAAGACCGGCAACTACAGGTTGCTCTTCAAGGCCAAGGACGATGACGGGCTCGTTACTGAAGATGTCATCAATATCTCTGTCAAGCCAAAGAAGATCAATCAGCCTCCGAACGTGTTCATCACGAACCTGGAAGATGGAAAGACGGTCTCAGGACTTGTCACTGTCAATGGATCTGCAACGGACGATGAAGGGGTTACGAAGGTGGAGTATACTATCGGTGGGGACCTTTGGAAGACAGCTACAGGAACCGATACTTGGACCTTCTCCTTCGACTCCTGGGAATACGAGAACGGTGGTCTGGAGATCAAAGCGCGATCTTCTGATGGGGAACTGATGTCCCCAGAGTTCGTCATCAACGTCAAGGTTGCAAACTACAATGCTCTTCCAGAGATCGTGGATGTAGGAGCGTTCCCAAATGCGATACAGGCGGATGGTGCATCCCAGGCTCGATTGACCGCCGAGGTCTATGACGACGATGGCCTCGGTGACATCTCCTCCGTCAAGGTGGACCTTTCACCGATAGGTGGGTCCTCGTCCGAGAGGATGTATGACGATGGCACACGCGGTGATGCTGTTCCAGATGATGGTAAGTACTCTGTTACTGTAACAGCTCCATCGAGCATCCTGCCTGGTAAGAAGAACCTGGTAGTCACTGTCACTGACAAGCGCGGTGAGGATGACACTTCAACGATACAACTTACTATCGACTCCCTCAACGATCCTCCGAAGATAATCAAGGCTGGCGCAGACCCACCGACGGTCCTGAACAACGGTATCAACACCACGATAGTGTACGTTGACGTCTCTGACGATCAGGGACTATCAGATATCTGGACAGTTACAGCGGACCTTACTTCCTTGGGAGGTTCGGGTGGAAAGAACCTTCTGGACGATGGAAGTGGGGGGGACAAGGTGGCCGGTGATGGCCGCTTCTCAGCAGAGATAAACGCCCCTGCAAACATCAAGCCTGGTGACAAGTTCGTAACCGTTACGGTCATGGACCTGGCTGGAGAATCGGTCAGCAAGCAGTTCGTCCTGAGCGTTCTCAACTCGTCAGTGGTCGGAGACCCTGACAATGGGACCGGCGCCAACGAGACCGATCCCATGGAGTTCATTCCGATAATCGTCCTTGGTGTTGGGTTTCTGGCGATATTGATAGGAGCAGCCATCTTCTTCGTCGTGGGTAGACACCAGGCTGACGCAGTGGAGGCTGCACAGCCTGCAAGGGCCGTTGCGAAGCCAGCTACGACCACTGCAAAGCCAGCAGCGGGCTCCGACCTGAAGATGCCCTGGTCAGTAACACAAGCACAGATGGCCAAGATGCCTCCGCAACAGAAACAGATGTACATGCAGAGGTACCGGCAGAACCAGGCCCAATGGGCCAAGATGACCGTGGAGCAGAAGAAGGCCTACATCCAGAAGTACAATGCCAACAGGCAGGCCCAGATCGCAAAGGCTCAGGGCGGCCAGGCAGCAGTTGGTGGGACAAAGAAGTTCATCGTCAAGGGCTCGGGATAGTTGCGTTCCATCGATGAACGTTCACTATCGGAGACTATTGATAGAACCTCCCAAAAATATTTATCTGGATAACAGTTAATCAGTGTATCTTGGTAGGGTAGGGGTGGAGGACTGCACGGGGGAGCGAACATCGGTCCGTGAGCTGACCAAGTAGGCATATACAGAAGGCCTGACCATGGGAGAGGACGAATCTGCCCAATCCTTGGCCGAGCGATTGGCCAAGATCAAATCGAAGATAGCCTATCTTACGACCACTGATGAGCCAGCGGTAGAGCGACCTAAGTACTCTGACGAGGGCTTCGAGTCCAGCTATAGCGTTGATATGCGCTATGATTGTGACGATGAGATAAAGAGCAAGGGTAGCACGTCCGAGGGTCTGGAAAAGGCCTACGAGGCCGTCCGTCGTGCCCACGAGGCCATTGAGAAGGGCAAGCGCCTTGGGATAGAGAACATCAACGTCCACACCTCCGAGATCGAGCTGTCCAGCGCCAAAGAGGCGCTCGAGGCCTGCGATGAGGAGCAGGCGATGGAGCTTGCCTCCAGGATAGTTTCGAGGATGGACAAGCTCATGGAAAGGGTCCACCACGAGACCACTGCCAGAGCACTTTCGAATGCTTATTCTGTCATCGCATCTGCAAAGATCTATGACATCTCCACAAAAGAAGAGAGCACCAAGCTCGACAAGGCCTCAAAGCTCTTTATGAGCGACAGGTACGAAGAGGCCAATGCGTTGATCAACGAGGTCATAAGCACTGTGACCTCGAAACGCGATGAGTTCCTGAAGAACAAGATAGACAAGCTGTTCATCGAGACAGAGCTTGTCACGAACATGCTCGAGAGCATGGGCCTGGAGCTGCATCAGCTCAAGGAGTCCTATGAGGAGGCCCAGTCGCTCTATCGCAGGAAGCATTTTGCTGACGCTCTTGTGAAGGCCCAGCAGGCCAGACAGCTTGCCATGACACTGAAGGAGAGCTTTGTTGGCAAGTACCTTACAGATCTTTTCAACATGCTCAACAAGGATATCGCCCGGGCAAAGGAGCTTGGCATAGACACTGTCAAGTTCGAAGAGCTCGAAGCCCAGCTTCACAATCTGTCCCATAACAGGGACACCATCGACGAGATAGTCGATATCGAGAAGCAGTACAAGCAGGCCCTGGTGAACCTTGAGACCGAGATCTCCAAGTACAAGGACATCAACCTCCAAAAGGATATGGAGGAGCTAGAGGAGCTCATCTTCTTCGCAACGGACCTGGGTGTCAACCTCGTGGAGGTCAACCCCAAGTTCGAAGCCATCCAGATAGCCTATGATCGCAAGGACCTGAATGCGTTCAGGAAGTTGAAGAAGGAGATAATCTCCAACGTCCGCCCTCGACTGGACGCCAAGTATGAAGCGCTTTCGAAGGAGGCGTTCATCAAGGTCCAGGAGACCCGGGATCTTCTTTCAGACCTTGAAGAAAAGGGTGTGGATGTTTCCAAGGCCCGCCATGTGTTCCATGAGGCCAAGACGTATCTGGCCAAGGGTCGGTACAAGCGTATCATCGAGATCTGCGACAAGACCCGTGAGATCGCAGTGGCAACGTATGAAGGAACACTTGGGACGCCTGCTGAAGGAACGGTCGTCGATGGTAAGCCTGAGAAGATCGACCTTGCGATGCTTTCAGACGATGAGTTGCTTACCATGATAGAGATCTATCGCAAGCAGCTCAAGGACCTGGAGAAGGACGGCGTGAACATGAAGGAGGCCAAGTCCCTCATCACCAAGTCGAAACGGGCTTTGAAGAAGGGTGATAAGCCAACGGTCATCAATAACCTCAACCAGATAGATGGTATTCTTGCTTCGGTTCCTAACGATGTCTGGATGAAGGTGCTCGTCAAGCAGCTCAAGGGCATGGTCCGGTCCAAGGACAAAAAGCGTGGGGACACCCAGTTCCTCAACGAGATGTACGATGCTGCTCTGGAATACATGCAGACGGACAACTACTTCGAGGCCATGAAGATGCTTCGGGACGGTCAGTTGACCACTCTTCGGAAGCAGTAAAGTTTTTACTACGTCAGGTTAGCATGCTCTTTGGTTAGTGTATGGTAGATTCAACTGACATGGGGATGCTGGATAGGGAGCTTGGCTGGTCCCGCAGGGTTGCCGAGGCCAGGTACGTCATCGATGCTCCGCTCATTGTTAAAAGGAACAGGCAGTGGGACATGATGGAGGCTATCGGATTGGGCATCCTTTGTATCCTGACTGGTATCCTTGTCGGTATCGCGGGCGTTGCTATCTACAATGTTTATTTCTGAAAAGTTGATGTTCAAGAGTGCCCAGTCATCATGCGCATACCAAAAACCCTATTTATGGAGTTAGCACTCACTAGGTACAATGAGTGACTCCGGCGACCTTGGAAGTAATTTCATAGAGCTTGTTAAGCTCATCATGGGCTACGTGTCCTTGGGCAACAAGTTCCTTTTTGTTGACAAGCCCAACAAGATAATCACAGGTATCGTCGGAACGCTCCTCATTATTCTCGCCATCTTCGGCGTCTTCAGCTACGAAGCGGCCACCATGGGCGACAAGGTGAAGTCGGAGCAGGAGCTCCAGCAGATCCTTGCAGCAGGTGGGAGCATCACCTTGGATGATAAAGACCTGTTCGCTGACTGGACCCAGGCCAAGGGCAACGCCCAGAAGAACGGACAGGCCCAGGAGAACCAGGAGACATCCGACACCGTCAATATTCCCGTCGACTACGTAAGTTCGGTCACGGTGACGTTGACATGGACGGATGAACCTGATGGTACGATATTCCTGATCAAGCGTCTGGAGAACCAGCCAGATGAGTTCATGCTCAAGCTTACCTCTCCAACTGGTGTGACCGTGAAGTCACCCGACTTCGTCGCCAACGCCCGAGGTCAGTCCCAGACCATCACCCTGAACATGGAGGTCAGCCACGACTCCTATGACTCCACCAACGGGACCGGTGACTGGACAGTGACCGTTATCTGTGGAGAGTGTGGCGACCAGAACCCACGTGTTGGACTCCTCGGTAGGACCGATGATGGGAACGATTATGAATTCGGAGTAGAATGGACGTATTGGGTTGAAGAATAGACCCAACGGACCACGAACTATCCACAAGATATCATTCTGAACGTTAGCGTTAGCCATCGCTATAGTTCAGAATGACCTCTCTTCATTGTTCGTGGTCCGTGGGGCAATTCTCCTAGGTCGGCCAATCGCAAACCATATGTTCCTCTCTTGTATTCCCCCAGTGTAACTGGGGGAAGTTTATGCTCGACCGTAAAGAGATCATGGAGATCGTCAACAGGTACGATGTGAACGAGATCAAGATAGGAATGGTTGCAAGCCATTCAGCTTTGGACGTTTGTGATGGCGCTGTGGAGGAGGGTTACCCTTCCATCGCTTTCTGTCAGAAAGGACGTGAGAAGACCTACTCGGAATACTTCAACACCGTCAGGGATGGCATGGGAAACAGGGTCAGAGGCTTTGTGGATCAGCCTATAGTCCTTGACAAGTTCAAAGAGGTCATGGAGCCTGCCAACCAGCAGTGGATGATCGACAACAACGTCATCTTCATCCCGAACAGAAGCTTTACTTCGTACATCGAGCTGGCGGAGATCGAGGATAACTTCAAGGTCCCCATGCTCGGGTCCAGGGATATGCTCCGCTCCGAGGAACGCGGGGAGAAGCAGGACTACTACTGGCTGCTTGAGAAGGCCGGCCTTCCGTTCCCAGAGAAGATAACCGACCCCCACGACATAAACGAGCTCTCCATAGTCAAGCTCCATCACGCCCAGAAGAAACTGGAGCGTGGCTTCTTCACCTGCTCCTCGTTCAAGGAGTACGAGGAGAAGTCCCAGGAGCTCCTTCGCACTGGTATAATCACCGAGGACGCACTCAAGGACGCTCGAATGGAGAAGTACGTCATCGGACCTGTGTTCAACTTCGACTTTTTCTACTCCCCCATTACCACCAACGGTGCAAAGCTGGAGCTCATCGGTGTGGACTGGCGGTTCGAGACCAGCCTGGACGGCCATGTAAGGCTACCTGCCCCCCAGCAGATGACCATGGCTCCTCACCAGATGATCCCCGAGTACACCGTTTGCGGCCACAACTCCGCGACTGCAAGGGAGTCGCTTCTTGAGAAGGTCTTCGACCTGGGCGAGAAATATGTCAAGGCATCCCAGGAGCACTATGACGTAGGCGTCATCGGCGCATTCTGTCTCCAGACCTGCGTTGACAAGGACCTCAACTTCTACATCTACGATGTGGCCCCAAGGGTCGGTGGTGGGACCAATGTCCACATGTCCGTTGGTCACCCATACGGCAACGCCCTCTGGCGCAAGCCGATGTCCACCGGAAGACGGACAGCCCTGGAGATAACCAGGGCCATTGAGATGGACAAGTTGGACCAGATCGTGACATGAGACATTGGTCTTTGGTGACAAAAGATCGTTCGCAGCAGCATCGAACTAGTATGAGCGGAGCTGCGAACGACCTCTCTTGAGGCCAATGTTTCATAGAATTCCATCCACCATAGTTGTTCAGCCAAAATTTTAAATTATGTAGCAAACTTTATATCATTACAAATAATTATATTGTAATGGTAATGCTATGAACAATCTTCAGATCCGTCTTCCAGATGAAGAACTGCAAGATCTTGATGAGCTTGCTAGGTCCCTGCATATGTCGAGATCAGAAGCTGCAAGGAACGCTATACATGAAGGACTTGTCAAGATGCGGATGGAGATAGCACTTCAAAGATATTTGCGCAAGGAGTTCACTTTGGCAAGAGCTGCAGCGTATGCAGGAGTGAGCCTTCAGATAATGGCGGAGTTCATGGCAAAGAACGGGGTAGAGTATTATCGCTATTTCCCTGGCGAAGTCGATGTGGATGCTGCCAAAGTCGCAGATTGGCTGAGCGAGTGATCGAATGAGGACCTTCGTCGACTCCTCAACAATTATTGCACTAGCTCAGGTAGGTGAGCTATCACTTCTTCGAGATCTCTTTGGCACTATCTTCATAACTAGGCAGATAGAGCAAGAGGTCACTGGAAAACAACACCCCGAAACATCGGTGATCGAAAGCTCTATTGGAGACTGGGTAGAGGTTGTGGATGTAGAGGGTGATGAAAAGGACCTTATGAGGTTCGGACTTGGTCCCGGGGAGGCATCATTGTTCCTTCTTCCTAAAGAGGATAGACTGATCATTGATGATCTAGAAGCTCGGAGGATGGCAGAGGCCATGGACCGCCAGTTCTCTGGCCTACTGGGAATTCTTGTAGCCGCCAATCATAAAGGTATACTTAGTAAGAAAAAGGCCAGGGCGATCCTCAAAGCACTAGCTGATGGTGATTTCAGAATGTCAGTTGGTCTATATCGAAAGGTCGAAGAGA
>JANQNL010000207.1 GCA_028279585.1 Thermoplasmatota archaeon
GGGTATGCGCTGCAGAACACAAGCTACTCCGTCAACATCAAGGAGAGGCTCGACTTCTCCTGCGCTATCTTCGATGCAGAAGGTGAGCTGGTCGCCAACGCACCGCACATCCCGGTCCACCTAGGCTCCATGGACTCCAGCGTCAAATCGATAATCCGGGACCATGGGGACAAGCTCCGGCCCGGTGACGTCTACCTCATAAACTCACCTTACAACGGGGGAACCCACCTGCCGGATGTGACACTGGTCACACCGGTCTTCGACCCCCAGACCTACGAGCTCCTATTCTTCACAGCTTCACGGGGACACCACTCCGACATCGGGGGAATGACCCCAGGTTCCATGCCCCCGGATTCCAAGACCATCGAGGAAGAAGGGGTGATGAGCGATGGGATGCTCGTGGTCGAACGCGGGCGATTACTGGAAGAGGAAGTGCGGGAGTGGTTGACCGCTGGAAAGTATCCAGCCCGGAACCCAGACCAGAACGTGGCAGACTTCAAGGCGCAGATCGCTGCGAACGAAAGCGGGGTACACCAGCTCAACAATCTTGTCAATGAATACTCCCTGGAGACCGTGAAGGCGTATATGTCCCATGTCCGGGATAACGCTGAGGAGTCTGTCCGAAGGGTCATCGATAGACTTGCAGAAGGTGACATCGCACTGCCCCTGGACGACGGTTCCTACATCAAGGTCAAGATCACCATCGACAAGACCAACAGGAGCGCGATCGTCGACTTCACAGGCACCACAGAGCAGCGACCGAACAACTCCAACGCCCCGATGGCGGTAGTGCGAGCCGCGGTCCTATACACGTTCCGGACCCTGGTCGCAGACGACATCCCCATGAACGCGGGATGCCTCCGACCCATCAAGATCAGAGTCCCCAAGGGATGCATGCTGAATCCGGAGTACCCTGCAGCTGTCGTAGCAGGGAACGTCGAGACATCCCAGAACATAGTCGACGCCATCATGGGGGCTCTCGGCGTCATGGCAGGTTCCCATGGGACCATGAACAACTTCACTTTCGGTAACGAACACTACCAATACTACGAGACCATCTGTGGTGGAACCGGTGCGGGTCCAGACCACCCGGGGACCTCTGCGGTCCATTCCCACATGACCAACACCCGCATAACAGACCCAGAGATACTGGAATGGGAATATCCCGTCCTTTTGGAGGAGTTCTCGATACGGCGAGAAAGCGGGGGGAAGGGCAAGTTCAATGGCGGCGACGGGGTCATCAGAAGGGTCAGGTTCCTTGAGCCAATGACCGCAGCCATCCTCTCGAGCCGAAGGAAGGTTGCACCATTCGGAGTGGCAGGTGGGGGAGAAGGCCTATCAGGGCTCAACTGTGTCATCCGGAACAATGATGGCATCGAAGACCTCGAGGGCCGGGACATCACACAGATGGAAGTAGGGGATGCCTTTGAGATATGGACCCCCGGTGGCGGTGGGTACGGGGAGCCTGAAGAGGATTAGTTTTAAAAGCCCAATTCCGTTGGTCCATCATGGCCGAGTTCACCATCAGACCAATGGTACCAGAGGACCACCCCGAGGTATTGGAATGCTGGACAGCCGCTGGTCTCAACCACCGACCCGAGGGCCGGGACTCATACGCTGAGTTCGAGCGGCAGATCGGATGGGACTGCACCATGTACTACGTTGCTGTCATCGATGACCAGGTCGTGGGGGTCATCCTGGGTACGCATGACTCCCGGAAGGGTTGGCTCAACAGGCTTGCGGTCTACCCGGACCATCAGCGAAAGGGAATTGCGTTAGCTCTCTGCCATAAGGTCGAGCAGGACTGCGAGGACATCGGTATCGAGATCACAGCCGCGCAGATCGAGGGGGACAACCCGGTATCGGATGCACTGATGAACAAGCTCGGATACTACAGGCACACTGATATGGTGTACCTGACGAAGAGGAAAGGGGAGTGGGTTTAATTAGTCCCATGGATATGACATCATGATGCAGAAGATCCTCGACGCTATCGGCCAACAGAGAAAGATCAGAGGCCTGGACAAAAAACCCCTCCAAGAATACCTATCCTACTACAATCCTCCTGCAAACTACCTCCTCTACCTCGAGAGCATGGCCGCTACCCCGCCCAAGGTCATCGTCAAGGACAACGAGGCCATCCTCACGTTCAAGAGGGTCTGGCAGCAGGACAGGATGATGATGAGAAAGGGGATCTGGAAGAGCCTTTTCGATTATGCTGAAGAAGATCCAAAGGAGTACCTTCTCATCGCTCTACAAAAAAGGGTCGAGGACAACGGTCATTATTTCCTCCACGTTCCCACCAATGAGGTGAGGGAAGTGTATCACTCAGGTTTTATTGCTGATATCTCTCCGAGCCTTGAGAAGTTCCTGTTCGGGACGGAGTTTCCATCACTGTTGTGATCAGAGGAACTTTTCCATCATGACCTCATCGTAATACTGACCATCCACACAAAGGTCCTTGCTTAAGGTTCCAACGGGTTCGAACCCGAACTTTGTATACAGTGCAAGCGCAGGTTTCTGCGCAGAGTTGACAGAGAGGTCTATCTTGACGATACCATCCCACTGCGATATCTCCTCCACAGCAGACTCAACAAGCATAGACCCGATACCGCGATCTCGCATGTCCTGTTGGACATAGACGCCGTAGATGTTCGCAATGTGCTTGAGCTTGACCTTCCCGATCCGCATGATGACGATCATCCCAAGAGGCAGATCGTCCTTCAATGCGAACCTGGCATTGGGCATGCGCTCTCGCCAAGTTGCCGCGGTGAACTTCTTCTCCTCCTCGAACGAGCTTCCAAAGGCTGTAGGGTCCTTGAACAGAGCATCAAGCCTCAGGTTGCGATAGTCCTTCCAGCGGTCTTCGGGTAAAGGCTTGATCAATATCACAGACCGCTCTAGGTCCAAGTGTTATAATACAGCTTCGGTCTCAAGCAACAGCTATCTTCTGCTGCTCCTCCTCAAGCCGTTTTATATCCGACTTGATCCTCTTGATCTCCACAAGACACCGCTGGTCACGATAGATACTGATGGCCCGCTCGTAGTAATCCTTGGCCTTGGAATAATTCCCCATCTTGTGGTAGAGGTTGCCTTCGGTGTAGATGAGCTGGGCCTTGAAGAACGGCATTCCTATCTCATCGGTCAGTTCCATGGCTGCGTCGAAGGATTCCTTCGCTTCATCGAAGTTACCCTCCTTGGTCTCGATGACGGCCTTGATGTGATGCAACGCACCGATTACGAACTTCTCCTCGGAATCCTCGAACGCGAACCAGCTCTTCTGTAGATAATCACGAGCCTTGACCGTATCGTCCATAGCAAGGCATGCTTCGGATGCGGTCATGTAACCAAAGCCTTCCTGGCGTTTTATCCCGTGTTCATGTGAAGCTGCAGAACACTTGTTTGCATACTCGAGGCTCAGGTCGTACTTCTCCATCCGGAGGTAAGCGTCAGAAAGATTGTTGTAAGCGGAGACCAGATCGATGGATACGCCCAGTGGCTCCAGGATGTCGATGGCCTTGTGGTAGCATTCAGTGGCCTCGTCCATCTGCCCGCGGTCTGACTTGACATTGGCAATAGCAACGAAGGTTTCACCGAGCAGGGCCTCGTCCTCCATCCCAAGCTTCATGGCCTGGCGGAGGAGCTCCTCGGCCTCGTAGTACTTGCCCTGCCGCCATAGGATCTGACCCTTGTTCACGAGCATCTTCACGGTGTGGTCCTTGTGTTCGGGATCGTCTGCGATAAGTGTCTTCACCTGGGTGAGGGTATGCTCGGACTCGTCCCATTTCGAAATAAGATAGAGGGACTTGGCCTTCATAAGAAGATACCTGATCCTAACATCGTCATCTGCTAGAGCGAACTCCTCGTCGTGCTCGTCCAATAGATCGACGCTGTGCTCGTACTTGCACTCGCGGTTCAATCGGTCGGCGTCAATGAGGATCGGTTCAAGGGGCGATTCCTGCAGGTCAATAACGTTTTCATCCATGGTATGCACCCGGCTCGCATCTAATTTACGCGCGAGAGCACTTGGAACGTTCAATTTATACTTTATTCATAAAAAAACTGTACCTTTCGAATATTAGAAATAGTGAAATTGTTAAGATATAGATGTTAATTCCAAACTTGTGGAAGTTATATGTTTTCCATTTTCTCATGCCACGACCTCGTCGTGCAGCAATGCTACATTATCGTGCAAATGTACGCACGCCCTTCTTTCTACTTTCTAAGGTATACTAGACCTAAGCAAATAGTTGAATAATGATGGCCCCTTTAGGGTCGTCGGGGCATATCTGTTTCTTACAGGAGGAGTCCCACCTGTGACCAAAGGTGAACCCATGAACACCAATTATTCGACCTTAGTGAACAGACCTTTGAGAATAGCTATCGCATGTTTGATAGCATCCCTTTTCCTGCTGCCTGTTATCTCCCATCTTGACATCGGGAACACGGTGTCCGGAGAGGTAGAGGAAGGAAGGACCCTTGGAACAATAGCGAACAAACCCGTCATCTCCGATGATGAAGAGTCAATGATCTCTGGATATGTTCTTCTTGCTGGAACTGAGGACGGTGTTACCAGCATCGACGTGGAGCTCTTCGGATCTACTGGAGACTACACCACCGACATCGCAGTGGACCCATACATGTCAACGGACACGGACTTCTTCGGGTTCTTCAAGCTCCAGGATATAGAAGCAGGATCGTACTGGCTGAACGTCTCGAACATGTGGTACACATCCCATGTGGAAGAGATCGACTTGGTCCAGGGCGAAATAGTGACCCTGACCATCAATGTCTCCTTGAACGGGACGTTATACCCCTCTGTCATTTCTGGTAAGGTCATCGATGTCTCCAACGGAGAGGCCATCTCCGGAGCCACCATCAGGGTCGGGAACGAGACCCTGACCACAGACAGCAATGGGGACTACGAGTTCATCGGTCTGGAGGAGGGAACCTACGATGTCACAGC
>JANQNL010000010.1 GCA_028279585.1 Thermoplasmatota archaeon
TGGTGGATGGCTCGACACCATCTCGTTTGAGACCTTCACCGCCTCGCAGTGTCCAGCCGCCTACATAGACAACGTGACGGTCGGACAGTTCGAATACGAACCCATATCATACTTCGAATCCCGATCGACCATTGCATCACAACAGATCTCCTCGGTATACCCTGTATGGGATGAGATCCTCCAATACGAGGAGATCATCGTGAACGTCAGCAGGGATGGCGGGACCACGTGGGCAGAACTTACCAGTTACCAACCTTATCACTTCACTAACTTGGAACCAGCTGGTTCGAACCTACGTTTCAATGTCACCATGAAGAGCGATGGTGCATGGACACCATACTTCGGTAACATGCAGATGACCTATGTCATGACCGTTCCAGAGTTCACCCTCACAGGGCAGTCTGGCACCGCATTCGGGTCCTCTATAGAGTTTGCTCAAGATTTCGATACTGACGGAGACCCAGAGATCATTGTGGGTGCGCCAAAGGCTGGCCAGGTTTACGTGTTCAACCTTTATCCCTCGATGCTACCATCGGTCTCGTACACTAGCGCGAACTTCACATACTCCGAGGAGAACGCTGGAGATAGATTCGGTCAAAGTGTATGCATCATCGAGGGCCTCCAAGGCGACACCCTGAAAAGGGTGGTTTGTGGGGCTCCATACTACGACCGCGGCGCGATAACAGACGCTGGTCGTACATACATCTACTCCTACCTGCTCGTCGACCACTTCTACGTCTCGACCTTGACAGGAACCCATGCAGGGGCAAGCTTTAGGATCAACGTCACGGCAAAGGATGGATCGAACGTCACCCTCACTGATTGGAGCGGTGTCGTGGACCTGGATGCGGTCCTACCAGATGGCGTGACCCCAGCCACAGGCACACTTCAAACAGCATCTGTGACCATATCCAACGGTTACGGCGAGGTCTGGAACCAGTACTACGTGGCCGAGACCATCAGGATCAATGCATCCCAGGGTTCCTTCAATTTCGGTGTTGGCCCATCCATCACCGTGGACCCAGGGCCCATGTATGACATTCAACTTGCGCAGGCAAAGGCCTCGTTCTCCGTAGCGGACTCAAGCTACAACCTGAACTCATCCACTGAGGGTTACGACCAATACGGGAACCTGAACTCCAGCTGGGCACAGCTTTGGGAGATAAACGACACAGGCTCAGCCTCTATCGCCCAGACCGGTGTGTTCACTCCAGGGACGAAGGCCGAGACCTTCTATGCATGGTGTAATGACACCAGATCCTCTGCCTCGAACTACACCAGGATAACGATCCGACCAGGACCGCTATACAGTATAACACTAGAGTATACTGAAATAGAGGCCTCGGTGGAAGGGACGACCCTGGACCTCAATCGTTCCACCAACGGATGGGATGTCTACAGCAACATGAACAACAGCTGGAACGAGAATTGGGAATGCAACGCTACCCAGGGCTCAAGCATCGACCAGGATGGTGAGCTGACGATCGGCAACACCGTCGATACCTTCTGGATCTGGTGCAACAACTCCGCAGGTTCTGTTTCCAATCACACCAAGGTCACACTGAGGCCAGGTGTGCTTGACAGGATCGAGATGGCCTACGACGAGGTATGGTTGACCGCTGGTGGAACAGCGTTCGACCTGAACACCACGACCTCGGGTTATGACTCCTATGATAACATCAACCAGACCTGGCCAAGGACCTGGGAGACCAATGCTCCCGGAGCTACCGTGGATGCTGATGGCGTGTTCACACCAGGTACCGTCGCAGGAACCTACACGGTATGGTTGAACTCTACGGTCTTGCCGATAGGGAACTCCACAACGGTCCATATCAAGCCTGACCAGGTGGCATCCATTGCGATGCAGTACGTTTCCGTGAACGCTGTCGCGGGTGGTTCGGCAGTTGACCTCAACGCGACCACTCACGGTTACGACCAGTTCGGAAACCTTAACGATTCATGGGATTGGACATGGTCTACCAACCAGACCGATGGCTCCGTCGATGGAACCGGATCGTTCAGTCCGGGCAACGAAGCTGGAGCCTATGCGGTGAACGTCAGCAACGCTGCTGGGACCGTTACAAACACTACCAATGTGTACGTTCTGCCAGACTCCCTCCATCACATCAGGATAAGTCCTCAGGGACCGATGAACGTTACCACAGATGACCTGCTAAACTTCAGGGTCTATGGGTTCGATCAGTACGAAAATCCTGTAGGTGTGCTCGCGGTCAACTGGTCGCTGACATCTAACCTTGGTGACATCGCACCATCCTACGGTGTGGATGGAGCTTTCCAACCAAAGACTGTCGGAACATGCAAGGTCCAGGCCACGTACGGTCCGTTCCTGACATCCACACACAACATCACAATATCTTCTGGTGCCCTCACGTACATCCAGATACACCCCACTGCTGTTGGTGCAGCTACTACTGACGATGTCCTTAGTTTCAAGTCCTATGGATTCGATAAGTACTGGAACGGCCTAGGTCCAACATCAGTGAACTGGACCGTGCTAGGTGGTGTCGGTGTACCAACGAACACTACAGGTAATGCTACAAGTATCATCCTGAACTCGCCTGGTACCGGTCGTGTAAGAGCCCAATGGGGTTATGTTTTCAATCAGACCAATGAGTTCATCGTAGACCTGGGAGAGCCTAAAGAGATCATCCTTGACCCAGGCGGTGATCTGACGCTGACCACGGACGATATGGTCCTGTTCAACGCCACTGCAAGGGACAGATGGGGCAACGGCCTTGGACCAGTGAACGTGACCTGGGCAGTTATCGGAGGCATCGGCAACGTCAGCCAGGGGCCATCCATCAATGCGACGTTCGATCCGACCACGGTAGGTAATGGTATCATCGCTGCAACGCTTGGGAGCATCGCCAACACCACGGGCAACATCACGGTCCTTCCGGGAGCCTTGCATAGATTGACCATTTCCCCCAAGGAGACGTCCGTTGTCGTGGACCAGACCACAGAGTTCACCATCACCCCGACCGATGCTGATGGGAACCTCATACCGATCACTGGGACCATCTGGACCGCCACCGAAGGGTTCATCGAAAGCTACAATGACACTTGGGCTAGGTTCAAGGCACCGAACCAGATCGTGACCGATGTGGAGGTCAAGGCCTCGGGCCTAGGAATGTCCGTAACAGCGCTTGTGGACGTCTTCCCATCCGGGGAGAAGCCGGAGATCGTAGGAATAATACCGGACCAGATCAAGTTCGAGGACAATCCCATCTGGAGCCTGGACATGAAGAATTTCGAACCGCAGCTTTCCAGAGCATGGGACATCTACTGGTATGTCACAGATGTGAACGAGTCACTGATAAGTATCGGTGGTCAGATGTCCGATGAAAGTGTGCTGACGTTCATCCCAGTGGCAAACGCTTTCGGTTCATGCAAGACCACGTTCTGGTTGAGCACCAAGGAAGGTCTGACCGATTCCCAGGTGGTTTGGATCAACCTTACACCGGTCAATGACCCGCCGATCATGGAGACACCACCGGACCTTGTAGTGTGCTACGACAAACCATACGCTTTCGATTATACTCCGTACATCTACGATGGTGATGATGATATCTCAAGCCTAAGCCTAGTGGCAACCGAGGCATCAGGTGATGGCAACATCATCGTATCGGACCTCACTGCTGTGTATACGTTCGGCGAGGACTATCTCAACACCCATGTCATCGTGACATTATCGATATCGGATGGCAAGGACGAGACCATGCAGGCCATCCAGATAACCGTCACCAATGATAATCCTCCAGAGCTTATGAATCCGTTACCTGATGTTATCATCAACGAGGGCGAGCTCAAAAAGAACGTGTTCTCATTGAACTCATACTTCACAGACCCTGACCAGGAGGTCATATTCTTCACCTCGAGGACCAAACATGTGGTGGTGAACATCAACGAGGACTCCTCTGTTGACATATCATCGCCATCTGAATGGACAGGCGTAGAGAATGTCACGTTCCGTGCAATTGATGGTGCGGGTGCTCTTGCAGAGGATACCATCTCCGTTACTGTGATACCGTTCAACGACCCACCAGAGATAGGGGATGTTCCAGACCTGTTCGTCCATTACGATGCTGATTACAAGTTCTCGCTGCGTCCTTACGTTTGGGATGTTGATACTCCGCTGAGTAAACTTGCCTTGACGTTCGACAGTGTGTATGTGAATGTTTCTGAGGACGACCATCTGACCATGGTCCTGAACTATCCGCAGTCCATGCTTGGCGGGCCCTATCCTCTGATGATCACCCTGACGGATGGCACGTCCGTGACATCGACCATCATTGACGTCACAGTTTCAGATAACTGGCCGCCAGAGTTGCATCTGAGCTTGCCTGATGTGACACTTTACGAGGATGAGTCCGCATACGACCATATTGACCTGCACGACTTCTTCTTCGACAGGGATGCGGATGAGATGTACTACTCTTACGGTCAGAAGCAGATCGAGGTTCACATCGATGATGAGACAGGCAAGGTCGACTTCATCCTTCCCGAGAACTGGTATGGCTCCGAGGAGATAACGTTCAGGGCCACTGATTCCAGGGACGCTCTCATCGAGGACACTATCAAGGTCACCGTCGTTCCTGTCAACGACGCTCCCGTCGTCAAACGACTGCCCGACCAGATAGGGAACCAGTCCACCATGTGGAAGCTGGACATGACCCAGTACGTCTCGGATGTAGATAACAACGTCACAACTCTGGAGATCTGGGTCAGCACTGGAAACTTCACAGAGCTTGCCGTGGTGGTCGCGGGCACAGAGCTGGTGTTCTTTGGCAACACTCCGGCACAGGGACAGGTCACGGTCTTCATCAGCGACGGTGTGGATACCACATCCACAGTGGTAAACGTCACTGTCGTTGAAGCACAGACCACTGTTGATACCAGCGATCCCTCTGGGTTTGCCTGGTGGTGGTTCATACCGATAATTGTTGCTCTGGTCCTTGTAGTGGTCGTGCTATTGATCGTGTTCAAGCGGTCATACCTCGGTGCATACAGGATCGAAGAGGCGTTCATTGTAGACAAGCATGGCATGTGTCTTGCCCACAGGTCCAGGTCAGAGGACGAATCACTGGAGATGGATGAGGACCTGTTATCTGGTATGCTCAAGGTCATCCAGGACTTCGTCAAGGATTCGTTCAAGAAGACCAAGGGCGATGAGGCAAAGCTGAACATGTTCAAATATGGGGACACCACCGTCCTCATCGAGCAAGGCGATCATGTGTTCCTTGCTGTGTTCTTCACAGGACAGCCAGGCAAGCGACTAGAGGGACGGATCGCTAACTTCCTCAAGGACCTGGAAGCAAAGAACAAGGACACCGTTGCCAACTGGGACGGAGATACGAACTCCGTCATCAAGCTCGATAGGATGCTGTCGAAGCTCGTCAAGAGCAAGGGCGTTGGAACTGCTGTCATACCACCATCCTCAACCTCAACTCCACCACCAGAGCCTGAAGTGGAAGTGCTTCCACCAGCGCCTGATGAGGAGGTGCCACAGATCCTAGAGCCTGAAGTGGAGTATATCCCACCGGCACCAGAGGAGAACAAGGAATCCCTGGGTGATGGATTGACCGACCATGAGACCCTGGCAAACCCTGTGGACGAGGATATACCACTGCTTCAGCCCATGCAAGAGCTGGAGGAGATGCCAGAGATGGAACCCATCGACGACCCTCCACCTCCACAGGACTGAAGGTTTTATTATCCACAAATGACCATTCGGCTGACCATGCAGCTGAAGGTTCCGTACGACGGCGCCGAGATCGTTCTCGAGATACCAGATGATGTGGAAGTGGCCACCATACTTCCAGGTTCATATGAATGTGGAGAAGAGTCCGAGGTCATGGACGCAGGCTTTTCCAACCCCATCGACCACGTAGGGCTCGAGGAGTTCCTGGAGGGCGGACAGCATCTGCTCATGATCATCAACGATACTTCCAGGCCGACACCTTCCTACAAGGTCCTGGAGCGTTTGGAGCCACTGTTCACCAAGGTTCCCAAGTACACCTTCATCGTAGCCTGCGGGACACACGATCCTCCACCAGAGGAGGGGCTTCGCAAGCTCTTCGGTCCTGGTTACGACAGGTGGGTGGACCATATCCACATCCACAGATGCAGGGAAGATGAGATGCAGGTCCTGGGCAAGTCGCCCTGGGGCTTTGACATGAAGTTCAACAAGCTCCTGTTCGATGCGGACAGGGTCATTGGTATCAATTCTGTGGAGCCTCATTACTTCGCGGGCTATACTGGTGGAAGGAAGTCGTTGCTTCCAGGTATCGCATCCTTCGATACCATCGAGAACAACCATGCCACTGCTATCCGAGCAGAGGCTGCATTCCTTGCGCTCGATGGGAATCCTGTGCACGAGGGGATGGATAGTTCCTTGAACTACATCCCAAAGGAGAAGTTGTATTCGATACAGCTTGTTCTTGATAGTTCGAATTCTTTAGCTGGTATCTTTGCAGGTGAGATGCGAGCTACGCTGAAAGAGGCTACCAAGCTTGCCAACGACATCTTCTGCACACCGGCCAAGAGCGGGTACGACCTTGTCATCACCTGCGCGAACGAGCCGTTCAACATCAACCTCTACCAGTCCCAGAAGGCGTTGGAAGGGGGAAAGCTGATGCTCGCTGACGGTGGGACCATTGTGTTAGTGACCGAGGCTCTGGAGGGTATCGGTCCGATCACGTTCTACGAGCTGCTCTCGTCCTCGCCAGACCCTCTGGTGATCCTGAAGCAGATAGACGAGGGAT
This sequence comes from Thermoplasmatota archaeon, assembly GCA_028279585.1. Classification (GTDB taxonomy): domain Archaea; phylum Thermoplasmatota; class Penumbrarchaeia; order JANQNL01; family JANQNL01; genus JANQNL01. The sequence goes on from JANQNL010000010.1 coordinate 6,786, forward strand.
ACAAGCTCGGATACCACAAGGCCGCAAAGATCGTCGAGCTCGCTACGCGAGCAAAGATACTTGCTCTAAGCAGGATGGACGAGGAGACACTGCGTGGTGCTCACATGCAGAAGATCGAGGATCTGCAGGCTGTTGTGGATCAGGTCAAGCCAAAAAGGATCGCGTTCCTACCGCAGGGTGCAATGACGGTGCCGAACACTGGTTGTTGAGCGATCAGAACCTGGAACGGACCAGATCAAGGAGCTTATCTGGGTCATCGACGTCGAAGATGAGACCATCACGCCTCGCGTTCCAGATCACCATTGGTTTATGGAAGGTGATGTGAACACATTTCTTCATGGCAGGATACCCGAACTGCCAAATGTCCATCATGTGGGTGAGGGACATTAGGTATCTTTTTGGAGCTCTTGGACCGACCTTGATGTCCTTGATATTCGTCAAGGGTACTTTCACTTCAGTGGCATCATACTTGAGGAATATCTCATCCCCTTTCAATTTGACCTTGTAGGCTTTGACCTTCTCTGTTATTGGACCTTCCGAGAAGTGGTCAACGAGAATGATCAATGGCAGCAATATTGGTATCAGTGCAAAGATCGATGGGACGAGCAACGCCATGATGATGAAGATGCTCGGACCACTCAGCACCATCATGTATATGAATAAAGCTCCAAACACAGCAAAGAGGGGTAAGAACATCATCACAATCGCTGCTGGGACCATTACGTAAACCAGCTTCGAACCAAGCGTGATACTGGAGCTGAAAGTGACGGGAGGTTGATCCTTCGACCTCTCGACATTCGGCCTCAATACTCTCTTGCTAGCAAGAGATGGCTTTGTTTCTTGTATCGGGCTCAATGGAAGTATTCTTCCCACAAATGCCTCGGGATCATTGACATCTATCCCTACCCAGCCATCCTTTATCTTCCACTTGATGAAAGGCATCGTGTAGATTCCAGAATCTTTGTGGACCTTCAACCATACTATTCGGCTGGCTTCCATGGACCCAAAGTGTCGGTGGAACGGATTCCATTTACTCACCACTCCTGCATTCTCTATCCTGTGGTCCAAGATATGCTCGTGTTTTATCATTCCGACCTGCTGAAGATTTGAAGCCACCATGATCCGATGTCGAATTGAGATGTTCCCGTCCTTGATAGAAGGCCGGTGCATTGAAGAATACTGGTATAGGCCAACAGCTCCTGAGATCGTGCCACCGATCACACAGATGGCGAGCACTATGGAGAAGGCCACAAGTGATGATAGATCGATGTATCCAGATGGATCTGTGGATAGTAAAGATATGAATGTGAACAAGCCGAAAACAAGACCGACGATACCTCCGAAGGTCAGACCTATGATGATCGTATCTTTGAGCTTGGCAGAGGACTTGAATATCTTCTCATCCTTGGGAACTCCGTTGGCCAGAGCCATGGAATCGGTGGATGTTTCCTTTTTACTACTTGGTCGCAAATAGAGATCATCCGAGGTAACTTTTGTCTTTCGATACTTTTCGATCTTGGCGACCATCTTTTCTGGTTTATCTATATCCACACCTATGGTTCCTTCATGATCATACCACTTCCTCATGGGCATGTCTGTTGAGTGCCCATCTCTGAGACGTATCCACATGATCTTGCTCGCATGGGGAGAGCCATAGATCCTTCTGAACAACCACCAGCGTTCATGCCGTTTGAGGTGTTCTATCTTAATGTCCTCAATGTCTGTCAGCAAGATATCTGGACCGAACTTGGAATTCACATGGAGATACTGTTTGTCGACAGCGATAGAGTAGACGAATCCAGGGTTCATTGCCCTTCTCAATCCAAATCCCACACCCGCGAAAAGGAATGTGTTGATCATCACCGCCATGGTGAGACCGCTCCATACCACCACACCAAATTCACCAAGAACAATCGCCTCGGCCAGGAAATATGTAAGAAATGGGACCATGATGATCAAGAATGGCATTGAGAACCAGATGCAACCTGCTATCATGTAATCGATAAAACCTGCGGATGACTTGTAGCCAGGTATTCTGTCCCTAGCATCAACGATCCATGGTTTCCAAGGCAAATCTCCATCCTCCGTCTATATCGGATAGACTGTCTTTGGGATGGAGAATATATAAACTTTAGAATACAAAAATCGAGTTTTTAATCTTTATAGAACGAAGGAGGGGGATATCAGCAAAGATCACGAGTAGCCGACGACGTTGAAGAGGGGCCATATTCAACTCCTAGCTAAAACTTGCACAGAAGTGAGTTGAATATGGTCTTTTCCTGTATGTCGTCGGCTACTCGTAATCGTCAGGAACAGGCATCCCAGCCTTCCGTCTTTCCTTGTAGACACGCTTGGTCCACTTCTTGATGTCCACTACCTTGCCATGACCCAGACCCTTGCAGTGAACAGAATGGATGAGCTGTCCGTCCATGGTCAGATTGAACGGATATACCGCGCAAGTGTAGGGCCAGTTCGCCCTGATGGTGCACAGGTTCTTGTCGCTCAAGCAGACACACTTTCCTCTGATCTCCATGAGCGGATGGGAGAAGCCAGACTTCTCATCGACCACGACGTTATCGATTGGCAGGACGTCCTTGAGCCTGTCATACTCCTTCCAAGTCAGGTTGACACGCCAGCTCTGGCTGCAGCACCAACCGCAGCGGATACACTTCCACTTGGTCTTTTCAGTGACGAGCTCGAACTCCTTTTCAGCGATCTTCTTCTCGTTGACCTTACGGACCTTCTTCAGTCCGCCTGTTGGATCGACCTTGGGCTTTTTGGACTTGCCTTTCTTGCCCTTCTTCTTCTCTTCCTGGCCTAAAAGATCTGCAAGGACTGCTTCCTGCTCTTTCTGGGAGAGCTTCTTCTCCTTGACCTTGAGACGCTTCTTCGAACCCACCTTGGTCTCCTTGCTCGTGAGGTTGACGACCGTCACCGCTGTGTTCTCATCAGGTGGGGGAAGGTCGCCTTTGACAGTCTTGAGGGTCAGGTTGCCCTTTTTCGGGCGGCGCTTCTTGCCGCTGGGGGAAGCGTCATCTCCCATGTAGCGTCCTATCTACCTGTAGGTATAATGGTTTTTTGTTAACCTGCAGAGAAGGAAGATGTGAGGAACATCACTTCTTTGACTTGTCTGGCTTAGCCTTCTTCTTGGTCTCTATCTCCACGGGTTCTGTGATTGGGTCTGCCTTGTCCTTGAGGAAGACCGCATAGATGACCAATGCTACAAAACAGATAAGCGTGAACACGAACGCCAGGAGGACCTGGATGAACGGTAATGGTTCCATGTAACCAGCGTCTTTAGGATTGAAGACGATGTTGTATTCGTCCTGCTCGTCGAGCTCTATGGGGTAGTGGTACTGCCAAAAGTCGACGGTGAGCTCGTAGCCGGAATGCTCGTTGTAGGTCCCGCCTTCGGAGTCCATCCAAGGAAGGGAGACGTTGTGGACATATCCCATTTCATCGGTCGTGTACTCTGTCTCAACATCATCCTTGGCCAGGGTGACGTTGGTATCGACCAAGGCATCACCGTCCCTGTCATTGAACTTGAAGTTGTAAAGATGCCTGAAGACGAACTCGCCCTCGGGTGGTTTGAGGGAGTAATCCTTGATGGCCACTTCATTGGCCGTGACGTTGAAGTCCAGGCCTGAACAATCGAACGTGGACTCCTCAACCTCGAGGGCTCCATCCCACATCCAGATACCAGTCTCGCAATCCACGAACCTGCAGTCGTCGATGAAAAGCTCTGTGTCCCAAAGCTCTAAAGCGGTCTCTGCTCCAGTGATATCGCAAGAGCGTAACCAGATGTAGCCGCCGTATGCCTTGATCGGTGTCCCAGAGCAGTTGATCATGGTGTTGTTGAAGATGCCATAGGAGCGGCCTTTGAAGATGATGGAGCCATTGCCTTCGATCTTGACAGCGCCTGAACGGCCTTCGAAGCGGAGACCACCCCAAACGACAAGGTCACCACCATCTAGAAAGAGGGTACTTCCAGCCATCAGGACAGCTTCTGTGTCCTCCTCGATGATGTATCCGCCCATATGCTGTTCCCCATGGCAGTGTACCACCTCCGTGGTCGTAATAGGCTGCTCATCGGGTGGTGGAGGTCCGATGTAAAAGGTCATGGCTATGATGGCGACCAGGGCAAGGGTCAGGGGGATCTTCATCAGGTGCATTAGCTGACAGGCGTTATATCAACGTTACGGGAGTTATGTAATCCTTATACCCTCGCACGTGCTTTCCCCATCACGTGATATCGTGACCACCCTTTCTGCCATCCTTCCATCCAACCCCGCTACCAAGCAGTGGTACTCACGCCTCTCCGACCTCGAGAAGCAGAAGCTCACACCCATCATCGACAAGGTCCTGGCAGCCACGATCAAGTACAACACCATATTCCCAGGTCACGGAGTATGGGTGGTCGGCAGCTCCCTAAACATCCAGGACAGGGAGTACAACGATATCGATGTTATGGTCACCATCCCAGAAGAAGCCCTTCTGAACTTCAAAAAGGATACGCTCAAGACCACCTGGGACCTATTCCTGGATGGCTCGATAAGCGGGTTGACCAAGCTTGGCCAGGACCCGAAGGTCAAGCTCATCGGACTGGATGGTCTCATCGCTCAGTCCATAGAGTCCGTGGAGTTTCTGGTTGAGGTCAACAACAAGGACCGGGAGGCACTAGAGGCAAGGACCGGTTCTTTCAACGCAGCAAGCAACATCCTGCTTGACCCTTCGCTTGAGATGAAGGCCATCAAGGAAAGGCTGCAGGGTCAACTAACGACCGAGCGGAACGTAACGCCTGTTGATGATGATGGGTCCCAGGGATACAAGTTCGGTTCCTACGTGGATGCGTTCATGATGGACCTGGGTACGAGCCTGAACATCCAGGACAAGACTGGAAAGCACATGTTCTTCATCAACTGGTACAAGAGCTTCAGTGAGGGATATGGACGAACGGCTGGGAACAACAACTGTCACATCTATCCGAACGTCCAGTGCAAGCCAGTTCACGTGTTCTTAACAACTGCTATGGACCTTAAGAAAGCGAACGAGAAGAAGGACTCGTTCATGCTTGAGCTCTATACTGAAGCCGAGCGGATGAAACCTGTTCAGCTTCTGTGATCATATAAGTGGTGCATCCTCGAAGATGTAGCCGCTCTGGGCGATCTCCATCTTCTTTTCCTTTTTGTGGATGCGGAGCAGGACATCCTGGCCAGCATATTTTCCATGCAGGACCATCTGGTAGAAGTCGATCTTATCGATGATGCTCGTGCAGCGGTAGTCCTCGATGCCAGCTACGATACCCGGAGAAATGTCGGCCGGTGTTCCACACACATCGATCGGATCCTGTTTCGCGAGTACGGAGTCGATGAACTCGTATCGTTTCCTGAAGAACTTGGTCCCGGGGAAAGGTCCCTGGAACGATCCCATCTCTCCGTTCGGACCGAGGTTGATGATGACCTTTGGGTCGAAGGTCTCGATCTTTTTGTTGTTGATACCGACCTCGATGGCATACCAGTAGGAAGAGGCCTTGGGCCAGAACTTGTACTTGTTCCTGATCCTGAAAGTGATGGTACCAGTGAGACCACCTTTGCCAGACTGCAGCTCTACTTTAGGATCTCGGAGTGCTTTGATCGATTCTTGGCCTGGTGCGAACTTCAGGATCGCTTCCCTGGCCTCCTCGATGATGGATGCCTCATCGTTCGGATCCTTGAGTTCTGGAGCGTCCGGCCCATAGTAACGGTGGCTCAACTCGATAACATGATGGAGTGCTATGTAGGTGAAGCTTCCCCCCGTCCAGTGGTATCCACCGAACGATAGGAACTCGTCCTTCTCCCCATCAGGATAGACCATGGCATTGAAAGAAAGCGTTCCGCTGGGTTCCTTGATCCTATCGATACTGGAGAGGTTCAGCATGACATCATCCCTGCCCTCGAGCGTCTGGTAGAAGGCCTGGACAAGCGTCTCGAAATCCTCGTTGGTATCAATGACGGGCTCCATATTATCACTCCTTGAGCGCTTCATCCACAGCAGCTACAGCATGGATGTGGGTAGTGTCGAAAAGTGGCAGGTCAAGGTCTCCTGGACCAAGGAGCATCGGTAGCTCTGTGCAACCAAGGACCAGACCCCGAGCACCCTTTTCCTTGAGGTCCGTCACAATGGTGGAGATGCGTCTTCTGGAGCTATCATCGACAACACCCTGACACAGCTCATCGAAGATGACCCTGTGGACGTAGTTCCGGTCCAGCTCTTCTGGAACTAAAGCTTCGATACCATGAGCGGAGAGCTTGCTTTTGATGAAGTCCTCCTCCATGACGAACTTGGTCCCGAGCAACCCGACCTTGTCCAGGTTCCATTCCTTGACCTTCGCTGCGGTTGCATCGGCAATGTGGATAAGCTTCATCGACGTGGCGTCCTCGACAGGTCCAGCTACCTTGTGGATCGTGTTTGCGCAGAGGAGAAGGATGTCTGCACCAGCGGCCTCGACCTTCTTTGCTGCATCCACCATGAGGTGTTCTACAGCATCCCAGTCCCCAGCATGTTCCAGCTTCTCTACCTCGGCAAACTCCAGGGAGTACAACACTATCCTGGCACTGTGGTGACCACCGAGCCTGTGGTTTATCTCCTCGTTCAATATCCTGTAGTAATCCTGCGTGGACTTCCAGGTCATTCCACCCACAAGGCCTATGGTCCTCATGGGTCAGGCACGGCATTTTGGGCTAATATCAGTTTCCTTCCCACGATGGTTCGTCCAGGTCGGCAGTGTTCGAGTAGCCTCTGTCCTCCCAGTAGCCTTCGTAGTCCACATCGTCGGACAGCTCTATCTCGGTTATCCACTTGCACCACTTGTAGCCCCACTTGTGCTCGGCGACCAGCATGAACGGGTAGCCTCGCTCTGGGGGAATGGTGACGTTGTTCATGTGGTGGGCCATTATGATGTCGTAGTCGTAGAAGAACTCTATCGGAAGGGAGGTCGTGTATCCATCCTCGGCCTTGAAGATCACGACCTTCGCTTGAGGTGTTGCACCAGCAGCATCGATGATGTCGCGGACGAGCACTCCTTCCCAGAGGATGGTGGCACTCCAGCCTTCAACACAGTGGAGGGTCACGACCTTCGTATACTGGTCCAGATCATTGAGGATCTCGTCGTATGTGTAGGTCATCTCGTTGCTGACGTGGCCTGTGACCTTCAGCTCGTAATCCTCGATATCGACGTACTGAACGCCCTTTATCGAGTTCTCTCTGAACGCGTTGATCGAGGACAGCTGCTGCCCTTTGTAGTTGCGGATCTCCACAGCATCCAGTTCCTCGGGGCCTACGTAGCCGTCATCCTCGGGTTCCATGGAGAGGTAGAAGTATGCCACTGCACCTATCATGATAAGTCCTATCGCCACAGCGATCACTACCATGATAATATTGCTCATTTTCTTATCCATGCTTTCTCACAGCGAAAAAACACGAAATCGGAGCTTTTAAGGCTTTAGGCTAGCTGCATCACGCGTACGCTCGTGTGAACTTTTCAAAACACTACTAGCCAGGCGTCAAACGGTCATGCTCGACCATTATCCGCAGCCTCTCCCTTCCCTCATGGAAGAGGTTCTCAAAACTGACCTTGCAGCACTTGAGTGGTAGCTCGAACTCCATCTCCTTTACCAGGTAGACAAGGATGGCATCCTTGATCTTGTCTGGGACCTCCTCATCCAATGCTGCATCGTTGAGAACTATGACATGGTCCTTGGTCCCTCGGAGGTTCCACAGGGCTTTAACAAGGTCCTCTACTCCTTCGAGGTCCTCTGGTGGCACCATTGCCGAGACGAAGCTCTTCGCTATGTCCTTGCCAAACGGATTGACCTTCTCCTCGTTGCCTATCCACTCCCTGTCCAGAAAGAGCGTGGCCAGGACAACCTGGCTCGAGGCATCGATGGAGACGTAAATGTCTATGTTCTTCTCAAAGCCACCTGGCTTGTGGTAGATCTGGATGGTCTCTTTATCGGCTATCCTTTTCGTCTCATGGATGCCGAAGAACTCAAAGAACTCCGAGGCTTTGAGCTTGTCATCATAGTAGAGCATTCGAGTACCTAGTTGTAAGAATAGGTATGTGTGTCAAATAGGTTTGCATCTCGAAAACATCAAAGGTCGGTCGATACAACTTTCAAAGTTCATCTTCCTCATCGAGGTCCATGAGGTCGTCCAGGTCATCGTCTGGGTCATCGTCCAGAAGGTCGTCGGGTCCTTCGTCGAAGAGGTCGTCCTCGTCCTCGAGCTCTTCGTCGAAGAACTCTTCATCGGACTCCTCCTGGTCGAGCTTCTCTTCCATCTCCTCGGATGCTTCCTCGGGCTCCTCATCAGGAAGCTCCTCGGGACCAGCATCCCCCTCGACCTCTGGCTCGGTGTCTTCTGGAGTTTCAGGTTCATCTTCTGTTGGTTCTTCAGAGCTCTTGCTCCGACCCATGAGCAGGAAGGCTGCAGCACCGATGGCAAGAAGGAGTATCACGACAACCAGCAGCACAACGAACAGAACACCGTAGAGTATGCTGGATGAACCACCGTCACCATCCTGACCATCCACTGGTGGAGGATCTACAACCGGTATCTCCTCGAGAACTATCTCTCGCTCGGTCCCAGTGTCTGCGGATATGGTCACCTGGAGGTCCTCTGGTTCGAACCCATCCTTGGTGATAGTGACGTCATACGCCCCTGCACCCAAGCTGATGTTGAAGGAACCGTCAGAGGATGTCAGACCCAAGGTGTTGTTGCTCTCATCTGCGATCCTTGCCCCTGGTATCCCGGTCCCGTTCTCATCAACTACAGTACCAAAGAACCAACCCGGACCTGCAGGTTCTGGGCCCTTGATGACCACAAGTGAGAAGTTCAGCCAGACATCAGTATCTGGAACCACTGTGACGTTCCCTTCCTGCGGATAGTATCCGTCCGCGGTCACGTTCACAGTGTAGTTGCCCTCCTCGACATTCGGGAACAAGTAACCTCCCGTCAGGTCCGTCACGAACGTGCTGTTGGTTCCGATGAGGGTGAGCGTCGCATCCGCTATCCAGGCATCTGTGGTTGCATCCTTGATGGCACCCCGTATCGTTCCCTTCCCTGGTGGCGGAGGTGGGGGTGGAGGTGGTATCGGGACAAGCTTCAGGTCCAGGTCAACAAGGGTCACAAGACCCGTAAGCTCCACATCCTCTTCGTAGGAGTAGTAGCCGCTCTTTGAGAGGTTTAGCGTGTAGTTAGCAACGCTCAACGACGCGAACGAGAAGTGGCCTGAAGCGTCCGTCATGGCAGTGGAAATGAAAGTCGAGTTACTTGCCCAGGACAGGTTGACCTGGACATCGGCCAATGCTCCAGTGCCATTTTCTGTGATATTCCCAGAGAGGGTGACGAGTACGGGTATCGGATCAAGTCGAAGCGTCAACTCCGCTACCACATCCTCTCCGAACGTGATCGCTCCCGTGGAGTCATAATAGTCATCGATCGAGCCTGTGGCCTCATAGGCACCTGCTATCAGGGACGAGAATATCACCTGGCCTGTAGCGTTCGTCTGTCCTGTCCAAGGTCCAGCGACAAGGTCCGTTCGCATAAGCTCGATGTCTGCAGAGCCTATCGGCTCATCGGTCACGTTGTCCTTTACTGTGATGACAAGATCCGACCTGGGTCTGTCCCACACGGTCATCTGGACCATGGCCGAGTTGTTCATCTCGTCCAGTTCGAAGATGATCGTTCCGTTGTCAGCGACCGCTGTGATGTCGAAGTCCCCGAGAAGCTCTGTGGTATCCCACATCACCTGGGCGATGTCGGTAGCACCTGCTGCAAGTGATGAAACGCTGTCGGTACCGATCTCTGCTCCGTCCTGGTAGAAGGTCACATCGAAACCAGCTGATGGACCGGTCCCTGTGTTCCAGACAGTGAAGTTGATCGGGATCGTCTCATTGGTCAGGACATTCCATCCAGACAGGTCATCCACAGCAAGGTCTGGTACTTGGGTTATCTCAAGGAGTATCACATCATCGGCCTGCATGTTCAGGTTGAGTGCGTTAGGAAGCTGGATGCTCCTTTCCAGAAGCTGCTTCTCCCCGTTCCTAGTGATGTAGAGCGAGTAGTTACCCACAAGATCGTAGGCCGGAAGCTCCACGTCAAAGGATTCTGCTGAGTCGTTCCAGTTCACAAAGACGTGGCCGATGTCTCCCGCATCCGAACGCCATGCTGAGTTATAGACAACGGACTCGTTGAACGGTTTACCGAACCTTCCCAGGGAACCGAAGTACCACATGACCTGTTTCAGGGGAACGTTGATAGATGGAGGCTCCAGCATCTCACCCTTGATGACGTAGTCGTTGCAGTAGGTGGCCTGTGCCCGAGCGGTCCTGTTGTACATGGACTGCAGCTCTGGCCACCATTCACCCTCCACAGCTCCGCCTGCAGTTACTATCTCTCCTGTGACCAGGCAGTTGGCGATAGCACGCTTTACCTGGGGGT
>JANQNL010000014.1 GCA_028279585.1 Thermoplasmatota archaeon
CTCCACCACGCTCATTTGATGAGCACCTCTGTCAAGATAGTGGTGATGTCCTGGTCCGGACTCCAGTCAACGACCTTGGCCCCAATGGCCGATAGCTCGTTGAGCATGTTGGCCCGCTTCATCTTCAGAAGATGATAGATCGGGGGAACCACATGGACGGCCTTCTTCTCGAACTCAAGGTCGTTGGGTGAGATTATGACCACGTCATGTTTCTTCACTGCAAGCTCTCGAAGCACTTTCTTTGCACTGCGGTCATCGGTCAAAGGTGAGAATATGATCACGGGAGAACGGGGGGTAAGGTATGGGGAGCACTTCTGGTAGGCGCGCCTCATGTCCGTCCGACCGCCAGCATAGGTCTGGGTAAGCAAGGAGAGCACCTTTATCATCTGTGCCTCGCCACTTGCTGGAGGGATCACACGGACCGTGTCACCGTAGGTCACGACCCCCACCCTGTTGGAGCGTTTCATAAGGTAGTCAGCTATCGTAGCTGCTCCCTTGACTGACATCTCCAGTGGATTGCTCGTGATGGTCCCGGACCTTGTTAGCGCGCGAGCGTCCACAAGGATCATGGTATCGAAGACGTCCTCCACCTCATGCTGGTTGACCATAAGCTTTCGCAGCCTTGCGGTGACCTTCCAGTTGATGGTCTTGAAAGGATCGGAAGGCAGGTATTCCCTGATGGAGTGGAACTCCGAGCCTTGGCCTACATACTTCATTGTGAGCGCACCTGGATGGAGCTTCCTATATCGTGAGTCGACAGGGACCTTCTTGGCATGGTCCAGCTGGGGGTAGACCGCTACAGGGGATGTGTTGGAGATGGACCTTTTGTCGACGAACATGCCCATCTGGTCAGACTGGCGCACAAGCACTGGACCCAGGTTGTAGTATCCGCGAAGAGGACACTTGATGGTGTACTCCATGTGGATCTTTTCCTTGCGTCCAAGGTTTGTGTGCATGTCGTTGTTGCCCTTGACAACTGACATGACCGAGGGGAGCTTGTCGTAGACCTCGGTGATGCCCATGTTGAAGCCCTTGCCCTCGATACGCAGCTTCACAGGCATGCGATCACCCTCGAACACCTTGGGTGTCGTTATGAGCCTCTTTATCTCAAGCTTCCGCTGCACAGAGAAGTAAGCTATGAGGACTGCTGAGAGGAAGATCACACCAACAAGGAGGAGCTGGGGGTCACGCAGGATGAGACCAAGGACCAACCCGACCACGGCTATGGTCACGAACACCGCCGCCTTTTTGGTCCACATCTCACTCACCACCCCACATGTCCATGAGGACCAGGATCTCGTCCATCTCTATCTTGGAGGTCTCTCGTCCCTTCTGGGTCAAAAAGCGCATGATGCGCTTGTCCTGAACAAGGGCTGCAAGCTCCTTGGTAGAAAGCCTGGAGAACTCATCGGTGGACATACCATATGTCCTCCTGACCTTCTCCAGGAAATGGACGCGCAGCTCCTCTATATCCCTCTTGGTGAAGGCCCATGTCTTGAGATTGTGCAGGCTCACATCCGAAAGGACCTGCTTGTGGATAAGGATGGAAGGGTCACCTATGGCAAGTACCATGATGAGCACGAACGGTATGAGAAGACCGCCCACGATTATCTTGACGATGAGGTCTGAGGTCCCAGTGACAAGGATGAAGAAACCTTCCTGCTGGAATCCTTCTCCAATGTTCTCGGGTGTGTGCCTGGACTCATCGAAGATGAGCTTCCCACCATTTGGCAGAAGGTAATCGACCAGGGCTCTGATGAACGCCCTGTTGTCTCCCTTCAGGTACATTGCGTCGATGAAGAGGGAGGGGTCGCTTATGAAGATGACATTGCCGTTCTCCTCGCTCATGAAGTCCCTGTTGGTCTCAACTACGAGAGTGTAGGTGTCGAACATCTCTACAACACCAGTGGGGCTTGAAGGGTCTATCACATCACGTTCCTGGTTATCGTTGGTATCCACCCATGCCCGGGATGTGGATTCAACTATCGGATGGCCGGAAGCGATGGTCATCCCGGTGGGTTCGTTGAACACCAAAGAGCCCGAGAAACCGAAGTCCGTGGTCGCTGTGGCCACAACGAACTTGGGGTTGACCTGGAACTGCTCGTCGTAAAGGCGACCGTCTTGGTATGTCACGTCATAGTAGTCCGAGATGGAGTTGGCATAACCGAAGTCGTCTGCGATGATGGCGGTCCCGCCCATCTCTATGAACTCGTAGATCGCGATAGCTTCGTACAGCGTGTACTGCTTCTCCACACCTATAGCCACATAGACATGGTCTGTGGGATCATCAAGCTCCTGCAGCATGAGGGGTGAGGAGATGATGTTCGTGGTTTCCAGATAGGTCGCGTTGTCCATGTCCCGCAAGAACATGCTGAGGTCGTTCCAATCATCGTCATAGGCAGAAAGCTGCGGTTGGGGTCCCATGGTGACCTGGAAGATGACATTGGCGATGAGGAGTACAAAGAGCGCTGCTGCTACTATGAGCAAGATGTATCCGCCCCTTCGAGAGCCTCTCTCCTCCGTCCTTGTCTCCAATGCTTCAACCCCGCTTCTTCTTACCTTTGCGCTTTGGTCCTTCCTTTAACTTCGTAGGTTTCTTCGAGCGCTTCTTCGGCTCCTCTTCGGGTGGCTTCGAAGATTTCTTCTTGACCTTACCAGACCCGACCTCGGGCCCATCCTTTTTAGGCCTCACCTTCTTTGGCCGTCTTCGGGTCGGGACATCGACCTCTTTCTTCTTCGATACCGTTCCACCTGACACTGTAGCCGTCGGTGTTGGTGATGGAGGGGTCGGTGTCCATTCCATGATGGTCCTGGCGAGCTTGAGTGAAGCATTGGCTCCCTTCTCACGCTCCAGGTCATCAGCTATCTTGGTGAGCAACCGTCGTGCCTTGTCCCTGTCCCTGGCACGCAGCCTGTGATCGGAATACCTTGCCTCAACGAACATGTCCGTGAGCTCTGCAAGGTACTTGGAGCTCACACCTGGCAAGGCCTTAGTGATGGCGGTCTCGAACTCGTAAGGTGTCTGGTCCTCTGACCGTAGGAACCCATATGAGTGGAGGATCTCGCACATCCTCCTGTAGGTCTCGAAGATGACCTGCCTGTAAGGGTCATCTGTGTCATCGAGCTTGTAGAGTGCCTCGGAGATGGCCTTCTCCAGGTGAGGCACATGAGCTTTGCGCCAGTAGACGAAGTAGGCAATGACGCCTATTGCCACGAGCAGGAGCAGGACCGGCCAGATGTACATAACCCAACCGAAGTCCTCGTCGCTTTGATCGAAAGGCTTGACAACATTCCTGGTGGCCTCGTCCCCGTAGAGATACCGGTCCTCGTCTCCTTCGAAGACCACGCGAACGTCCGTGGTCCTCTTCCCTTCAGCATACTTGATGGTTATGAGGAAGTCTCCGTCCGTGGCAGTGGTTACGGTGGTAAGCAACTTGCCTTCAACATATATGTCCAGGGGCTGACCGGATACCTTGGCACCACTTTCCTCCTTTAAGACTATCGAAAGATTGAATGTCCCTTCCTCGGGACCTGCAGAATCCTCAAGGACGATGTCGGTGAAGGAGTAGATGTAGACCTGGAGGAGACGCTCCTCCTCCATGTAATCGTACTGCTGCTCACCAAGAGGACCTTTGAACAGGATCTCCAGGTCCTGCTTGCCCTTTGGAATGGTGGTCCCCACGTTACCGGGGATCTCGAAGCTTCCGTCCGCCTCCAGGTCCACTGTTCGAATGTGCCTGCCTGCAAGGTTCATGGAGATAGCTTCGTCGCCAGTGACAGGATCGCCACGGTCGTCCACAACAGAACCGGTGACCTTGAAGCTCTCTCCCCTGTCAAGGGATAAAGGGTATTCGTCCAGGTTTATGGAGACGCGGGATTGGATATAGACCTTAAGCTGGGCCTCGGTGCCCACATACTCTGGGTCGCCATCCAGGTCCACATCATAGACATAGGTCAATGTGATGGTGACAGGACCAAGGTCCTCGTTGGTCTGTGCCGTGAAAGGAATATGGACCTGACCGGAACCATCGGTGACCCTTTGGATGGATGATCGGGAGAATCCCTCGTCCGAGTAGGTGATGTCAACCCAACGACCATAGAGCTCATCGTCGACATTGTCCACAAGCGACACGCTGATGGTGACCGTCTCACCACGCTGGAGTTTCTCGTCCTGGGTGTTGAAGCTCGTGGTTCCGATGACCTTGAGCATGTTGGTATTGTTCACACCCTGGGGTGACGATCCATTGGCAGCAGATACGACACGGATGCTGTAATCACCAGCTTTGAGACGGGATGGGGTCAAAGTAATGCTCAGGTTGAACCATCCACCCACAGACTCGGTGGTCATGCTGGTCTCACCAGAACCTCCGAGCTGGAGGAGGGTGATCGTGACCGTGGTGTCCACACCTCCCTCCTCTGATGTTACAGATCCTGAGACAGTTATCCTCTCGCCAACCACCTTCTCTGTGGCATCGATGTATGCCAAGACCTCTGTGAAGGATGAGGAGACGAATATCTCGAAACTCTTATTGGATGGACCGAGCAAAGATGAACCTGCATAGGTGAGCTCTACCGAGTGGGCACCGACCTCCCAACCAACATTTATCGAGAATGAGAAGTAACCAAGGGCATCAGTAGTGAGCGGAGTGGTGTATGTCCCATCGAACGTTAGCTCCACGGTCTCCCCCTCAACGGGCAACAGTCCTCCATCGACCAGGATTCCAGAGCCGATGTAGACCTCACCCTTTGTGAAAGCGTCGGACGGTTCGTCGATGAGTATCTGTGATGGGGACACGATGGTCGTGTTGGTCTCCGGGGAAACAGAAGAATTGTAGATGTAAGAACCAAAGATGAGCTGCTTGGAGCGAACAACAACATGACCTGTTCCTACCGACTCAGAGTTGGGAACCGTGCAGATGGCCGTGTAGTTTCCGTTGATCTTCGTGGTCACAGCCCCTGCTACGTGGAGGTCCAACTCTGTTAGGGCTTCTCCTACCATCCCAGACTCGAGCATGGGTTCTACATCGGCCCATGCCTCGTCGTCCAGAAGGTGGACCACCACCGACACACCGGACAAACCTGCTCCACCGACCTCACGTACCGTGCCTGAAACGACGAATGTCTGTTTGAGGCCCTCGCGTACATTGGTCTTGGTCACTGTGTCAGGTACCTGTGGAGCATCGATCTCAAGGCTCCTGTAGTACCATGGTCCAGGGCCCAATAGGTCGTCCGAGGGATCGAGTGGGTTGAGTCCCGCCGCGACCTCGTCACCATCCCAGCGCCCACCATCATCGGTGTCCGGGTCGTTGGGGTCCAGGTTATTGTTCATCTCGCCATTACTGTCCCAGTCCACAAGCGAGTTCGGTATCTGTGCGAACACCTCGAATCCGTCTGTCAGGTTATCCCCATCGGTGTCCTGGTCAAGAGGGTCTGTGGACCAGTTCCATACCTCTGCACCATCTCCGAGACCGTCGGAGTCCGTATCAAAGACAAGTGGTTCTGTAAGCGTTGAGTAGATCTCGTTACCGTCAGAAAGACCGTCGTCGTCCGAGTCTGAATCATTCCATTTGGTCCTATAGCTGACGCCGTCTGCTACGTCGTAGACGGTGTTGTTCTCATACAGGTTTAGAAGACCGTCCTTGTCGGTGTCCCCCAGGTCGTTGTCATCCGAGCCGTTGAGAGGGTCGGTCTTTCTCTGGAACTCCAGACCATCGTAGACCCCACCGCCATCTGTGT
>JANQNL010000153.1 GCA_028279585.1 Thermoplasmatota archaeon
CAGGAGGTCCCCGGAACTAGAGGTGATGATGATGACGGCAAACCCACCACCACCAGCTCCACCGGCACAGCAGACGACCACGCCACCACCACCGGCTACCCCTCCACCACCGGCAACACCGCCTCCAGCTCCTCCAGCAAAGGCTCCGGATTGTGAACCAGTGGATCACGAGACAGCCATGAAGGCGAAGCAGCTGGCGGCCATGAACAAGAGGCTCAAGACCCTCACAGACTACCTTCGTGAGGACAACAACAACCTCCAGTCCATGGAGTACTTCTACAAGTTTGCAGAGGGAATGTTCACAGAGAGGGCCGCAGAGCTCAAGAAGTTCAAGGACGGAGGGGGCAAGGTCGTTGGGATCTTTTGCAACTTCGTTCCAGAAGAGATAGTTCATGCTGCTGGGGCCATCCCGATCCGCCTTGCGTTCGGTTTTTCAGATACCATCCTCACAGCAGAGGAGTACCTCCCCAGGAACTTCTGTCCACTTCTGAAGTCCAGCTTTGGTTCGTTCATCGAGAACAACCCGCTGTTCGACCTGTGCGATGTGGTCATCATCCCGACATCCTGTGATGGCAAGAAGAAACTGGGTGAGATCCTGGCCCCGTACAAGAAGGTCTGGATAATGGAGGTTCCACACACAACGAACACCTCCCAGTCCAGGGACCTCTGGCTCACAGAGATAAAGCTTCTTTCAAAGCAGCTTGGAAAGCTCACTGGCAAGAAGCCATCCCGGTCCAGGATGAACAAGGCCATTACCCAGATGAACATGAAGCGCGCACTCATCCATAGGCTCTACGAAGCTCGGATGGGCGAGCCAACCATTTGGGGAAGGGATGCGCTGTTCGTTACCTCGATGTCATACTATGACGATATCGAAAGGTGGAACGAGAAGACCTCTGCTCTATGTGCCGAGGTCGAGTAGGCACAGTCCCTGACCGCAAAGGACCCTGACATGCCAAGGATCCTCATCACCGGCAGTCCTTTGGTCGCTCCGACCTGGAAGATCCCGGTTCTCATCGAGGAGTCCGGCGGTGTCGTTGTCACAGACGACCTGTGCACAGGCACAAAGGGATACTGGGACCCTGTCGAGAAGAGCTTCTTCTCATCGGACCAGCTCATCTCCATTGCAGATAGGTACCTCATGAACACCTGCGCCTGTTTCACCCCTAACACGGCTCGCTCTGTAAGGCTCAAGCAGTTCAGTCAAGACTGGAAGATCGATGGAATGGTCTATCACGTGAGCCAGGCATGCCACACCTATGGAATGGAGCAGCGCAACATCAACAGGGAGTTCGACGCTATGGACATCCCTGTCCTCAACATCGAGACCGACTTCTCCCAGGAGGACGTCGAACAGATACGGACCAGGATCGAGGCCTTCCTCGAACTGATCGTGTCCAAGAAGAGGCGTGCCAGACTCGGTTCAGGTGCTGTTATGCCAACGACCACCAATCCTGGTCATGCGGCGACACCTGGTGCAACGCCTCCACCTCCAGGTCAGGCTGGAACACCACCTCCACCTGCAGCTAAGTTCACTTTCAACGACGACTTCCCTGTCAAGGAATACTCTCTGGAGGAAGGTTACACACCAGCTTCCGGGAAGGTCTGGGAACCAGAAGATCTCAAGAAGCCGTAGGAGCCATCCATACATGCATTGGTCGGAACCAACCAGATGGCCGTTACGGCTGCTGTCCGCCCTTGCCGTCTTGGTGCTCATAGCTCCAGTGCTGTTGATTACGGCTGTTGCTGAGGACCGGGATGAACCTGACACGGTGTTGGAGGGGGAGATGCATCCTGATCTTTGGCTGTGGAGCTTGGAGGGGAAGAGGACGAACGAGGCAGAAGCGGTGAACCTCATTATAAAGAACTCCGAGGAAGCTAAGGCCGCTGCAGCCATCATTCCAGCTTTGGTCGGTGGCAACCAGAGATGTCCTGTGATCATAGCTGATGATGCAACGAACATCGAAGGTGTCACAGGAGCAGATAGCATCATTGTAAGCTCCCTGGGTGCAACCCCCGCTGCAGCTTCGATCAAGATAGCCCAGGACTACTGGGAGAACGTTGGATGCGTCATAATCGTTGAGGATTATCTCCACTCCATCCAGGCTGCACCGATCGCTTCGCTCCTCTGTGCTCCGATCCTAATAGGTGTCGAGAAGGCGGACATTGAAAGCTTTTCTCCACAGTGTGTGATCGGTTTTGGGACCGATGTGCCTAACGTTAAAGGTACAGAGCGGATCATTGAGCTTGAAGACGCTGATCTATTAGAGTTCCAGATGGAGATCTACGAGTCCCGGGGTATCTGGGCTGACACGATGGTCGTTGCTAATACCAACGACGTCACACTTGGTGATGAGTATGCCTACTCATTACTGGCGGCCATCTATGCTTGTCAGTATCATGGTATCGTCGTTCCGTTCATTCCTGTGTCCACTCCCGACGATGTGGAGGATGCCAGAGCTGAGGAGTCCGCATATGTAACTCTTGTCAAAGATGATGCACAGACCCTTCGCAACTCCCACATCAAACCAACCCACTTCTCCCTGGAGCACAGAGACCATCTGATCTCTGATATCATCATCGCTGGCGGAGATGACATCGTTCCTGGTTATCCTCATTCGACCAATGCCAGGAAGTTCACCGATTGGTATTATGCCGATCTTACCCAAGATGACTCTGTTGTCCCCACTGGTCTTGGAGATATGGTTGTCTCGAGGATCGATGGTGGAACGAACCTAGAAGCTTCGATGGTCCTTGCAAGGTCCATTTACTATGAAAAGTTCCTAACCGATAGTATCTGGACCCCGATCCCAACACCAACGGTTCCATACAACAAGGCCTTAATCCTGGATGGTTCCAGTAAGGACCCATCGGCGATCGTCAACGCTCTAGGAGCGTCCATGAACGTCACACAGTGGGGTACAGATGATCTTAGTGTTGTGAACCAGGAAACATTCCTACTGATCTGTGCACTCGGCAACACTGGAACAACAATCACGGTCAACAATGGCTCAGCTGACCTCGACCTGGAAGATGCAACTACCAGGCTTCCATCGGTCCTTGTCGTCTGCACTGATGAGACCCCCGACGTCTCCTCCCTCGCAGGCAATGGTTACGGAGCCATCGTCCACCTCGGCCAAGCCGGCACAGAAGCCGCCTTCTTCACATCACTCCTCAACGGCGACTCCGTCGGTGAGGCCTACGCTTCTGCCATAGGCACCCACTGCAATGACGGTATCCTCGTAGGCGACCCTAAGTATGTTCCCCTGGACCTCATCCAGGGCAATGAACTGACCATCACTATCCCGTACTACGTGGCCATCTCGGGAACGTTCGAGACCGGCAAGTTCGTCACAGTTGGCATTCGCGCGAAGAACCAGGATGTGGGCGGATTCGACTCCGTGGTCGTTGGAGACTTCGATGTAGAGATCGACGGTGTTCTTGTGGCAAGCTCCATCGAGTCGGACCAGATAGAGCAGGCCAGACCACAGCTTCCAGAGGATGAGGGTCAGGTTGCCCTGGACATCATCTATACCAAAGAGACAGGGGAGAAGATCCGGTTCAGGTACTGGATAGAGGTGAAGGAGGGTGAGCCTGACCAGAACCTCATCGGTATCATCGTTCCATCGGTCATCTGGGTATTGTCCCTTGTGGCCATTACTTTCTATTTCATACTTCACACTCATCATAAGCGCATCCAAAAGCAGAAGGCCGCCCTCGACAAGCTCGAGGAGATAGACAAGCAAGCTGAAGAGGACGCGCCTAAGGCACCCAAGAAGGGGAAAAAAGGTGCAAAGACCAAGGGGAAACCGGAGGTGGACTCTAAATGAAGACTCTGAACCTAAAGGGACCGTATGCGATAGCAGTGATATTGACCATCCTTATGTTGGCGTTCATACCCGTTGTGGATAGCCCGCAGGGGGTGGAGACACATGATCCACTGGTCCCTATTCAGCCCGCTGCTAGGGAAACCTCTCTCGTGGTCCCCACACGAGCAGGTAACGCCACGAACCAGACCAACCAGACGGACCATTTCGGTCATGGACTTGACGAGGATTATCCGAACTATGGAACTCCCATCTTCGTCGAGGAGAACCAGACCAAACTTGTTGTGGAGAAGTACGTTGGTAACATCACCATCACCGGTAATGGAAAGGTCAGGATCATCTCACCAGTTGAGATCAATGGGATAATCAAGATCTACGAGAACGGGACCTTGGAGATAAAAGGCACAGAGGTCACGATAAGACCGCCGCCTATCCAGGTAAACGACAACGTCATCCATGTCAAGGACACCGGCAAATTATTCGTCAAGAACAAGGCCACACTGACGGTGCTTCCTCAGCCCGTCAGACAGTTAGACCCTTACGATAGGACCAACGCCTCGTTCATTGAGACCGATGATGATTCCAGGGTCGAGATCACTGATTCGACCTTCAACGCCCATCTTCCCAGGGATGTCGTCCCTGAAGAAGAGCGTGTGACCGGAGGAACCCTATTGGTCACTGGCAATAGCCATTGGCAGGTAGATGGGTCGAACCTGAATGCCTTCCTTAATTACACCATAGTGCATGACGAGGACACGAACGACACCTACGCCATCCTCGAGAGGTGGTTCTGGATGTCCTCGCAGATGTTCGGCACCGTTCGTATCGAGAACTCCACCTGCACCTTGGCAGAACCGGGTCAGACCATGTTCAAGCCGACCAACGGTATCTTCATTCTCATCAACAGTACGGTGTACGGCAACGTTAGACCAGAGACGATCGCCACGTTCTACGTAGCAGACTCAGAGATCTCCCATGTCAACGACCAGCCCGGGTATGCAACGATCCATGAAGCAATGGAGTTCAATGACCACACCAAAGGAAAGGTCGTCAGGACCAAGCTCTATGGTGACCTGAAGCTCGGATGGTCATCTGTGAACGATTTCCTTGGAAAGGCAGGGAACTCTGTGGAACTCATAGACTGCGACATATATCCATCCATGATCTCGGCCTATGCGAACACGACCTTCATCATGAGGAACTGTCGCATCCATAACGAGACCGTTCATTTCGATATTTCCGACAATGTCTATCTTTGCCTCGACAGGACCGATGTAGGTGAGCTGGGAATAGAGACCGGTATACATCATGCCCTGGTGGCCATTCCTGAGAACGTGACCATCAACCTCATCGACGCCACCCTTGGTAGGTTGGCCTGCATGGACGAGGGAGGCATTTACAATATCAAGATCGAGGATGGAGCAGAGATCAAAACATTCGACACCTACTCCTCGGACAAGTTCGTTGATAAGATCATCAACGTCACTCTGACAAATGACTCGAAGGTGAAGTTCACCAACACCAAGTCCGGTGAGATAAATGTCATCTTGCGAAACAATGGCGTTCCATCTGGAACCTATGCAGACACCCTGACATACTACACCAGGTGGATCAAGGATGGCCAGGTGACCATCAACGGCGAGCCTGTGGCTGGAGCCGAGGTGGTCCTGACGGTGGATGGCACACCCATCACAACCATGACCGATGAGGAAGGGATGTACAGTATCCTGTATGACTCCGATGTAGAGGCTGGAGGAACAGCTTCCAAGACGGTCGGTCCGCAGGTAGATCTGGTCATAAGCTATCTTGGGTTCGAAAAGACCGAGCAGCTCGACACGAGGTCCGATCATACAACACCTGCAGACTGGGAGGATGTCTCGCCACCGGACATCTCGGGTATAGCATTCACTCCCGAGGCCTTCAACCAGAAGACCTACATAACCATCGAGTCCACCATCGTCGATGGTGGCATTGGGCACATCCAGACAGCCATCCTCCAATACAGGACCGGTGATGGAGCATGGACCAACGTTACCATGTTCAATACCGAGGGAGATACCTTCAAAGCAGTACTTCCGAGGATGGACATCGGGGAACAGGTGGAGTTCAGGATAGTGGCCATAGACGCATTGGGTAACTCCCAGGCCTCATCAACAGAGCAGTTCATGATAGCATCAGAGGTCATCTATGTGGGAGTCGGTTTTGCAGCTCTACTGCTCATCATCATAGTCATAGCGGTGTTCGCGGCCATAGTGGTCTCGGGCAAACGTTCGAAGTATCTCAAACGGAGGTTCACAGGTGAGGCCAAGGTCTCATCCAAGTCCTTCGGCACACAACCAAAGGGAGGTGCATAGAATGAGCACACGCTCGATAACACGCAAGATACTGATCGTCCTGGTGGCAGCAGCCATGTTGCTCCTTGTCCTTGCTTCGACACAACCCGTGTCCGCAGGTTCCCAGGATGCCACGTTCGAAAAGATCGAGATAGAGGTCACCCCGTCCATTCAGGGTGTGGGTGGGACCATGGAGGTCAAGGTCATAGCGTATTTCTTCGGAGGATGCTGCTATCAGCTGTTCGCAGAGGATATCACATGTTCCCTGGAGGTTCCGGTCGGCCTTACAGACAAGTTCAATGGTTCGACTCCAGCCAAGGTCGATAGCTTGACCGCCCTGGCCGGTGGAGAGGCGACATTGACCTTCTTCACGTTCACGCTCAGATGTGACGAGGTTGGCTCATACATGCTCAACGCCACCGTGGACTCGTCAAACTGTGGATCCAGGATGGCAGAGGCCGAGGTCCACGTCATCAAAGGTGCAACGATCACAAAGCCTGAATACTTCCCACCAACACCGACCACAGAGAGCACCACCATGATAGACTTCGATTCGATGTATCCTGTTGGCGACATCGAGGTAACACAGGCCCAGGTCTACTATTTCGCATCCGACAAGAAGTATGAGACCGCAGAAATGGTTGCGGTCAATGAGACGCTTGAGATAAATGGCAACCCAATGGACTTTGACGGTGTCCTCGAGTGCGACAGGGATGAGGTGACGGGAACCGGGTTCAAGACAGAGCTTCCCCAGACCGATAAGCCATACATGTACTACTGGATAGTCGTTAAGGACGAGAACGACAAGGCTACGACATCCCAGGTATACAGGATAGATGTAGAGGATACTTCGGCCGTTCAGATGCTGAACATGATCTCGTTCATTTTCCTCGTTGTGACGTTGATAATCTTAGTGTTCATCCTGTACATCAGCCACAACGTCATGGCAAAGAAGCGATTGGGTGATGAGGAGAAGGATTCCTTCTCCGTCCTTGGCCCTATCGGTAGGAAACGATTCCTGACCAGGGATGAGACCGAGAAGTTCCAGATACGGCAAGAGAGCATCATTCCTGTCATCGTCATCGGTATCATTATTTTGATATTGATCATCGTGACCGTCGTTCTGGCGATCACTGGGAGTGCGGACGAACTCTTCACACACATACTGGATGGTAAATAGGCGGTGGTATCATGGCAGAGAACGAACCAGTTAAGCAGACGGGAAAGATAGCCAACCAGGAAGGCCGGAAACCTCCGATGAAGTGGTTGAAGATAGAGTATGTTCGACTCCTGGGCCAGTTCGTGATGGTATTGCTCATAAACTTCACCGTGGTGGGGTCTGTCTATGTGGCTCCTTTCCTTCCGATCCTTAGGCTCGATATCCCCATGGGTGAGATCCCGTACATCTACGAGCATGGTATGATACGAGCCTGTCCCATGGCCACGTTCCAGAGGACGCTCACAGATACCTGGGAGTTCACGCTCTTGTTCTTTGCAGCAGCCATCTTCCTCATCGTTGTGCTGATGCTCGGTAGGTCCCTTTGCGGATGGGCCTGTCCATTTGGTCTTGTCCAGGACGTGTTTACCAGGGTCAGGAGCATCCTTGGCATCCCGGCCAAGGAGTTCAGCCAGGGAGCGCATGAGAACCTCACGCTCATCAGGTTCGCAATCCTCGGTCTGTTCATCCTCCTTTCCATATCCATAGGGATATCTGCATTGGGGGATACGACCGCTGGGAATGTTTACCAAAGCTACCTTCCAGAAGGTATCTTCCAGACGGCTCCGTACTGTGCGATATGTCCGACGCCGTCTATGTACTACATCATGACGGTGGTAACGTTCCAAGCACCCTTGGGTCTGGACGATCCAGTTCACATCATCATGTGGATCATGATGGCGGTGTTCGCTGTGGGTTCGTTCATACAGCCGCGGTTTTTCTGTCGGTACCTCTGTCCGACTGGTGCTATGTCCTCGCCGTTCAACAAGATCTCCATGGTCCATATCCACAAGGACCCATGGGGCTGCACCAAGTGTCACGTCTGTTACACCAACTGCCCAATGCGTGTGCGCGAGGTGTTGGACGAGGACAAGAAGGAGCGTCTTGGAGATGTGGACTGCATCATGTGCGGTGAGTGTATCCAGCGTTGTCCCGAAAGGGTCCTGACGATACGGTTCGGTCCAATTACGATTTATCGGGGTGGGACTAGGTGGGAGGACCGTCTCGCATTCCGGAAGCCGAAAGGAAAGACCTAACACGGCCGTTTCCTGGAAAAATCCATTTTCACTTCACTAGCTAGCGAATGCTATAAGTGAAAATGGACCTATCTTCCAAGGCCGTGTTAGGTCTTTCTCGGCTGTAGGAATGCGAGTCGGTCCTCTATCCCACCTATCCCCTTCCTTCGATCTTCCCCGCGTTCACTCGCGATAATTATATCTCCCCATACACCCCTTCCACATCACTGACTTCTGAGGGTTGGTATCGCATTGCGAGGGTGGATACTCTATCGCCACGGTGAGTCCGACAAGGCCCGTTGGTCCTATGAGATATCTAGCTTCGTCTCTCTCGGGAGGAAGGCAGGCATCTCCATGCGAGTCTTCTCCGCAGACCAATTCCCCCTCATCATCGACAGCGACAGGCCAGATGGGACCATCGCTATGGACAACCTGCTCCTGAAGGTCCCTGACTTCGTCATCCCAAGGATGGGCGCCGTCACACCCTACAGGCTCCTAGCGGTCCTACGTGAGCTCGAGCGGCAGGGTGTCCATGCGCTCAACGGCGCAGATGGTGTAGCTACGGCCATGGACAAGTTCCGGACCCAGCAGCTGCTTGTACGTGAAGGCATCCCCACTCCCAGGTCGCTTCTCATCTCTGATCTCGATGACATCGAGCGTGTCGAGAAGGAGCTTGGATACCCGCTGATCCTCAAAGGCATCACAGGCTCTAAAGGGAACGGGATCTGTTTGTGCGAGGACCGAGGGCGTCTGGATGACTACATGGAGCTCGTCGGTGACAGCAAGGAGATGAAGCTCATCGCCCAGGAGTTCATGACAGACAGTTATGGCAGGGACCTTCGTGTGTTCGTCATCGGTGGGGAGGTCGTAGCTTGCATGAAACGCCAGGCCAAGAACGGCCGATACAAAGCGAACTTCTGCCGGGGGGCCATCGTTACAGAGGAAGAGGTCACAGAGAGGATCGAGGACCTTGCACTTCGAACCACTTCGGCCCTTGACCTTGACATAGCAGGCGTGGACCTTTTGTTCGATGGGGACGACTATGTCGTCTGCGAGGCGAACTCCTCCCCAGGGTTCAAGGGCATCGAGTCCTGCTGCAATATCTCGATACCGCACAAGGTGTTCGAGCTTGTGAAAAGGACGGTCACATCTCGGCCTACGACCACCGTGGGAATGAGGGTTCCGAAGGGCCAGCCCAGGGCAACTACCATCAAGTGAAGGTGAAGATATGCCACGGATAGTCGATGTGGACCTTAACCTCTATTCTTTGGCCGTTGGATCCAAAGAGCCAGTTCAGTATCCTGACGAGATATGGGAAGAGCTCGGAAGGATCATCGAGTCCAACCCAGAGAGGTACGATAGGCTCAACAAGACCTTGCTTAGTGACTGTTCTGCTACCCCCGCAGAGAACCTCCCTAGGCTCATCATCGACCTCAACTCCCTTGTTCGGTTGGACATGTCCAATCAGCTCAGAGCCTTCATCCACAACCTCATTGAATCGTGTGCCTACGGTATCGAAATGAAGAACTCTCTTATCGTGTATGAAGAGGGAAAATGTGATGTGGAGGTGGTGGATCCACCCAACTTCTACTTCGTTCCCCCACCTACTATACCGAAGTATCGGAAATAGGCTCCCATAACCTTCTTCCATGCCCCATATCCGAACCTCTAGCCAAAACAATAAAAAACCTCCAGTGAATAATATCCCTGGGTACTGGGGCGTACCCTGTAGGAAAGGGTGCTCGATCTACCACTCACGATAGAGTGAGGTTCATGAAGATAATCTTTGCAACGGACACGTTTTGGCCGCGAATAAGCGGCGCCACGGTATCTGTGGACTCCTTCAGGCTGGGCCTTATCAAAGCCGGCCACGAGGTCCACACCTTCGCCCCAGAGTACCCACAGTGGGAGGACGAGAACTTCGACCCGGACTCCTACGAGAACGTACATTTTCTGAAGTCCTACAAGTTCTTCGTGACCAAGGAGGACTCCTTCGTCCACTTCACAGAAGGCAACAAGATCTTCAAGCTCATGGACGAGGTCAAGGCGGACATCATCCATGTCCAGACAGAGGCTCCCATGGGAATGATCGGCTGGCATTACGGCCGCAGGCGGAAGATGCCAATGGTCCTGTCACATCATACCTACTATGAAGAGTACATAATGCATTACTTCCCAAAGGCTCCAGCTGGGGTGACCAAGGGCGCTGTACGTAAGGCCACCAAGGTGTTCTTCAACCAGGGTGATGCCATCATCGCACCCTCGCAGATGATCAAGGACGTGCTCAAGGACTACGGTATCAAACGACCTATTGTCGTCATCCCGACCGGTATCCAGACAGAGGACTTCGTTGACAACGAGAAGGCCCTGAAAAAGAATCTCAAGAAGTGGTACAAAGAGTATCCACAGTTCAAGGGGAAGAAGCTCCTTCTTTACGTGGGCAGGATGCGCTTTGAGAAGAACCCTATTTTCCTTCTCAAGATGGTCAAGAAGGTTGCCAAGAAGTATCCCGATGTGCAGCTGGTGTTCACAGGTGACGGAGGAGCAGCCCCGGAACTCAAGAAGATAGTCAAGGAGATGAAGATAGAGCATCTTGTCACGTTCACAGGCTACGTGCCCAGGGACAGGATGAAGGAGATCTACACCTTAGCAGACATCTTCACCCTGGCGTCCAAGACCGAGACCCAAGGGTTGGTCACAACCGAAGCTATGCTTTGCGGCACCCCTGTCGTTGCCATAGGCGAGATGGGGACCAAGGATGTGATGAAAGGGGACAATGGCGGCTTCATGGTACCGGACGACATGGACATCTTCTGCAATCGCGTTCTGCAGCTACTCACCGATGAGAAGTTGTACAAGCGGAAGGCTCGGCAGGGTATCAAGTATGCAGAGGATTGGACCATGGAGGCCTCTATCAATAAGCTTGTGAAGGTCTACGAGAAGTCCGTCAAAGGGACCTATAAGCGTAGGGGTAGACGCTAACCGCCGTTTTTTTGGCCCCAGAAGACGTATACCGATACAGCACGGTCTCCGAAACGATAAAGAATGGTTCTTGGAGAAAGGATTCGTCAACACTCATTACTTTATCCAAGACACAAGCGCCCAGATTGTTTCGACGATAGGGCGTGATAGTGTCTACAACATTTCGGTCCAATGATCCAGACGAAGAAATGTTGTTGGTGATGGTCAGAACTTGCTAGCGCTAGCTTCAGTGTTCTGACCATCAATTTCTATTGGTAAGTTTCGAAGACTGCCGAATTGGTCTATGTCCACGTAACACTTTTCAGGAACTCATCCCACTGGGTGTCCTGTGCGAACTGTATCTCCTCGTACTCTGCATTGTAGGTCGAAGACCTGTATGGGATATAGATGGAGATGCCACGCGCGTCAGGGTGACCAGGATGTTGGTCTATACACCTGTATATCATGACGACCTCGTCCACAAGGCGCATGACCTCCTGGGCCTTCTGCGAGTTCCGAAGCGTCCCCGCGGTGGCCTTGGTAAGCATGTATGCGAAGTCGTAGAGGTCGTAGTTGGTGTAGATGGACAATCCTATCCAGTCCATCTGTGCAGAGAATGACTCGGTATGCATCTCATCCGGGGTCTCTGGATGACCGATGACGGTGTTGATGAGTATGCCCTGGTTCACTGTCTGACCGATACCTGTGCAAGCAGAGAGCAGGTCCTGGGCAAGAAGGTCCACGGCATCAACGAGCTCTGCGATCTTGGAGAGGTTGTAGGTTGCCATGACATCGGAGTAGCCCTCCTTCGGGATGAACGGTGCACCCCTCCAAGGTCCGTATGGCTTGAAGGTCTCGGACATAACGATGGCAAACTCGGCACCTGTCATGTATGGATCGTCCACGAGCATCTGCCAGCATGTGTCATACTGCCAGTTGCCTGGCTCCCAGATGTCCTTGTCAGGCTCGGCCTCTGCGCCCCATCCGTAGGTGGAGCCACCAACGAAATAGTCGCAAGTGTCACGGAGCTCGTAGCCGAACTCGAGCATACCGACCAGGCAGCCTTCGGTGGATAGGATGTCGATGTTCCTGCCTGTGAAGGTCTTGAACTCCTCGCATACCCACCTTATCTCCGGAAGCGACAAATGGTCGTGGCTGGACTCGTCCCAGCACATGCCTCTCCATCCCCCGCCGTGGTTGACCAGGTGAACGTTGTACTTGTAAGCAGGATACTCTGTGGCACCCCATTTAAGGAATTGAAGAAGTGGATCAGGGTCCCCGAGGTTCAGTTCGTGTTCTGTCCACTCGGGATTGATCTCTGTGATGTTGTAGTAGGCCGACTCGCCGTACTGGATCTTGACGATCTTGGTGTCCCCGTGCTCCTGCCTGTCCAGGATACAAACGATGTTGACCTCTTCGGAGTCAGAGACGAACTCGAGGAAATGAATGTCGCAAAGCATCATGTTCCAGTCTGCGAGGTTTCCGTCACCGCAAAACCACATGAATGTTGTCCACTGTGCGGTGTACTTCTCTTCGGGTATGTCCTGACGGAACGAATCGAAGTTCATCACACTGGAGAATGTAAAGCCAGCTATAATGACGATGACAACGAGGGCAATGGCTGCGATAATGCCTGAAAGCATCTTCTTGGGAGTTCTGAACATAGGCACACCTGGACATGTGCAATTGGATTTCCCCATTATTAACTATTGTGTTGATGTATTTACATCAACACCGGGGGTGAACTTTCCAATTCTATGTTCACATCAGCATCTTTTCGACAAGTGGCCTGAACTCCAGGAACTTGATCATCTTCATGTCATCGAAGGTAAATATTCTGTTCACAGGGTCCTCTTTGATGATGCCACGGAGCTTGAGGTCCTGGGTGTACCTATTGTAGAAGTTGTTGTAGTCACTGTAGTCCCAGAAGGGTGAGATGAACACAACATCGTACTTCCCAACAGCTGCGAAGATGGCCGATGGTGGAGCCATGGCCCCAAGGTCATCCATGTCGAGCTCGTAGCGAGGATTCAGCTTGACATGGCAAAGGTGCATGAGCGAGAAGCCAAGCCTGGCAAGGTCTGGCATGTATACCTTTTTGATGATCCCCTTGTCCAGAAGCCTCTTTTTGATGTTGTGGATGGTCTTTCGGGAGACACCCAGCTCGTGAGCCAGTGCCTCGTCGTGTGGAACATCAGCTTCCATTAGCCTGACGAGGACATCCGCCTCGTTGGGGGAGAGCTTTGGTTCCTCTGTGTAAGGGTCTATCTTCTCCCTTATCTCGGTGTATTCGCCCTCGGGCATGAACTTGTATGTGAGGAGCGGGGCAAAGTCGAAGAACGACCAGACGACGGTCCTCTCCAGTGGCAGGATGACCATCACTGGATGCTTGGACTCTAAAAAGTCGTTCTCGGCGTAGGTTGCAATGCGCCTCTCATTGATCTTGGATATCTCTGTGTAGTTTTCCGACAGTGAGATGGAGAAACCATGTCTCCCCTCACCAAGGGAATAGAATATCTCATCATAGGCGTCCACAGCGGTCCCGGTCTTTGCGATGCGTTCCTCATCGCTAATGGCTGGGTTGAACTCTGTGTAGATGACGACCATGAGCTCTGCCTTGATAGCCCTGGGGTCTGGCAGGTATCTTGGGACTATCATCTTGTCCTTGACCAATCGGTTCCTCAAAAAGGCGGCAGTGTTCCTGTTGATGCCAGTAGCATCGGAGACCTGCCTGTCCGTCCAATCTGGATGGGCAACCACCTGTGTCAGGATGCGCTTCTCTTTTTCGGACAGTACTGCTTTCATAGCCGACTTGAAGAAACAGGTTTGTTATATGTCTTATGCTTAACTTACATAATCTGTGATTTATGCATATTAGACAAATCCAAATTCGGAAAGTCTAAAAATTCAAGATTGGAGAAATCTTGAGATTACGAATTTCGTAAACCCGTATTTGACCGTACGTTTACTATGCATGGTGCACTGCATATCTATTTCTACCCTCGAGGTGTTGTCCCGTCCGGTGGTTGGATGCCAAAGACCATGGTGGAAAAGATACTGTCCCGCAGCTCCGGAACAGAAGAAGTAGCTGTTGGTGATATCGTTGAATCGAAGGTCGACATGGCCATGTCCCATGACAATACCTGGCTTGTCGCAGAGACCTTTGAAAAGATCGGAGCAGAGAAGATATGGGACCTAGACAAGGTGGTCGTACTCCTTGACCACAGGATCCCTTCCAACACATTGGAGGTAGCATCGTCCCACAGCTACATCCGGAACATGGTCAAGAAGTATGGCATCAAGAACTATTATGGAGAAAGGAAAGGCATCTGTCACCAGGTAATGTTCGAGATGGGCCATGTTGTCCCAGGAAGCCTCATCGTCGGCGCAGACTCCCACTCCACATCCTATGGTGCTGTGGGGGCTATGGGTATCGGTATAGGCGCATCGGAGATGGCAGCTGTCTGGACCACTGGAAAACTTTGGCTAAAGGTGCCATGTTCCATCAGGATAGATGTTGCCGGAGAGTTCCCGCAGCATGTCCATCCAAAGGACCTGATCCTCAAGGTCATCGGGGACATGACAGCGGACGGCGCCACATACAAGAGCGTAGAGTACTGCGGTGACGCAACAGCCAAACTCGGTATGTCCGGAAGGATTACCATCTGCAACATGTCCATGGAGATGGGTGCAAAGTGTGCCATGGTCCCACCGGACGAGGGGACCAGGCAGTATCTCAAGGATAAGATCAGGGTCCCATACGACGAGGTCCATCCAGATCCAGACGCTGTCTACGAGCAGACCATCAATGTTGACCTTTCAGATCTTGTTCCAATGATCGCGAAGCCTCACACCGTGGACAATGTCGACCCGGTTGAGAAGATGGCAGGAAAGGCCATAGACCAAGCTGTCCTTGGCTCATGCACGAACGGACGCCTTGAGGACCTGGAGAACGCAGCCAAGGTCCTGGAAGGCCACACGGTCCACCCTGATGTTCGGATGCTCGTCATCCCAGCCTCCACCGAGGTCTACATGCAGGCACTGGACGCAGGCATCGTCAAGAAGCTCATCAGTGCAGGCTGCCTTATCCTAAACTCCGGCTGCGGTCCTTGCTTGGGAGCACACCAGGGCATCCTGGCCTCCAGTGAGGTCGCGATAACCACAACGAACCGGAACTTCAGGGGCAGGATGGGTTCCCCCGAGTCTGAAATATATCTTGCCTCCCCGGAGACCGTAGCGGCCTCTGCCATCAAGGGAATGATCACAGACCCAAGGGAGGTGGTGGAATGAGCGAGCTACCACTCCCGTACAGCAGCAGGATGAGCGGGACCGCAAGGCTTGTGGGCAACGATGTGAACACCGACGTCATCATCCCAGGCCGCAGGCTCATCCACAGGGACCCGTTCATGCTCGCCCGATTTGTCATGGAAGACCTGGACCCGGAGTTTGGCAAAATGATCGAACCTGGTGACATCATCGTTGCTGGTAAGAACTTCGGCTGCGGCTCGTCCAGGGAGCAAGCTCCCATTGCGATCAGGTATGCCGGGATATCAGCGGTCATAGCTGTATCTTACGCCCGCATCTTCTACAGGAACTCCATGAACATCGGTCTACCAGTGATCGAGTGCCCTGACATCATTGGCAAGATAGAGGATGGGGATCAGGTGAGTATCGACCTGGAGGAAGGGTTCCTGCAGCATAAGCGCGGAAGCTTGACAGAAGAGCTCGAGTTCAGACCGATACCGGAGTTCCTACTGGATATGCTTAAGGATGGGGGGCTCGTTGCTCACCTTCAGAAGCAGCTGAGGGGCGAGGGGTAACCTCGAGTGCATGTCCCTCTTTGGAGAAGAGTGGATGGTGGACAGGCAGGACCAAGACCGCAACGAAAAAGAATGGCCGTTCCACTCACGCTTACAAGTATTTTGTGTGAGTGGAACGGTTCTTTGTCACTAGTTGCGGTCTCGGTCAGAAGAGCCTGTCCACCATCCACTCTGGATTGAACGGCTCGAGGTCTCTATACTCCTGACCAGTCCCTACGAACAGCAGAGGCTTCTTGATCGAGTAAGCAATAGAAAGCGCAGCTCCGCCTTTAGCGTCGGAATCTATCTTGGTCAGTATGACACCATCGATCTTGACGGCCTCGTGGAACTTCCTTGCCTGGATGATCGCGTCGTTGCCAGCAAGGGAATCTCCGACGAAGATGACCATGGCAGGATTCGCTATCCTGCGGATCTTCTTCATCTCGTCCATGAGATTGATATTGGTTTGCATTCGACCAGCCGTATCGAGCAGGACAACGTCCTTGTGCCTTGCCTTGGCATGCTCTACAGCATCGTAAGCGACAGAAGCTGGGTCAGAACCAGCCTTGTTCTTGATGATCTTCATGTTCAGGTTGTTTGCGTGCTTCTCAAGCTGCTCGATGGCGCCTGCACGGAACGTGTCCCCTGCGGCGAGGACACAGGTGTATCCACGCTTTTGGAGCCTGTATGCGATACGAGCGATGGCTGTGGTCTTTCCAGTGCCGTTGACACCGACGAACATGATGACCACAGGCTTTTCCGACTTCTTGACGAACTTGTCGAAGTTGACCTGTTTCTGTGAAAGTGCATTGGAGATAGCGTTGCGAAGGGCGTTCTCGATGAGCTCGTCCAGGTCAACGCTGCGCTTGATCCTCTTTCCTACAAGCTCCTTGCGGACGCGCTTCTGGATATGGGCGACCACCGGCTGGGCAACATCTGACTCCAAAAGGATGACCTCGAGCTCTGTGAGGATATTGTCGACCTTTTTCTCTGTGAGGACCTTGCCGTCCAAGATCCCTCCTTCAGCGTCCGAATCCACAAGCTCCTTTTTGTCGACCTTTACCCAGACCTTCTTCTTCTGTGCGGTCTTCTTGCCTCGCTTGGCCATCTTGCGCTCAAGTTTGGACATAGGCTTTTTCGGCCTTTCATCCTGGACCTCTTCCTCTACTTCTTCGTCGAGATCCTTGACCTTGATGGTCTTGAGCTTCTTTTTCAAAAAGTCGAACAAGGATCAACCCTCCTTTAAGCTCAATCATCGAACTGGTCTGGCCTGATGATCGGGGACGGTGGTTCCTGCTGGGCCTGCATGGCCTGCATCTTGAGCTGCTCGAGCATGGAGTTGAGGGCCTGACCCTCCTTGGAGAGCTGATTGATATTGTCCACCACCTTCTTCTCGGTGTCCTGGATCTTCTCAAGCCTCTCGTCGAGCTGCTCAATGGCCTTGTCGATGTCCTTTTCGATGAGGACGTCGGAACCGACACCGATAAGTGTGTTCTTGTCATCCATGGCCGTGGCCTTGATGAAGGTATCACCGCCAACAGGGACGAGCATCTCCTCACCGGACTGGAGCTCCTTGTACTCCTTGAGAGTACTCTGGGCCCTCTGGTTCTCTTGGTAGGCCGTGAGCATGAGCTCGCGCTGCTGTGAAAGCATCTGCAGCTGCTGCTCGATCTGCTCCATACGGCCCATGAGCTGCTGTGCCTGGGCCTGGAGCTCTTGCATAGACACCATTTAATGTTCCAACCTGTACTTGGCCTTGGGGTCCGAGACGTCAGCGGCGTCCATAGGCTCGATGGAGTCTATGTTGATGTACCTGCGCTGAACCTTGTGCTTTGAGCCGATCTCGGAGAGGATGAGCTCCTCGACCTCGGTCTTCTTCTTCGCGGCTACCTCTTTTGTAAAGGGCTGCCATTTCTGATTGATCCTGAAAGAACCTGATACACGGAAAGCCTTCATCGGATTTCCTCCTGGGTGGGGGAATCATGCTTAGTTATATAAGTATTAGTGTAAGAAGATAATATAATCCAATGCTGGCCAGAATGGATTCTCGAGAAAGCTGACCACCTCACTCCGCAAACTCCGAAAAAAAGAGAAAAAAAGAGGTTTGCCCCGTCATCTTTACTGGCCATCGTTGACCACGATGCCGGGGCAATTTTTTATTGTTGTCGGAGCTTTGCTCCGTTCGTCGGTCAGTACCGCTTGCGCAGTCTGTTGACCGGAATGAATATTGACAGCGCCATGACGATGAAGATCACAGCGAATATCAATATCAAGGGCTCGAAGCCCGGCGCCGATACCCCTCGTTCACGAATATACAAGGGGTAGATGGTGTCCATCACCATCTCACCAAGTAACGCCGCCTGCTCCGAAAAGATCTTGACGCGTATCGTGGTCACATGATTGTACCACAGGATATGCCATTCAACAGGAGTGTTGACAGTGATCTTAACGATCGCTTCCTCACCCTCGTTGATGATGAAGTTGTTGGCTGAAAGCTGAATGGCCCAACCCTTGTCGACAAGGCTCTTGAAGTTGTCTGCCTCGATGTCGACCTTCATGGTGTCCTGATCGTTGCCCTCGTTCCTGAGCTTGAGGGTGAACACCATCTGATCGCCGGGGACGACCTCGACGAACGGCTTGGCGCACTCAAGTGCGAACTTGTAGTACTGCTCGATGGTTATCATAGCAGTGGCAGGACCAGGGATGGAAGTGCCATAGATACCAGGGTTGACCCTGTATGTTCCACCAACGGTGAGCTGTCCAGTGTGTGTGTGGGAGGTTCGTGGAGGAACCCTCACAGTGCAGCTGAACGCAAGTTCGGATGTTGATCTGTCAAAGGACAGTGAGCTAGGTGTGATGGACCATGCCCAACCACCGGCATCGCCAGTGAGGGAGACCAGCACCTGCTGGATGTTCGTATCGACAGGCATAGTGCATCTTACAAGACCTGTAAAGGTAACGATACCGTCCTGTCCTGGAGCGACCTGTGCGCTCTGTTCCGACTGGTCCAATGAGACCGTAACACGGGGGTTACCGATAGCCTCGGCCTCTTCAGGCAGAAGTACAACTATTCCGCTGAAGACCAGTGTTATGGCCATAAGGACCATACCCACCTTGAAAACACGTTTCGTTAGTGACGTATTTACCACCTCTGGATGTGCCATTTCGGCATCTCTAATCCAATATATATCTGTTGCGTTATAAATATTGATTGGTGACGGTGATGCAGTATTATATAAAGTTAACCATGGGTGCTTATATATAATGAACTTTGACCGATTTCCACATCAAACTTAATAGCCAGATAGTTGGGTATTTTCCGAATCTGTTCAATATTAATAAAGGATTCTATTGTCTTAATTGAAGCTGTATAACATGAACATAGGACTAAGAAACAAGCATTACTTGCGCAAGTTTATGCTTGTAACCTTGCTGTCCTCGACCGCAGGTTGGTCGAATGGCTCGACCCCACGGAGCAATGCGCTGTAGTATGTGAGGTAGTGCAGGAACACCAGGAACTCCCCTGCGCCTGCCTCGTCCATCTTGTCCAAGGCCAGCCTGAACGATGGAACTTCTTTCTTGCGTGCAGTGTCAAGGACCCCCATCCACTCATACTCCAGGCTCTTGCCCAGTCCCTTACCGTCAAGACCAGCAAACCTCAGCCCGCCAACATCGATGTCTGCATAGGCACCCTTGGCCTTGATCGGAACGTCAGCATGATCGTCGAGCGTAACAAGCAGAAGTGCAGAGTCCTCGCGGCCGCCGAACAACCTCTGCTGTGTGTGATGCTGCGCCTCCGGTCCCTGCCCGCC
>JANQNL010000024.1 GCA_028279585.1 Thermoplasmatota archaeon
ATAGGAGTATTCAGCAACCATTTCGCCGCATCCAGCGCACTTTTTCAATTCATCCGCCATATTCTCAACCCCAAACACGTTCATCAGTGGAACCACTTCTCTGGCTCGTTCGGGAAAGCTGGTCTTTTC
Organism: Thermoplasmatota archaeon; assembly: GCA_028279585.1. GTDB lineage: Archaea > Thermoplasmatota > Penumbrarchaeia > JANQNL01 > JANQNL01 > JANQNL01. The sequence goes on from JANQNL010000024.1 coordinate 130, forward strand.
TCTCCACATTCACAGGGCGCGCATATCCTCTTGATCAGCTCCTCGAACGGAGTTCCACCGACCTCATCCTTCTTCACCCGCACCTCTCCGCATCCCTGACACTTCCAGTCGACTGGATCGAAATCTCGGATGATCTCCAATATGGCCTTGCGTCCCTTCTTGCTGCATGGTTCATCAAGACCTTCCACGTGGTCGTGCCAACCTACCTCGTAGGCATGCTCAGATGTGGACTGGAACCCACCGTCCCAGACATCGGCTGCACAGGAATAACAGTAATCCCCATAGGAGTAGGACTCCACCATGGTCCCACAGCCTGAACACTTCTTCAGCTTCTTTCCCATGTTCATGAAGCTGTTTCTCAACGTAAAAGCCTTGTGATGCCGCAACAGATTTGACATATAGCGACCATTCGTCCTTCATGACCGTCACAGAGATAGAAGCGAAATCACTGCTTCGGAAACAGAAGCGCGTGGACTCCTGGTTCGTCTCCACAGCAGGTATGAACCTCTACAGAGGCTGTGAGCATGATTGCACCTACTGTGATGGAAGGGCAGAGAAGTACCAGGTGGAGGGAGAGTTCGGCAAGGATGTCGAGGTCAAGATCAATGCCATAGAGCTCCTCCAGAAGGAGCTTGGCATGGAAAGACCACTGGAGCCAGTAAAGGAAGGTTTCATCATCATGGGTGGTGGAGTTGGGGACAGCTACCAGCCAGTTGATGAGAAGTACCAGCTTGCTAGGAAGACACTGGAGCATATCGAGAAGATAGGTAGACCAGTCCATGTCCTAACAAAATCAACGCTCGTAGAACGAGACCTGGACATCCTCAAGCGGATCAACGATGACTCCAGAGCTATCGTTAGCATGAGCTTCTCTACAGTCGATGACACCATCGCAGACGTGTTCGAGCCTGGTGTCCCATCCCCCAGCGAGCGTCTGGAGACACTGCGCAAGTTCAAGGATGAAGGTATTGCATGCGGCATTTTCCTGCTTCCATGCATTCCCCTGGTATCCGATTCCCAGGAGCGCATCGAGGAGAGCCTCAAGGTCACCCAGGAGTTCGACTACGTCGTGTTCGGTGGGATGACTCTGAAGCCTGGAAGGCAGCACGACCACTTCCTCCAGGTCCTTGAGAACTACGACCCAGAGCTTGTGTCCCGGTATTCAGGGATCTACAGTGGGGACAAGTATGGGAACCAGAACCTTGAGTATTACAAGGAGCTGCATGGGAAGTTCTTCGAAGCCGTTAAGAAGTATCCACAGCCTATCAGGATCCCCAGCCGTTTGTTCGCTGATATCCTTGGCGAGAACGACCTGGTCACAGTGATGCTTGAACACATGGACTTCGCAGCCAAGCTCAAGGGCCAGAGGTCACCGTACGGATACGGAGCAAGGTCCATAACCAAGCTGGACCAGCCACTGTCCAGCGTCGAGGACCTCAAGACCCTCAAGGGTGTGGGGCCGTTCACAGAAAAGATCATCAATTCCATCCTGGAGACAGGGACTTCCGAGCAGTACGAGAAACTGATGGAGTTCTGATACCATGGATGAGGCCGACATCAAACAGCAGATCAAGGAGCTTTTGGAGGAGAAGTTCGACAAAGGCTCCATTTTCATCAACCATCTCATGCCAAGGGACAGTGAGGAGTTTGGCACGGTCTACTCCGTTGAGTTCAAGATAATGGGTCGGGGAGTAGGTATGGCGCACTTCATCCTGGACGAGGACGGCAAGGTCCAGAAGATGCCTCGGAAAGAGTGAGACCATGGACATTGATGAGCTAAAGAATGCCATGGAGGAGAAGGGACACAAGTCCAATGCTCCTGCGACCGAAGAGGAGATCAAGGCCTTCGAGGAGAAGCATGGCATAGAGCTTCCGTCAGAGTATCGGGAATATCTCCTCAAGATAGGTAACGGAGGGGATGGCCCCCCAGACTTTGGTATCGTTCCCCTGGGCTTTGTCCCAGAAGATGTCGGTATGATGAGCAAGAAGGCATGGACCGCTCTTGTAAGGATCAAGGAGCCGTTCCCGTTCGATGGACATACAGAGATGGAGTGGACGGACGATAACATCGATGAGCTGTGGGACCAGTGCATAAGTGGGAACATCCTGCTTGGAGCAGGTCACTGGAACGTTGTTTGGCATCTCATCATTACAGGGTCGAAGCGTGGAGAGGTGTGGATGAGTGGGGAGGATGACTGGTATCCTGATGCTAAGTCCTTTTCAGAATGGCTAGACGCATGGCTCAAGAAATGATTGGGACGAGGATGATCCCCGTCCCTGGGGTTTGGGGCCATTGGTGGCTGGGAGCGTCGGACCCGGAACCGCTAGGTGGCTGCTCGAGTCCGGGTCCAGAACGTGACGCTCCTTCGCCTCTCATCTGCCAGGATGGGTGGTCCCAGGCAGATGTGTGTACTGTTTCAGGTTGGGTTTGTCTCTGCCTTTGCAGGCAGGATCCTCCGGGGCATCTGGAAAATCGGTCCTGCCCCGGATATTAGGTAATTGTGACCAATGAACAACACATGTCCTTTCGCTTTCACATTATCACCTTCCATGTGGTCTCAAGGGACCTATGATATTCCATCGACTCGACGGTATATATGGTTCTTTTGTGCATGCGCAGATACTATCCTTAGTTGTGTCATTATGTCACAATTGACCTAGTTCTTGTGCGTTTATCAGTATCCTCCATTTGGGGGCTGCTGTGTGCCGTCTGTCAACATCTGGCTCTGCGATCCTTCAACCTGCTGAGGCTGCTCTGCCTCACCAAGTGGCTGCTGCTCAGATGCTGCAGGAGTTGCGTCATATGTTGCCTGTCCCTCTGCCTGTGGCTGCTGATAGGCATCATATGTCGTTGCCTGCGCTGCCTCCTGACCACCATACAGGTTCTGGTCAGTGTATGGATCGCGCATCTTCTCATCCGCCTCTGTTGTCTCCTCTGCAGGCTTCTCCTCATCTGGAGGACACTCTGCAGACTTCTTGCCTTTGAGGACAAAGATAAGTACGACCACAACAACAACCACAAGCAACAGGACAACGACGATGACGACTATTACCCCGATAGCGATGTAGAGACCAGCACCCATGGACGAGGATCCAGAGGAACTACCTCCGCCTCCGCCGGGAGTGATGGTGTCGTCGGACACAACGATCACGAGCTCATCGGTCTGGGTCTCTCCACCATCTTTGTCGTCTGCAGAGAAGTAGAACGTGAAGTTACCTACCTCACCCAGGACAAGTTTGTACTCGTATGTTGCACCAGTTCCAAAGTTCCCTCCGGTCTTGGTGCAGTCATACGTCTCTCCATTGATGTGGACCTTGACAGATGGAGTATCTGTATCTTCAAGATCGATATCACGGAGCTTGACGGTGAATGTGAACTCGGTGGTCAGGTTCCCAGTGAGCTGGTTGACCTTTGGTTCTGTTAGAATTGGCACATCGTTGACAGGGGTCACGGTGACCGTTGCCGTCTTGGTGACATCCACATCTCCATCGGTCACAGTGAAGACTATCTCCTCTGCGAGCACACCGTTGGGGTATGTGAACTTGAAGAACATTCCATCCACATATCCATGATCGGAGTCATCGCTGATACGAAGGATCGAGTGGTCATCATCCTCGTCAGAGACGTATGGAGTGAGGTTGAACTCACCTGCGATATCCTCCGTGGCTGTGATCTCAATGCCATCAGAGGACCACTCTGGACCATCGTTGACAGGGGTCACAACGACCTCAAGAGAGGTATTAGCATAGTACTCTCCGTCTGTGACCTTGACGTCCAACACATCGGTCAAGATACCGTTCGGATAGTTCAGGTCGAGATATGTCCCGTTGACCGTCACGTAATCCGACACGACCTCCAGGGTCAGGTCCTCGAGCTCGTTATCGATATCAGAGATAGCTCCTCCCACATAGTAGGAGTACATCTCATCCTCGATGACCTGGGCTTTTGTTAAGGCCGAGATCTCTGGAGCGTCATTGATTGGATTCACAACTACATCGAACTCGACATACACCTTGGTCCCACGGTCGTTGACAGAGACGTTTACGGTCTCGCCGGTCTCGCCGTTTGGATAGTCCATGGTAATGACCAGACCTTCGATGGTCGTGAATGAAGAACTATCGGCCAGAGTGAACTCGTTCATCGGAGTATCAATGTCTGTCATGTAATCTTCCAGGTCCAGCTCCTTTTGGACATCCTCGTCAACGGTCTGTGTCGGGATAGGATCGAAGGTCGGAAGGTCATTGTCCTCGGTGACCTCTATTATATAGTCCCTATAGACAATAAAGGTCCCATCGTCCACGGATACGTTGATGACCTCACTGGCTATACCGTTGGGATACAGCAGTTCCATGACCATGCCGTTCATAGTGGCATATTCTGAATCCTCTGTGATCACAAGCTGGTCGAGCGGAGTATCCATATCGGTCAGGATGTTCGAGAAGTTCAAAGGATACATCACATCCTCTATCGGATGTATCGTTGACTCACCGGTGAATACCGGAGGATATGCTGGTGCTGTTGTGAAGCTGAAGACATAGTCGTCCACACCAAGTCCTTCTGGTAGACCGTCCTTGTCACCATCAAGGGTGTTCGCGTTGAGGTCGGTGACACCGGCGGTCACTGTAAATGTGTACTCCTCGTCCTTGAGAAGCTCTGCAGTTGGTGTGAACACAGCAGTATCGTTTGCATCGTCATATACAACAGAACCCGCAACGTTTGCACTTCCAGAGTCTTCGAGCTTGAAGTTCGCTCCTATGATGGACGTTGGGTCCATTGCCTCGTTGAACTCTACAGAGATCGTTGTTGTCGAATCAACCAATGTCTCATCAGTATCAGGGATAGTGTTGGATACCCTCGGGGGTGTAAGGTCCACGTCGGGACCGATGCAGTAAAGCATTCCATTGTCCACAGATATCAGGAGCTTGTCCTTATATATAGATGGAGAAGTAAGTCCATACCAACCGTTGGCGTAGGTATTGGTCCACTTCTGGGAACCGTCGCCTCTGTTCAAACAGTGGAGGTCACCGCCAGTGGAGCCAACATAGACATAATCAGGAGAGATGGCTGCTGAAGAGCAGACACCCCATTCCTGGCTGGAGTAGGTCGGATTGGTTGTTGGGACCGTCTTGGTCCACTTCTTGTTCGCGGAAGTGCCAAGGTCCTGGAAGCAATGGAAGTTGTTGGTCGCTCTCACATCTCCAATGAATATCTCGCCGTATCCTACTGCTGGAGACGCGTAGAGACATGCGCCAACATTGTACTCCCAGTGCTTGGTTGGAGGATCATCAGTTCCCACAGCATCCAGACAATACAGCTTTCCATCCATTGAACCGATGTAGAGCCTATCGTCGACTATAGCTGGAGTTGCTGGGAGATAATCTCCTGTGGGGAAGGTCCATATCAATGAACCATCGGATGCATCGAAACAGTAGAGGTTGTAGTTCCCAGCATCCCAGGAGTTCCCTCCACCGACGTAGATCCTGCCCTTGTATACTGCTGGAGAACCTTCGGAGCATGCTGATCCCCCGAGGGAAGCAGACCATGCCTTGGTCCCGTTGTTTATCCAGACTGCGTGCATTCCAGAGGGGTCCATGGTAACGTAGAATACCATGGCTCCGTCCGTTGCCGGGGAAGAACAACCTGTGAGAAATGGAGCTGTGGACGACATGGAACCTGGAGGGTTGTATGTCCAGGTCGCTGTTGCCGTTCCAGTTGAGTTCGCATCGATCTTGACGAGATTGCCAGTAATGGTCGATACATAGCAGAAGCCATCATACACCAAAGGCGTACCGAGGTTAGTCCCGACGGCCATGGTCCATATCTGGGTCCCTGTCATGTCGTAGCATACCGTTCCCTGGTTACCGGAAGAGGATGCGGACGTATAGTAGACCTTGTCGTACATCACAACAGGGGAGCCGTATGTCGGGACCTTGTTCAGGTTCTTGCTCCAAAGCTGCTTGAACGTGTCCGGTCCTTGTGCCGATGTATTTCCTGTCTTTGCTCTGTCACCTTTGAACTGGGGGAACTCATCGTTTGGAAGGCTCCTCGATGAGGGTGTTCCGTCACCGCCTTCGCCGGTCACTACAACAAGTAGCCCGAGAGAAGCGATGAGCAATATCGCGATCATCAAAAGTCCTGTTTGTTTCATAGAACCACCTATTTGCCCTACGCGGTCGTTTTCGACCTATTTTGATCATTTCACGCGTGGTATATAGGGTTCTTATGTGCATGTACAACTAGGCTTGTTCATGTAAAGATAGTATCATTAGATGTGTCATCATGTAACTTTTTGCTAAAATGATTGCCAATTTTATTAACCATGTAACTATACTCTCAAACAGTCTGCACAAGAGTGCGGCATCTGTATTTGTTACTTGCAAGGCATAGCTTTAAATTGTAGTAAGTAATTACTTACTTACCAATCCAAAGGGGTGATGTTAAATGAAGAAAAGTAAGTCACAGAAAGCGGCCCCCGAACAGGCCCCCGGGGACCAGAAGCCGGCCAATTTCGGCGAAGATGCTCTGGCGCTGCGGCGCGCCACGCACAAGGCGCTGGACGCGGTGTCGAAGGATA
>JANQNL010000045.1 GCA_028279585.1 Thermoplasmatota archaeon
CGTCGAAGCCTTCCAGGAGCTTTCCCGAGATCGCGATGGGGAGGATGCGGACCTCGTCCACGCCCTTCTTCTTGGCCCATTTGAGGAACTTCTCCATCTGCTTCTTTCTCACGGACTGGCGTGTGCCTACCGTAGAGATAACTGTGTAGAGACCGAGCTCGTTGGAGATCTCGATGGTCTTCATGGCAGCCTTGAATGTGCCTTTCTTTCCACGGAGCTTGTCGTGAGTGGCCGCGTCCATGCTGTCGATGGAGATGACGAACGAGTTGAGCCCCGCGCGCTTCAGGGACTTGGCCCGCTCCTTGGTCAGGGTGGAGCCAGTGGTGAAGATGGCAATGTCCGCGTCACCATTGGAGCATTCGATTATCTCCTCCAAGTCCTTTCGCATCAGGGGTTCTCCACCGGATAGGCCGATCCAGGTCACGCCCAGGTCGATGAATCCTCGCATGATCTCGATGCACTTCTCGGTGGACAGGTCCTTTCCAGCCCTGCCCTCGTTGGAGCAGTGCCAGCATCTGCATGGACATGCATTGGTGATAGCGAACTCCAGGGACATGGGGGTGTGGTGGCCGTTCCTGCAGGCCAGAAGGCCTCCAAGGTAACGGGTGAACGCCTTTGAAGGGTAGTGGGGGACCTGGGAGAGCATGTAGGTCTTGCCGTTTTTGACTATGACCTTCTCTGTCTTCATCAGGTTGTCAAGGTACATCATGAACCCTGGTGGGAACTTGCGCATCTGCTGCTCTGCAGCGAACACTTTTGCAAAGAACACGCGCTTCTCCATGGGACCCAGCACATTGGCCATTACAGGTCCATCGGGCATCACCTTTATACCCTTTTTGAGGAGCTGGAGACTAATGTTCACAATTGCACACTTTTCATAGTATCACCAAAAACGATATGATGGATAGCACCTCTGGCGGGACCATGGATGAGCAGCAGCTCCACGAGTTACTCATGGAGTATGGCGACTTCTCGCTGTCCTATACAACTCTAGACGAACGTCTAGAGAGGTTCACCATGGACGGCGTGGAAGGCTATATCGCCTACAAGGTGTCTGGAAAGACACTTATCGCCGTTGCTCAGCCGGTCTGCGATCCCAAGGACATCTATGCCATGGTGTGTGGGTTCAGAGAGTTCGGCCAGAAGCAGAAGAAACGGACCGTGTTCTTCGGAACTGGTGAGGCCCAGCAGGAGATCATGCGCAATACTGGCTACAACTCTGCCAAGGCCGCCATCGACTCAGCGCTTGGTGTGAAGAACTTCACGACCAGTGGCAACAAGATGGAGAACGTCAGGCGAGGATACAAAAAGGGTGTCAAGGCAGGGTTGGAGTTCATCGAGCACGACCTGACCTTCAACGGGAATGTGAAGTCCGAGTGCGAACAGATCTACGACAAGTGGCTCACAGCCAAGGATACCCCAGCCATCGAGTTCATCTTCGGGCACCTGGACTGGCCACACAAGTGGGGGAAGCGATGCTTCCTGGCACGGAGTGCAGAACGGATAGAGGGTTTCTTGGTATACGAGACCGTCCCGGCTTCTGGAAGGTGGTATCTAGACCTTTCCCCCAGCCGCTCGGATGCTGTCCAGGGTACCATGGACTTTTTGATGGTGGAGTCCATTGAGCAGTTCAAAAAGGAAGGTGTGGACGTCATCTACACAGGCATGGTCCCGAACATGGGATTTGCAGACGAGGTGGAGGATGTGACGCTGCCTGTGAAGCGGGCGCTGGACCATATCGTTGCGAATTTTGATAGGTACTATCCAGTGAGCTCGGAGAAGTTCTTCAAGAACAAGTATCGGCCACTGTGGGAACCGCTTTATTTCCACTGGCAGGGACAGATCGGGACCACTTTGGCGGTGGACATGTACCGGGCCTTCCAGCCCGGGGGATTGAAAGGTGTGCTGAACCTGTTCAAGTGAGCGGAGTTTCCGTTCAAACCAATGCTGAATTATAACTGTACCCACTCCATCAAAGTCATGGGACCACCCTCTTTAGATCAAGGCGAATGTATAAATGTGATTGAAAACAATCACAACGTCATGACGCAGATGGTATCCGTCCAGATAAGGTTCCCTCCAGAGGAGCTCAAGCGTATAGACGCTTATGTTGCCAGAGGTGACTTTCATTCACGGGCGGAGTTCATCAGAGATGCTGTCAGAAAAGCAGAGCTGATAATGGCCTTGAACGATCTCCGTAAGATACTGGAAGAAGAGGGATTGACCGAAGCAGACCTCCTAGAAGGTCGTGAAGATATCCGTCAGAAGGTCTACATGGAGATGTTCGGTGGAAAGGGATGAAGGCTCTGTTCTCTGACCCTGTTGGAATTGCAGCAGAAGAACGAGGTAGAAGGTAACACTTTTCTACCCTCAAACCAACGTTTGACCGATGTCCGGATCTTTGGATTGGATGCATCATGATCACAGGATGTTCTTTATCGCTGTCGCAATGAAGCTAACGCTAGGTCTGATGTTCCTGTTCCTAACGTTCCACGGTTAGTCCTTCCTGGGTGCAAGGCCTATCGCTTCTTCTGGACAAGTTGAGATACAAACACCACAGCCATAGCATTTGCTCTCATCGTACTCCAGACCGTTCTCCTCCATGGTCCTGGCCTTGAACTGGCATCGTTCGACACACTTGCCACAGTTTATACATGCTTCAGAGTCCTGGGTGGCGATCTTTTCTGATGTGAAAGCATGGTCTGGATAACCGAACCGGACAGCGGCAGACAGGGTGTGGCAGCAGCACGAACAGCAGCTGCAGATCTGACCGATGTGGTCGTCACCCTCGAAGGTGTAGGCCATGTGGACCAGGCCAGCCTCGTGGGTCCGCTTGAGGGAAGCCAGGGCTTCTTCCAAGGATATCTCTTTCTCGGCTCCGATCTCGACGTTCTCCGTGGCTTCAGGACCAACGGTCAGGCACCCATCCATTGGCTCTATGCACTTACCCATCTTCTCTCTGCAAAAACAAGTACCCTGGGTGATGTGCTTCGAAGCCCGAAGGATCTCCTCGACCGCGGACAGGTCCAGGACAAGGTTCTTGCCGCAGATGCACTTGTTCACCTCGATGGTCTTGGCGGTCATCTGGCCGATGTACTCCTTCTCGAGCTTTTCGCGGGTCCAATCCTCGGTCATGAAGTTCACAGTGGGATTGAAGTAGATATGGTTTCTGTTCCTATGTAACAGACATCAAGTCATTGTCAGCGACCACAGGTGAGTGGGGGAGGGGCACGTCCAGCCCCATTCTCACCTAAGTGAGAATGCGGCGGAGTTATCATTTTGAGATGATAACAGCCAGTGGTCGCTGACGGGAGGGGAGGTATTCGGTGGGAGGTGATTCTCCCACATCCAGCTTCAGTGTTCAAACCGTAATACCCATATACCCCCTCTCCTTTAGGCCCACCCATGACCCTTCAGAAACTGCTCGACGAACTCTCCAATAACGAGAAGAAGGTCCTGCAGGCCCTGGACAAGCATGGACCGTCCTCACCAGAGGACCTGGTCCGCAGGGCTGGCATGAAGCAGCTTGTAGAGGTAATGAACGCTGCAGGTTGGCTCCAGTCCAAGGGACTTGTCGATATCAGCGAGTCCGTCCAGGTCTATGTTCACTTGGCAAAGAAACAGTACGCCGCCAAGGACCTTCCAGAACGCCGCATCCTCAAGCTTTTAGAGAAAGAGGACGGCATCATGTTCGTCGACGACATCCCAAAGCATGGGAAGGTGGACAAGGGAGAGGTCTCTCCAGCCGTAGGCTGGCTCAAGCGGAAGGGCTGGGCCAACATCGGCAAGCAGGAGGGAGCATCCTATGTCGAGATCACCGAGAAGGGTAAGGGAGCCCTCAAAAAGCGGGGAAGGGACGAGGACCTCATCGAGAAGCTTGCAGAGGGGGACCTCAAGCTCGAGGACTGCGATGCAGACCTTGTCAAGCAGCTCAAAGGCCGCAAGGGCCTCATAGAGGAGAAAGAGGTCGTGTCCAGGACAGTAACCATGACCGAGAAGGGCAAGGAGGTCGCGGCCCTTGGCATCGAGTTCAAAGCACTGGTCAACCTCATCACACCGGAGCTCCTCCAGTCTGGCAGGTGGAGGGATGTGGACCTGCGCAGGTACGATGTCACGTCCTTTGCACCTACAGTTCATGGAGCCAAGAGGCATCCACTTTCGATAATCATCGAGGAGATCAAGGACATCTTCCTGCAGATGGGCTTCACAGAGATAAAGGACGATTTCGTGGAGTCCGCATTCTGGAACATGGATACACTGTTCATTCCCCAGGACCATCCAGCCAGGGAGATGCAGGACACCATGTATCTCGAGGAGCCCAAGGACTTCGACATCACCATGACCCAGGACGATCCGACCTTCCCGGACAGGATCGCAGCGGTCCACAAGGACGGCGGGGAGACCGGTTCCAAGGGATGGAACTACGTCTGGTCCTCCGAGATCGCCTCCCAGGCGTTGCTTCGAACGCATACTACTGTTGATACTGTTCGATATCTTTACGAGAACCCAGAGCCACCTTGCAAGGTGTTCTCTGTGGACAGGGTCTACAGGAAGGAAGCTATAGACTCCACTCACCTTCCAGAGTTCTACCAGATCGAAGGGATAGTATTGGAGAAGGAGGCCTCTTTCAACAGACTCGTGGGCTTTTTGAAGGAGTTCTACGCAAGGATGGGCTTTGAGAAGATAAGGCTCCGACCGGCCTACTTCCCTTACACCGAGCCTTCCATGGAAGTTGAGGTATACTTCAACGACAAGTGGATGGAGCTTGGCGGGTCCGGTATCTTCAGGCCAGAGGTCACGCAGCCTCTGGGGGTGGAGTATCCGGTCATGGCATGGGGGCTTGGTTTGGAGCGGCTTGCGATGAACGTGCTGGGGGTAAGGGACATCAGGGACCTGTACATCTCCGACCTCCAGTGGCTCAAGGACTCCCCGGTCTTTTACAAACGTTGATGAGCGTGCCTACTTGAACTACTTCATCATCCTTACTGACTCGTGTAATCTGGATTGTGACTACTGTGAGGGAGGTTCGGCTGTCCGGATGCCCCCGGAGATAGAGTATGACCTGGAGACACTGCATGCGTTCTTGGATAAGGACCCGGAACCGGTCCTTGTGTTCTACGGTGGGGAGCCGACCCTTCGTCCATCCATAATGGCGAAGATCCTTGACTGGGGATACCCGGCCGTGCTTCAGACCAATGGGTTGCTGTTGGACAGTGTCCAGAGGGAAGAGTTGGAGAGGATCCACACGATACTATTGTCTCTGGACGGGGACAAGGAGCACACGGATGGTCACCGGGGGGAAGGTGTGTACGAAAAGGCCATTGCGAACACGACGGTTCTGCGGGAGCGGGGGTTCACTGGTGATGTGGTCGCTCGCATGGCCGTTCCAGTTGGAACGGACATCTACAAGCAGACCATGCATCTGTGGGAGACCGGCTTGTTCCAGCGCATCTACTGGCAGCTCGATGTGATGTGGCATGGGGAGCAGGACAAGGACGAGGTGAAGCAGTGGTTCGACCTGCTCTACGAGCCTGGGATAACGAGGCTTGTGGACAGGTGGGTGACGAAGATGGAACGGGACGGAGTGGTGGAAGGTTGGGTACCCTTTTCTTTGCCGATGCATACTCTGCTTACCGGCAAGCCTACCTTTATCCGGTGTGGAGCTGGACACGATCACTTTTCAATTACGACCACGGGTCAAATATTATTTTGTCCGATCTGTCCAGAGTTCGAGTTCGCTCGTCTTGGACACATCGATAGCTCTGAACCTACCGAGCTTGTAGATGTGAAGGTTCCTGGGGAACCATGCGTGTCCTGCGATATCCGATGGGTTTGCGGTGGACGGTGTCTGTTCGCTAACCATGCGAAGCCCTGGGGGGAAGATGGTTACCTCTTGGTGTGCTCGACGATACGACATCTTGTCAATGAGCTGGAGAAGAACAAAGGCCGAGTGGCCAGGCTCATCGATGAAGGAAAGATACAGGTTGATGATCTGCTGCTGACGGACATCCATGACTCGCTCGAGGTCATACCTTAATCGAAGAGTCCATCGTAGTTGGTTGACCCATCATCATCTTTTGGAACAGGCTTCATTTTAACGACCTGGCGTTCCTGCTGTTGGTCCTGATGGTCCGGAGTGAGACCGAAGTCCACTGATTCCTCCGGCTGAGCAGTTTCTGGAGGAGCACTGTAATCCACTGGCTGTTCCTGATATGTGCTATCTGAACCGACCCCGAAGTCGTAGGCCTCCTCGGAGGCTGGTGGAAGCTGGTTCAGATCGGACTCTGAAGTGAACTGGTCCTGCTCAGTTCCTCCCAGGTATTCCTCACCGACAACGCTTCCAGGGTCCACCTGTTCTGCAGGGGCCTGGTCGTATCCAGAGGAAGCTGACTGGTCGTAACCCGTCTGCTCGGCCGGGGTCTCCGAGGCAGTGTATCCACCACCATATGGGCTGTCCGAGGACGCATAGAGGTCTCCGCTTGCGGCATATGGATCGCGGGCATCCTCACTGCCATAGACAGAGCCTTCCTCTGGTTCGTCCTCACCAGGTTTGAGGGTCTTCTGGTACTCGTTGATCTTGTCCCTCAAGATGATGAACTTGGACTCTGACAGGGAGCCGTCCTTGACCATCTTCTGGATGTCATCACGGATATCTTCGAGCTCTTTACGACATTTCCGCTTGTCGTTCATGTTCTCGTTATAGGTCGTATCTATCCTGTCCATTATCCTGCTGAACTTGGATAACTTCGCCTTGGCTACAAGCAGGGTAACAGCACCAGCGATGAGGGTGACGACGATACCGATGGTTATCCCAGTGATCTCCCACCAGTCGAGCTGGAACCCTTTGTCTCCACCGTCACTTCCTCCTCCACCTCCACCACCCTGGCCTGGATCTACGTAGCCGGAGTCCGTCATGATCATGACCTTTGGATGTGGGGTCTGGCCCGGGGAGAAAATAACATCATAGGAGGTGACGTTCTGGTCTTCTTCATAAGCTATCAGTGTTGAAGCATCCGGTTCGTAATCATCGGACTCATACGAGACATGTATCTCGTATCGGACAAAGTCATCACCCTCGTACTTGGTCCAAGTGAACGTCGTTTTAAGCTGATCTATACCGATAGGGGTACCAGCCAGAACATCCGTATGAAGACCATCCCCTGCAGAGTTCGAGGCGACCACTGCGTAGTAATATTCCTTGTTGTTCGTCAGACCAGTATCTTCGTATGTGGTCCCTTCATAGTCCTGTTCGATCCACGCGATACTTCCCTCATCCTCCCCTCTGAAGATGGTGTATGTGATGTCAGGATCACCACCATCATCAGCTGGTGAGTCCCACTCCAGCGTGTTCTTTGCATCTCCTGGGGTCACCTCGAAGTTCCTTGGGATGGATGGAACCCCTATCGGTGTCGCATTTATCTCAACAGAGAAGATGGACTCGCCCGCGATGTTCGTAGCCGTCATCTTGTAGAAGTATACCTGGCCGTTGGTAAGTCCCGTATCGTTGTAGAAATTGGTGTTGAGGTTATCGATCACTGTATTCATCGAAGTGTTGGTCGTCCCCTTGTAGATCTTGTAGATGAGGATCGGGTCGCCACCATTGTCCAGTGGAAGGTCCCAGGTTAGATGAACGGTTCCTGATGAGACGGTAGTAGCAAATGATAGTGGCTCTGATGGTAGGCCATACGGTGTCGAGTTGACCACAGCGCACATCGGTCCACGGCCGAACTCTGTGATTATCTGTATCTCATAGAAGTATGGGACGCCATTGGTGAGGCCAGTATCCAGGTACCACAGGTCCGTATGGTCTGCTGCTATCTTGATCGTGTTCGCTTCGGAGGTTCCTCTGAAGATAGCATAAGAGATAGAACTACCACCACCAACATCGTTCGGTTCATCCCATGAAAGGTTGAGCTCACTATCACCCCATTCAATGGCAAGGTCCTCTGCAGCACATGGAAGTTTCCATGTGGTCGTGTTCGCGATCACTGTCCAGAGACTTTCTCCCCCAAGGTTCACAGCTGATATCGCATAATGATACCTCAATCCTACCGTCAGCCCTGTGTCATTGTATGTGAGTTCAGTTAGGTCCTGGGCTACCAGAAGGCATGTGGTCTCAGACATCCCCTTGTAGACCTTGTATGTGATCTGGTCGTCCCCACCGTCCTCGGCTGGGGGTGCCCATGAGATAATGATGTGGTCGTCGTATGCATCTAATGTTAGACCGAGGGGAACTGATGGAGCAGCATACGGTGTCGCATTTATCACATCTGTGGCGTTGCCAGTGCCCTTGATGTTCACTGCTGCAACTTTGTAGAAATACTTGATCCCATTTGTCAGCCCAGTGTCGTTGTGGTAGAGCTCCTGGATGTTCGGGATGGTCGTGGTGAGGGCTGCTTCAGAGGTCCCTCGATAGATGGTGTACTTCGAGATCCCGACGCCGCCATCGTCTACTGGTGCAGACCAGGAGAGGTTGATGTAACCGTCTCCCCAGCTCGTTCCTAAGCTTTGTGGAGAGGTCGGCAGGTCCATTGGAACATGTGGAATCGGGGTACACATCGGGCCCTCGGCAAGACCGTTGGTGGCAGTTACTCCGATGTAGTACATCTGGCCGTTGGTCAGGGATGTGTAATTGTAGTAGAGGTCGGTCAGACCTGTGGCCTGCTTCGCCATGGTCGGGATGCTGTCGCCGATGTAGACGGAGTAGGTGACGGAGGTGTCACCTCCCATGGAGGCTGGGGGTAACCAGGTCATATTGATGCTTTGTGTGTAATTGCTCACCGTGATGCTGGTTGGTTCGGACGGAAGGTCTAGAGGGACTAGGGGAAGTGGAGCTGAATGGTATCCCTCACCGACCGTGTTCTCTGCTCGGATGTAGAAGTAGTATTGCTGACCGTTGGTAAGGCTTGTCCTGTTACAGAACATGTCACCATTGGTGATGGTCGCAACCCGATACAGGTAATCAGCAGATAGGCCCTGGTATACATGATACTTGGTGATAGGCATGTTCCCATCGAAGTATGGGGCCTCCCATGTGAGATTTATGAACTGGTTACCGCGGTCGTTCTGGATATTCGTGGGTGCTGATGGTTGGATATCAATGCTCAACTTGCTTACGAACCAATCGGATGTACCGCCGAGGACCTGGTCATAGGATCCCGCGGTGGTCGGGTAGTTGCTCGAGAACGTTGTCCCAACAAGGTACAAGCTACCATCACCATTGCTCCATGTGGCGTGGGTCTCTTCTCCGCTAGTACCGCCGATATAAGTGGCATTGATCAGTTTCATCCCAGTGGAGTTGAACACAGCGACGAAGGCGTCCCTGTTCGTGTTGTAGGTATTATCGTAAGTGTTAGGCGTTGTCGGAAGGTTCGAGCTTGTGGTGAAGCCTCCCAGATAGATATTCCCATGGATATCCTTGGCGATACCATATGCCTCATCATCTCCACCACCGCCATAATAAGTTGAGTAAATGAGATCTGAACAGTCCTTTTTGAAGCGGACCAGGAAACAGTCCTGGTTCATTCCACCTCCAGTGGAATCATAGCAGCCAGGAGTGGTCGGTATATCAAACGACATCGTCCTTCCACAAACGAATATCGAACCGTACTCTCCAATGGCGATGTTACCACCACCATAACAGCTCTCACCCTGAGACCCTCCAAAGAAGGTCGAGAAGTTCAGGCTTTGACCTGTCGCATTGATGCAAGAAACAAAGAGGTCACCCATACCGTTGTGTGTGGTATCGTATGCTCCTGCTGTTGTTGGCAAGTTCGATGAGGAGGTTGACCCTACGATGATCATCTGTCCATCAGGTCTGAGCATACCTCCATTGACGCTATCGAAACTGGTGCCTCCAATATAGGTAGAATAAATTAGTGAGGCCCCAGTGCTTGAGAGCTTGGTTATTATCCCATCATAATTGCCATTATGTGTTGTGTCATAGGCACCAGCTGTGGTCGGGAAATCATTTGACATCGAATATCCAGTGACATACACATCTCCATTGTCATCGAAGTTTATCGAAGAAGCTTGATCGCTATCAGAACCTCCAAGATATGTGGAGAACACAAGACCTGTCCCGAGTGGGTTTACTTTTGTAACGTATATATCAAGACCAGAAACAGTGGTATCATATGCTCCAGCAGTGGTTGGGAAGTTGGAGGAATCTGTCCTTCCAGTGATGTATGCGTTCCCTTGGTCATCAACGACAACGCTTGCTGCGTTATCAATGCCAGACCCGCCAAGGAAAGTAGCATAGTCCAGAGCTGAACCGGAGTTGTTGAGTTTTACCAACACTGCTTCATTGGAACCTGCGAACGTTGTATCTACAGCTCCCACGGTCGTTGGAAAATCAGAAGCCTGTGCATATCCACAGACATACATGTTCCCCTTGTCATCCACATCGATATCGTACGCATCATCTTGGTCAGAGGAACCGACACCACCGATGTATGTGGAGAAGACCAGTGGGTCTATGACAAGGGTCTGGGTAAGGTCCCTGTCCGGGATGTCGAACCCAAGGACGTTTCCATCCAGTGAGTAGCTGGAGGCAACTTCGGTGTGGTCCTCGTTGTGATAGCAGTAAGGTTCGGCCTCGATGATCGTCCCGACCTCGGTCTGGATGATCAGCTGGTCGTTGTTGATGTTGAGTTCGCTCACACCGCGATACTGCAGCTGGATGACTGATGGGTCGACGTACGGGTCCACGTAGAAATCGTACTTCAGACCCTCCTGGGTGATGTAATACTCGAGGTCGATGCCGTCGTAGAGGTCCTCGTAGGCGATGCGCTCGAAACATGGGACGTTGGTGACCCATTCATCTTCTGTCGCACCATGGAAGTATGAGAATCTCGTGGGTCCCTGCTCTTTCGCAATGGGGGTGACATCGTTGGCCCCAATGAAGTTGGCTTCATAGGCATAGAGGGTGTCCTCGTTGCTGACCAAGAACATGACGCTGTCAGGTTTGAAGGCCGCAAACGGGGTGGTGGAATGGGTGTAGTATGCGATGGAGGGGTCCTGTTCCTGGCCGTCGTTCCTGATGAAGTACTGAGGTGTGTATGGATCTGCTCCTACGAGGCTCTCCGTACCTGGGTCATTGGTCACTTGGTCAACTGCTGTCCCAGTAAGGACAATGAAGCTGAAAAAGAACAGTAACGCTATCGTAATGGCAAAGGTTCTTGCACCCATGGCGGTTCCACCCAGCGAAATGATTTGGATTGTACATTATATATGTTTCATGGAGAATCGGACTAACTAAGCATCAACCACGCGCACGTTCATGAACTACCCAACCTTTTTGTACGACCTCTTCTTACACGGGCCGCATGGAATGGGACCTCGGGACCTTTCTTATCCGCCCGTATCGGGAATCTGACGCTCAAAGCTTAGCAGAGGTAGCCAATGATCGAGAGATCTGGATAAACCTGCGGGATAGGTTCCCCCATCCGTATTCTGTAGAGGATGCCGAGAAGTGGTTGGAGCTTGCCACTGGTGAGCTGGCTGCGACCAACTGGGCCATCGAGGTGGAGGGTAAGGCTGTGGGTGGGATCGGTCTGACCACATTCGAGGACGTGCATCGTCTGGAGGCAGAGCTGGGTTACTGGCTCGGAAGGCCATACTGGCGTCGAGGTATCATGACCAAGGCTGTTGAGGTCGTTTGTGAATGGACCTTCGAGAACCTTGATGTGATCAGGATATTCGGTGGCATCTACGCATACAATGATGGCTCGAAGCGCGTTCTGGAGAAGAACGGGTTCGAGTTCGAGGGCAGGATGAGGAAGGCCATCATCAAAGATGGCAAGATAGCTGATGCTCTGATGTTTGCGAAACTGAAACAATAGCGAAGCATCTTCGTTGTATTGCCATTCCTGTTAACTGCGATGCTTCGACCCAGCAGATTAGGTTGAGTATCGTTTGGACCCTAAACTGCGGGCTTTTTACTTTAAAAATTGACAATTGGGTTGAAAGTAAAAAGAAGGGTGGCCCCAGCCGCCAGGGGTGGCTGTCACAGCTGGGACCTTGTTGCGGGCTTGGTATTACCAATAGAACTTGTCACCCACACGCTCTTCTGTCGTCCAGGTGAACTCGGTAGTTCCATCGGAGTCGTCGTCACAGGTCATTATTTCGTCGTACTCACCAGGGACCTCAGTGATCTCATAATAGAACTCTGGGGTACCGTCGGAGTCGTCGTCGCATTCCATTACCATGTGGTACTCGAAGGTCGAGTAGATGACCTCATAGTCTCGGCCGAAGTGGTGGCCATGGTGGCCGCCGTGGTAGAATCCTCCGAGGTAGAACGGATAGTAGAAGTCGTCATAGTACTCGTCGTCGTACCAGTCGTCCTCGAACCAATCGTCCTCGTCGAACCAGTCATCCCAGTCTTCATCATCGAAGTCTTCATCATCGAAGTCTTCCTCGTCGAAGTAGTCCTCGTAGTCTTCATAGTCGAAGTCTTCCCAGTCCTCATCCTGAGGATAACCATCCGAAGGATCTGAAGAATCGTCAGATTCGAAGAAATCGTTGAACCACTCGTCCCAGTCCTCATCGTCGTAGAAGTAATCCTCATCGTAGTAGTCCTCCTCTCCGCCGCGGGTTGGGCACTTGCAGCACTCGTCCTTTTCCTTGTGCTCCTTGTGGTCCTTCTCTTCGCGCTCCTCCATGTCCTCCTTGTAGCAGTCCCATTCCTCATGGTACTTCTCGTAGACTATGACCTTCTCAAAGAGCATGTACTCCTCGAGGAAGGTGAACTCTGGGGTGCCGTCTGAGTCGTCATCACAGAGCATGATCTCAAGGGTCTTTACGAAGTGGATGCAAAGATCGATCTCTGGCATCTCATCCTTGTCGGGCTTGTCGTCCGGCTTCTCATCCTTGTCAGGCTTGTCGTCCGGCTTCTCGTCCTTGTCGGGCTTGTCGTCCTCATCATCATCATCATCGTCTTCGTCATCGTCGTCATCGTCGTCGTCGTCTTCATCATCGTCGTCGTCGTCTTCATCATCGTCGTCGTCGTCTTCATCATCGTCTTCGTCATCGTCTTCGTCATCGTCGCGAGCAGACCTGACGCGGATCTCATCGTCCTTCTTTTTCTCGTCCCTTTCTGGATGCTCCCTATCTTCCTTCTCCTTCTCCTCATCCTTGTCAGGACGCTCGCGGTCCTCGTCCTTGTCTGGACGTTCGCGATCCTCATCCTTCTCTGGATGCTCCTTGTCCTCCTTCTCCTCCTTTTCCTCGTCGAGCTCTATGTCAAAAGGGAACTCCTCTTCAGGTCCGAAGAACTCGTAGTGGAAGTATTCCCAAACGAACTCTGGGTTACCGTCACTATCGTCGTCACAGACCATCTCTTCGTGATAGTACATCGAGTAGTCACTATCGCATTCTGCTGCTTTGCTCCAAAAATCTTCCGAGCTGACCTCTACGAGGTCGTCGGACTCGTCATCAGAACCATCACCATCTATAGCGTCCATCACGTCATCGCCTACGGCCATGACAAATCCTGTGGACAACACGAGAGCGGCGATAGCTGCCAATGATGCCAGTATTACTGCTTTGCCGATCATGGTATCACCTCCGTGTTCCGAAGTTTTAGCCAAACTTTGGTTTTGTTTCCATTTGCATACCAAAGTTAGGCAGCACTCAAAATTGATGGACACGTTTTTCCGTTGCATCAAAGTTGAGCTAATGATACATTGGCCGCAGTTGGTATATAAGGCGAATTAGACGACCATAGAAATTTAGGTCAGTTTTCGAATAAAATCCGTAACATTCCACAGACGTTCCACAAGATATCGTCCTTTCCTGTGGAGAGTGCAATAAGTTGTGGGAAAGGACGACCTCTCTTCCTTGTCTATGGAATGTGGAGGATTTTATTCCTGGGAAACAGCTGGTAAGCGAGAAATTACCCGAAGATGACCCAGGCAATGGACCATGCAATTATCGCTACCACGAATCCCACCACGAGGTCTACCACATAGTGCTGCTTCGTGAACACCGTTGACACGTTGATCCCCAACGCCCACAGTCCAACGATCGGCCATTCCCAACCTCCATAGGAAAAGGCTGCGAAGAACGGGAGCAAAGCCATGGACGCATGCAATGAGGGGATGCAGTTGCAGGACTTGTCCGTTGCCTGCACGATCTTCATCACCCAGAACTTGGCGGGCGGCCGCTTCATTTTCACCGGGTAGAGCGTGAAACATGCGAACGTGATGGCCATGTTGATGCCGTAGGCCACCGCGACCACTGTGAAATGTTCCGGCTCCCTCATCCCGAGATATGGGTAGACCACGAGGACGAACGATGACATGTACAGGATGTCCATGCCCGGCTCGAACATTGGGATCTTGGAATCTATCCAGGTTATCCAGTTGTCGGGCAGATGCTTCGCTCTATCGATGGTGAGGTATTGCATGCCGTTGTAGAAGACCAACCAGATGACGGCAAGCCACCAGCCGAGCTTGAAGTTCTGCCAGGCGACATCGAGAAGTTCCATCGGTGGGGGCAATGGTCAGGTGGTTTATGTTGTTGACGGCAAGAAGAAGAAAATGTGGCTAAGGGCCCCATAACTCCCAGAAAGGTCGGGCAATAGCGCCTGGCAATGCCAGGTTACAGGTGGTTGCAGGTTGGCATGAGGCCCTGTAGCCGTCGGGTAGTAATTGGTTCACTCGTCTTTTACGGGGTCCTGATCATCCTCCTTCTCTTCTTCCTTCTTCTCATCTCGAGGATCACTATCCGAGAGACCCGAAGAATCCTTAGATTCGATTGGGTCCTCGTTATCTTCAGTATTGGTCCTGTTCTTGACCATTATCATCACGACCACTATGCCTATGATGACGAACAGCACGACACCTATCAGGACGATCGGAGCGATGATTATCAGGTTCATACCATCGTTCTCACCGCCATCGCCACCAGGGACCAGTGGGTAGTAGGACGTGAGCGGGCCTTCACCTGATGCATCGTCCTTGTCATAGGAACCACTATCAGTAGGTGCACCACCAGCTGCTCCACCACCACCGCCTCCACCACCGGGTGCTCCGTAGGCGTATGGGTCGTAGCCGGAGTCGCCTATACCATCGTTGTCCATACCTATGTTCATATGCTCATCGGTTGGCCTATCGGTCGGTTCCTCATCATCGATGACCACCACAAGGGAGGTGTACTCGTTGACGAAGTTGTACTGTATCGACAGGTTCACGATCTCATCGATGAGTGGCTGGTCGTCATCCGCCACAAGCATCTGGTCGCGGAGGGAGTCGATGTGGTTGAAAGCCCACAGTCTTGCGATGTAGTCGTTATCAGCATCACCATCCAGGGCAAAGACCTTGGTCAGGTCGATGGAACCGTCAGCTCCCTCGGCCGTTCCCTCGAAGGTCAGGGAGGAGATACCGGAGTACCTTCCGACCACAATGACCTCCTGGCCATCGAAGAAGTTGTCAACCTCGTCCGGATAGATCTGGAACAGGTTGGTGCCTTCCTCTGCATAGGAGAACTTGATGGACTTCAACAGTGGTGTTGAGATAGTATCGTAGAATCCCACAAGCTGGGTTGAAGCATCAGAGCCTGCGTCGATCTGGATGCCCTTGCCGTTGTTCTCAAGGCTCATGGCCTGAAGGAACTCAAGGTCCGCATCGTTACCGAAGGCGATAGAGAAGATCGCTGCGTTTGCGGTGTTGGCGTCCTTGACGTTGGCCCTGATGTTCTTGGTGATCGTCTCACCCTCGGAAGGAAGTCCATCTGTGAGGAACACCACAACAGGGATCCTGGTCTCGGAGTCCTTGAGGTCTGCCAGGGCACCCTTGAGGGCACCGTCGATGTTGGTGGACCCTCCGGCCTCGATGTTATTGATGTAAGTCTTAGCATCATCGATGTTGGACTCGGATGCCTTGACAGGCTCTGTCTTCCAAGTCGTAACATCGGTGCTGAACCTGACGACGTTGAAGGTATCGTCGGAGTAAAGGTCCTCGACGATGGTCGCGAAGGCGTCCTTCATCTGGGAGATCTTGTCACCGCTCATGGAACCGGACTCGTCCAGGACAAAGACGATATCCTTTGGCAGGTAGTCCTCGTCGTCGTATCCGATGCCTTCCATCTCTGGACAGAAGACGTGCATGAAGTAACCATCGTCACCGTCCTTGTAGGATGCGACGATGCCTTCTGCGTCAGCAAGCTTCTCTGTGTCGAACGTGAGCGTACCAGCATCAGGGATGGTCGACTCGGTGTTTGTCTGCTCGATCTCGCATCTGGTGTTTGCGAGCAGGTAGTTGGTGTTACCGGAAAGGCCATCTGCCTTGGCACCGGAGATGACCGCGTGGTAGTCTATCCTGATGAAGATGTCGACCTCGTCGACCACCTCTCCACCTGTGGGATCGAAGATACCAAGGTCCATCTCGTAGCCACCGAGCTGTCGGGCCAGGAACGATTCGTACCTCATTCCGAGGGTGACGTGCTCGTCCGGCTCTACGTTGATATTGATCTTGTACCCTCTGTAGGTCTTTTCAAGAAGTGCAGCGCCTGTTCCGTTGCTAACAGCATCGTCGTAGGTCTGCTGGGCCTGGGCTTTTTCCTCGACCCAACCATAGAAGGTCTTTCCGCCTACAGCGTAGGAGAAGTTCGTGATGAAGAACCCATCTGGGACATCGAACTCGACGCTCTCCTCCAGGGAGACGTTCGCTGTATTGGAATATGTTAACTTGACATCAATGGTCGCGTAGGAATCCTTGATGATGCAATCGTACTCGTATCTACCGAGTGCGAGCTCGCCTGTAGCCTCTTCTGCAGATACATTTGTCAGAAGAAGGGTCGCTCCAGCAAGGAGCAGGATGGCTGCCAGCACTCCGATCGTGAACTTTTTCATGATATCACCTCGTCAATTTCCAAGCGCTCCCGGACCACTACCACAAGGTCTATCTCTGCGAGGTCCAGGTTGGACTGCGAGGCTTCATGGAGCCTTACTTTTCGGAGTCGCACGCTTGGTCGCATAAAAGAAAAGACGGTGTGAACTCTATATATAAAACCTGGAACACTTTCTTACACAAAAAAAGGGGTCTGGCGAGACTAGCCAGACACTTCCCAAACTTCGGATGCTTCCTCATCATCGTCAGGGAAACCATCCTCCGCCGGCATGTCCGCATCCGGCATCGGTTCTACCTCAGGTAGAGGTTCCATCTCCGGTAAGGGCTCCATCTCCTGGAGCTCCTCCTCATCCTCTGGTGGTGGAGGGACGTTCTCCTCGTCGTCTGGTGGAGGTGGAGTATCGTCGTCCTCATCCTCCTTGGACTCCATCTCCCCCTTCTTCTTCTCCTCTGCTTCCTTGGTGTCCAGGATCTCCTCGTAGAGCCTGTCGTAGCAGTCCTCGGACTTTTTCTCCAGAGCGGAGTATTGAGGGATGGTGATCTTCTTTTTGTTCCGGAGCCTCTCTGCGTTCTCCATCACGGCTTCTATCTGCTGGCGCTTGATGTCTGCGTCCGCTTTGCTTGCCATTATCTCGTCGATCTGCTTGAAGTGGCCCTTGTTCTTCTTGGCCTTCTTGGCCACAATGACGATGATGATGATGATGAGTATCAAAAGGAAGATGAAGCATACTCCGCCGACGCCTCCCCACAGGAACCTATTCGAGGCGGACAACTCAAGGATACCGTCATCGTCATCACCCTGGTTTCCCCCACCTCCACCTGAGCCTGGGTTGAAGTTTACACGGGAGGTATCTGCGATGTTCGACTCGGAGGTCAGACCGTTGGGATCGGTGACGATGACGCGGTACTGGTCCACAGCATCCTTGTCGAACTCGTCGGTCTCTATCTGGACGTTTCCGGATTCTGTGCCGTTCCTGGTCTCGATGGTGGTCCAGGTCCCGGAGACGTTCCTCTGGATGTCATACTCCTCCACAGGTTCAGAGCCTATTGCAGAGAAGCTCAAGCGAAGCTTCTTCGTGCTCTGGACGTAACGAACGCTCAAAGATACAGGTGGGGGTGGAAGGGTGTCATTGGCAGTGACAGTGGCCTCTGTGGACATATGTCCCTCCACATCCATGATCCACTGGGTGATGGTGTACCTGTAGGTCTCGCCGTTGATGATGTTCTCGTCCGTGTAGTTGCCATTGTTGACCGTGATCTTCTCGAGGTGGGTAAGGTTCGTTGCATTCTCCAGGCCTCTGTAGATCGAGAACTTCCTGTAATCATCGTCCAAAGGATGCGTCCAGGTCAGCTGGACCGAGCCATCCTGATTTGCTGTGGCCTCGAGGTCTGGTATCGCGTCCGGTATGGTTATCCTGAACAGGTCATAGACATAGACCTCGCCGGCCTGCTGCCCGATGACATCCGTGTGGGTCTGGGCATGCGGGTCTGCTGCAAAGAACTGAGGAGCGGTCCCGTTGGCCCGTTCTACAACTGCCACTGACAGCCCGAACATGGTGCCGGTCTTGCCCTGGACGTAGTCTGTGATGTCATCCCGCACGGTGGTCCCATCTCCTGGGAAGACCCAGGCTCTCTGCCTGTTGTACTCTCCTACGATGGTGTCGTTGATGCCATCTTCGTTTACATCTGCGATGTCAATGCAGCATCCGAATGCTGCG
>JANQNL010000161.1 GCA_028279585.1 Thermoplasmatota archaeon
AAACCGGTCGCAGCTGCATCGTTCTATGTCGGTGAAGCTGCCTTAGAGGCGAATCTTTCTCTTATATCTCCCACAGCCGGTGAGGTCATCAAGTTCGACGCATCAGCCTCCACAGGGACCGGTCTGACCTACGACTGGACCGTGGACGGTGTAGGATACCAGATACTTGAAGGAAGTAAGACCTCAGTGACCATGACAGCATACTTCATAGAAGGCGCATCGTTGGTCACGATAAAGCTCTACGTACAAGACACCAATGGTCTAAGCGACCTATACTCTGTGGACCTCTCGGTCAAGGACATCACCATATCCATCAGGTCGGAGTTCTCTGGTGACAACGTCAACTACAACACCAGAGGTTCCATCCAGGTGAGCAATCCCAACGGTATCACCGACCAGAAGCTGAAGGTTGGGACGGACCTCTCGGCAACCCCGGTCACCATCACTGATGTTTACATCGACTACAACAACCAGACCAATACACCCACGACCGTCTCCATCTCCAACCCGACCAAGGCCCAGGACGGCTTCATGGTCATGCGGGATGTGGTCCAGCGCAACACACAGCAGCGATTGAGGTTCACAGGCGAGATAACCACCAAGGAGCTTGGGACAGGCCAGGTCGTCGGAAGTATGGACACCGACGAGACCACCAACATCGACCTATGGAGCTCGAAGACCGTAAGCGCTGTGACCACCAACGACCTATCGGTCACGATCACAGACATCTGGGACGTCACAGCTACCTCATCTGACGATGTGGAGTCGTATCCAATGCTGTCCAAGGACACGACATCCCTTCGGCTCGAGGATATCGGTAAGGAATATTCCATCGGCGACGACGGCATCCACATGTTCGGGGATGTGGCCTACACCTGGCGTGCAGAGGAGATGGAGAGGATAGACAACAAGGTCACTCTTCGGCTTTCGTTCGATATTGACAACAGGACCAAGGACATCAACGGCATCGAGGAGTTCGAGCTGGACATATGGGTAGCCACAGGACTTCCAATGGCGGTCAGGTACAACCTCGAGGCCATCAGGGTGGACGCCCGCGGCACAAGGACCACGATACACTACACCAACACACTTCATTCCTATACCCTGGGTGCAAGCCCGATCTATTACGGCGACAGCCAGTACAGGCCTGCGAACTCCTACACAAACTACACCCAGAAGGACCCGACCTTCGGGCCGGAGTTCAGGAAGCTCACCCTGGGCACGTATATGCCACAGATCGGTGACAAGGCCACAAGCCTTGATACGAGCTTCTCTCCGCAGGATGCTATCACCGAGGCCAAGACCCAGCTTCCTGACTTCAACAACTGGATAAGCAACAAGGACTACTCCTACGTTGTTGCCGGTAACTACTCCGCAGAGGGCTGGAACATGTCCTTCGGTGCACCTTCCCTTGGTCGGAACTGCTACAATCTCTCGGTCTCCAACGATCCCCGGTTCTACTCTGGCAAGACCGGTAGGTTGTCCGACACTCCTGTCAACACCACATCCGACCTCAAGGAACTCCTGACGTTCTCTGGTGCCGAGAACATCTTCCGCGACCTTGAGGACTCCGACATCGACTCAAAGATCTTCACGGTCCCAACGGTGACCAGGGACAACGGGATGAACATGGACTTCTCCAAGCTCAAGTTCGGGGTGGAGGCCAACAGGATGTATCCTGTGGTGGACCTAACTTCCATCACGAACATCCAGAGGGCCGAGTACGTTTACATCGTCCATCTCAACGACGGCTCGTTCGAGGTGGCCCTGGACGCTCTCACCGGGCAGCTTCTTTATGTCTGGGAGCACGAGGACAATAACCCTGGCTTCAGCCTGTTCGGGTAATATATCACAGTAGCTCTTCTAGCTCATCCCTATCGATGCCAGCTTGTTTCAAGATCTCGATCAGAGTACCTTTTGGTAGCTCCTTTGCGTGGAATGGCACAACGACCATGGTACCTTCATCGTCCTGATAGATCCGATGGCTACCTTTGGACCGAAGTAGAATGAATCCTTTCTTCTTGAGGGCCTTCACCACCTTACGCGGAGTAAGAGCCGGTAGTTTAGGCATTTGCTGTCACCGTCAGAGTATACTCAAGAGTATCTTCCTCTGTCGGTATGGATTCCCCCTTCTCCTTGAGTGCCTCGATGTAAAGCTCGATGGCCTCCTTTGCCATCTTCTTAGCTTCATCGATGTCCTTTCCAAAAGTAATGCACCCAGGAAGGGAGGGGACCAGAACAGTATAGCCACCTTCGGGTTCCTTGCGTAGAAGCACCCGGTAGCTGTAAACATCCATGAACATTCATTGACCTCCGCGTAGATAACCGTTGTGCTGCGATACTCGGGTCTGATAAATGCCACTTGTTGTACTATCGGAAATCGGCTCCAATGGTCGTATAGTTTAATACACACCGCGGTCTTTTCCCGAGCATGGACGCTATCGTGTTGGCCGGCGGGTTCGCAAAGAGAATGTGGCCCCTGACCAAGGACACCCCGAAACATCTTCTCAAGGTCAATGGAAAACCAATGCTCGGTTACGTCATCCAGAGCATGGAAGAGCTCGAGAACCTTGAGAGGGTCATTATCTCGACCAACGCAAAGTTTGCAGACCAGTTCGAGGAGTTCTGTGCAAGCTACGAAGACCCACTGGACCTCAAGCTCGTCATCGAGGACTCGTTCTCCGAGGGTGAGAAGCTCGGCTCCATTGGGGCAATGGCCTACATCGTCGAGAACATGGACATAACCGGGGAGCTGCTGATCATCGGGGGGGACAACCTGTTGTCACTCTCACTCAAGGAGATGTACGATTTCTACAGTTCCAACGGCGACTCCATCGCCGTCCATGACCTGGGAAGCAAGGAGCGTGCCTCACTGTATGGTATCGTTGACTTTGCAGACGACAAGGTCATCTCCCAGTTTATCGAAAAGCCTGAGGACCCTCCAACGGCCTATGCGGCCACTGCCTGCTACATGCTCTCGCCACCATCTGTGGCAGACATCTGCGAGTATGTGAAGCTTGGGCTCAACACCGACGCTATGGGATTCTTCATATCCTGGCTTTACAAACAACGGCCAGTGTTCGCGTATCCGTTCTCTGGATACTGGTTCGATATCGGTTCCATCCAGGGATTGGAAGAAGCGGACGTATACTTCACAGAACATGGAATGTGACATTCACTAACGAGTTCTGATGACATCACCGACCTGGCATTAGGCTGAGACGAGCTCTCTCCGCGAAGCTCCGAAAAAGGAGAGAGAGGGTCGATATCCAGAATTCGAATATCATAGTTCGATCCCATTCTGGATATCGATCTTTTCCAGTAGTTTTCGGAGCTTAGCTCCGATTCCTCGTGTACTTGTGTCTCTGTCGGGATAGCTCACGCAAGAACGTGTTCGCTTCCTTGAACTGAAGGAAATCCTTCTCAGCTTGCTTGAAACCCTTAGTGTGCACGCTCTTTCTGGCCCCATGCATCTCGATGGGGTGGACGATGTGAAGCAGTTCGTGGTAAACGATGTAGTCCAGCACATACTCCGGAACCTTGGGATGGTCGAATATCCTGGAGACCACGATGGTGTCATGGTCGGGATCGTAATGGCCCCATTGTGAGACGTTCCTTTTCTTGCTCCAGGTCAATGTGGGCATCTGCATGGTCTCATCGAAGTATTGCTCCCTGACCCGTTTGAACGAATCCCGAAGGTCATAGACGTCCCCCACAGGACCTACGACGACCTTGGAGCCTCTGGTTGCCCGAACGGTGTGGACCCTACTCTGGATGTTCTCAGAAAGGACATAATGGCGGTAGGCCAGGTTCTCCTGGCGGGGGATGTGTTCCCCCACGATCTTTGCGCACAACACAGAACAAAGGGCGAGGATGATCTCCGGAGGTGCATCCTCCAGGATGTCCGAGATCCGGATGTGGATGATCTCCCCCCTCTTTCGGACCGTGGACTTGAGGGTCTTGTAGGGATAGAACACGATGGTGACGCCTCTAGCTCTGATCCTTTTTGAGAAGTAACGCTCCAGGAGGCGTTCACCGATGGTCTCCAGATCAAGGTCATCTTTGGTCTGTGGAACCTGAGGCTCTGCTGGGTCTTCGATGACGTGTTCAGGCTCCACCTGGAAGAAGTTCTCCAAGGTGGCCTGGTCCTTGGTAGGCTTTGGATGTCTAGCCTGTTTTGCGCACATGGCCATCACCTATGGCTGTGGTCCTCAACGATATCAAGGAACATGGAATGGACCGATGAGTCTGTGGAAAGCTCAGGATGAAACGTTAGAGCAAGGAGGTTGCCTTGCCTCACCATCACTGGTTTCTCATCGTACTCCACCAGGACCTCTACACCCTCCCCGACGTCCAGTATCATGGGAGCCCTGATGAACACCAGATGGACCGGCTCTCCTTTGAGCGTGGATGTAGCCTCGAATGAGTCCACCTGTCTACCGTATGCGTTCCTGTCCACACCAATGTCCACAAGACCCAGTAGCTTGACGCCCTTCTCCTCGATACCGCCCTGTCCACGCTTTGCCAGGAGAATACATCCTGCGCAGGTTCCCATTATCGGGAAGCCCTCGGAAGCCCTCTCGACCACGCGATCGTGCAGGCCCCACCTCTGGAGGAGCTTTGAGATCGTTGTGGACTCTCCCCCGGGCATCACAAGCCCGTCAACCTTCTCCAGGTCCTCGATGGTCCTCACACCAACTACCTCTACGGACCGTGAGGTAGAGGTGCCAGCCCGCTGGACAGCCTCGATATGCTCGGACACGTCGCCCTGGATGGAGATCACACCAACCTTCATGGGTCTCACGGGTCGATGACGGATGAAATAGATAGAGTTATTGTTGACTAGGAACGATGATGATGAAAAGGACGATGAAACTTTGTGAACGTTTAGAAATTGAAATTT
>JANQNL010000066.1 GCA_028279585.1 Thermoplasmatota archaeon
GAAGATGGGACCCATCGCAGAGAGCGTTGCTGAAAAGCTCGAAGGGAACCTTTTCAGACAGGATGGAAGGCCCTATGACCTAGAGAAGATGGAGTGGGAACTGGAAGACGTCATGGAAGAGATGGAAACGCTGAGGGAGAAAGGGGTCGTCATTCGGTGATCAGCGTTCCTTAGCGCATTTCGAACAAACCTTCCTGTGCACATTGATGGTCCCGCCACAGTGCTTGCACTTCCACCTGACCTTCTCCCGCTTCACGAACTCCCTTATTCCGTGTTCTTCGATGCAGGCCAGGTTCTCGATCATGCTCATGTCATACTTCGTTCTGTAGCGTTTGTCCAGAGCTTTGAGACGCTTGCATGGGAACCTGTCGCATCCACTCCAGCAGTGCTTGTGCCTGGAGTTCAGCTTGTCACAATTGGTGATAATGCACTCTCGGCAGTAAGTGGCCTTTTCCTCGTCTGGGTTCCTGCAGCCAACACAATGGTTCTTCTTTCGAAGATGGGCCATGCAGATGCCACAGTTCATTCCGCAGGGTGCGATGAGCTTTGTCTTCATCGCTTACACTATCGGGGTCGCAGGATATGAACCTAATGAATATTTAGACACAGAACTCGCGGACCATGCACGTTACGGCCTGGACCTCGGCATCGGTCTGCCCCTGCTTCTGAGGCTGGAACAGTCCTACCATGTTCCCATCCGGGTCAATGACGTGTGCGTAGTATCCCTTGTCTGGGATGTAGCCTGTGTCTTCGGAGACCTTCCCACCGAGCTCCTTGACACGCTCCAAATACTTCTTCAGATCATCGACCTCAAGGTAGACCACAGGAAAACCTGGCGTAGCCTCCTTTCTGGTCTTCATCAAGCCAAAGCTTGGTCCGTCTGATGAGAAGTTTATCAGATAGTCGGTCCCCATGCTGGAGAATTCCCAGCCGAACATTCCCATGTAGAACACTTTGCAGCGGTCCAGTCCCAATACTGTCCACTCAATATGCGCGATTGGATGCTCCATTCGTCACGCCTCCTTTCACGGGTAACACATGAGTAGAGTGCTATATGGTTTTCGCACTGGAAGGAGGTCAGACGTACGAGTGCAGCCCTGATATAAGCCAGTTCATGGAAATGGTGAGAACTACGGATACCAGAGCTGCAACTCCAGCTCCAAGCTGGACCCACTTCCATTTCGGCTTTGCGAAGATGATGGCACCGTAGATGCTCATGAAAATGAACAGGACCAGAGAAGCGGTCTCTTTCGGATCCCAGGACCAGTATGAGCCCCATGCCATCTGCGCCCAGATGGCGCCTGTGAAGATACCTCCAAGCATCAGAAGCCAGGCGATGACGATGGCAGCCCTCAACCTGTTGTCCCACTCGGTCTTCTTGTCAGGTTTATAGGCGATGTTCGCAAGGAAAGCGGCGAGCAGGAACCCATATCCCACAATGCATAGTGGCGGGTGGATGAAAAGCATCACAGAGTTGATGTCGTGAGCCAAATCACACCCCCAGCATTACGAACAGGAAGAGATAGATCGAGTGAATGGTGATGGTGATGAGGGCGATCTTCATCAGTGCCAGATGGGTGAACCTCCAGACCTTGTAGTTGATACCCTTGACCAAGGTCTTTTGGAAGAAACCCTGGACCGATACAAGGACCATGGCCACCCAACCAATGGTACCCAGGTCGATCATGATGCCCTTGAGGTCTGTGGGTTCTGCAAGCAGGTAGAATCCTCCCCATGTGATGGACTCGTACGAGATGGCCATGAGGACCACTGCATGTAGGAGAGCCAAGACACCAAGCGAGTAACATTGCCAGCAGTGGAACTTCTTACGAACAGCAGCTCCGCCGAACACCTTGTTCAATGCCTTCTTCATTGGCTTGATTGGAGCGCCAACGATGATAGAGAAGATGAGGCCAAAGTATGAGAGGAACGCAAGAACACGACCTGCGATCAGCCATCCTTTCATGTTACCTGTGTTAGCCACACTGTTAACGGTCACATCAACAGAAACCATGAACGGTTTCCCGTTGGAGTCCTCTCCCATGATGTTGATGGTACCTGTCCCGCTCTTGATGCCCTTGACAGTGATGTCGAACGAGTTGGAACTGGACAGGCTGGTCGGGGCATCCCCCACAAGCGTCATGACCTCGTTCGTAGCATCCGTTGTTACTACATCTATGTTCTCCAGGTCCTTCTGCGCGGTGAATGTCACGACCTGTTGCTCGTCTGTGTCCATGATGATGGACCACAGAGATGGTTCCAAAGCGATGGACCCTATGGAGATGGAGATCTGCACGGTCTCTGTGTACACCGTAGGTTCGTAGTGATAGTCTGCTGTGTATGTGAGGACAGTTGAGATCGTACCTGAAGCTCCACCTGTGGTCGGCTCAATCATGAAGATCAAGGACTTGGTCCCAGAACTGAAATCAGCGATGGTCTGTGTCAGGTCATTACTGACTTGTAGGTCACCGGTCACTGTGATGGTCACGGACACTTCCTTTGCATCGTAACTTCCAGGATGGACAACTTCCACAGAATGGTCGAACCCAATTTCCTCCTCCACGGTCCTTGCGGTCAGGACGTTCAGACCTAAAGGCACGAAAGTGTAGCCTCCAGCTGTCCCATGGCAATCATCACAATCCCTGGCCTCCACAGCTGCAGCTAACATGACCAGTAATATCAGGACGAGGATGATCCACATTGACCGCTTCATTGGTTTCCTCCAGTACTCCATCACTAGAACAATATCTCGGTCTCCTCCTCGTCCGCTGGAGGTGGGTCCTCTTCCTCATCTGGTCCTAGATCTTCTATGGCAGGTTCGAAAAGGTCCATGTCATCCTGGGTCTCATCGTATTCATGATCATAATATTCGTTGAAGGACCGATCATCCCAATCCACATCACCATCCGGTGGTGGAGGATCATCGTATTCGTCGTTACCTTGGTATTCATGATCATCCTGATATCCTTCGTCCATGTCGGTCTCTTCTTCATATGAACCTTCTGGTTCATCTTCTGGTCCCACTTCTATTGAAGGTTTTATCCTGTTCATGCTCCGGACCTTGGTGGCCCCTACCATTATGATCAGGCCTAGGATCACAAGAACAAGAAGAAGGCCCACGCTTCCTATGCACACCGCACCCATGGGATCGACACCCTGAGCCCCACTACCGCTGCTGCTTACACTAGTTCCAGGATCAACAGGATCGGTGACGGTCACGGTCCAAGTAACAGTTGCTTGATTGCTATATGCATCCGTGACGGTGACAACTATTGTGTAGGTCCCAGCAGTATCTGGAATGTAGGAGAAGTAATGGCCAGTGTTGATCTGTGCATTTCCATCGAGGGTCCAAGCCACAGTGTTGGCTGTTCCTGTGATGGTCGTGAACTCAAGGAGGACTCCGGTCCCCGTTGCGGTTGAGACACTGGTGTTACCTTTTGCTTGAATGGAGAGGGCCGCTGCTACGTTCACGATCCATTGGGTCGAAGCTTTCAGCGTTGATTCACCTGCGTTAGTTACAACAACAGATATCGTGTAGGATCCCACATCATTGAAGGTATATGAAATACTGCTCGAGTCATCATCAGTAGTAGCTGGGATGGATGTCGAACCATCAAGAAGCCATTCAATGATCACACCATTACTATCACCCGCTCTGAAATCGATCAAGAAGTCTACCTTTTCACCAGGTGTTGTTGTATATGGGTTTGCAGGCGATGTCGATGTGATGATGGGTTCACCGGAGGGTTCCATGGCAGTGAAGATGATGCTCGAACAAACGACAGCCTCTCCGTCATCTGTGCGTAGATAGATGGTATGGTTGCCCTCTCCAAGAGATGTTACATCGATCAATATCCACCAGTCTGTCCCATTAGATAGAACATCAGCCCATGTGCTATTATCAAGTGAGTACTCAGTATCCAGTACATCTCCATCAAGGTCATTCACAGTACCTGTGAAGTTGTAGGTTCCCCAGATGGTCCCTACTGGGTCGGGTGACAGGATCGGTGGTAGATTTCCTTTGACCACATCTACAATAATGCTCGCCTGGAGCGAACTTTCATAGTCATCATAGGCAACCGCGGTGATCTGGACATTACCAGGCCCCCATAAAGTGAGGTCCATGAGAATGGACCACGTGCAGCTGCTACCATTGTTCGAAACATTGGCTGACATGGTCGGGACTCCACCTATACCCACATCAACTTTGATGGTCTGAGCGTAGAGCTCCGGGTCGATGACGGTTCCGTTCAACCAAACCTGTTCATTTACCTTGGTGCCCGTGATAAGATCGAAATTGATGATAGGCTTCGTGTTCACCAACGAATTATTGACGATGATGTTGACCTCTGGCATGGATGAGTTCCCATCACTTCTCGCTCGAGCCACGATCTTGACCAGAGTATCATCCGCTATCGCACTGAGGTTGACATGATAATACCACTCATCGGTCCCTGTGGCCGTGTTCCAATTGGGGTAATTGGTTGTGACCTCAACAATGGTGATGGTATCGTCAGGGTTAGGATCTGATGCATTACCACTGATGTTCAGGATCCCTCCGACGGTAGCACCCTCAATTGGGTAGTTGATATTAACGATCGGTGGGAACTCTGGCATCTCTACATCCGGCCCACTCTTGAGACCAAGGTCACCTCTTGCTGGAATTTTATTATCAGAGGCATTGAACCTAAAGGAGTTGATACCCCAACCGATGTAGGTCCCGTTCGTCACATATCTATAGACCTCTCCGGTCAGTATGGTGTCAGCGGTCCCATCCTTGACCGTCATGCTATATGGGTCTCCATTGATGATGCATTCAATGGATCGAGGAAGATCCCCCTCATCGTCCCTGTACATCACTTCGAAATGATAATCAGTATCTACAGTTCCGCTACCTGGTGTTACTATGCCACCGGATAGGATCGGAGCGCAGTAGGCCCATGTGTTCGTGAAAGTATCAGCACGTTCCACCCTGGTGGTATTATCTCCCCCAGGTTCCGGATTGTGGTCAGGTAGTAGCCATGCAGCGAACCTGATGGTGTCCGTGGCATTGGCGTTTGCCATGGCTGTGAAGTTAACCCAGTAGGTCTGGTCTGGATTCTGATTGGTGTAACTTATGGAACTGGTTACAAAATCAATGTTGCCGTTGAGTGATGTTGCTGTAACCGTTAGAGTGTATGAATACCACGTTCTTTCATAGGCGGTCTTCAAGTGGGCATTGGAGGTAATGGATACATTGCATCCTACGGTCGTCGGTGCATTTGAGACCTCGGCTGGAACACTGGTAGATGGAACATCAATATAGAGCTCGTATCGATCACTATGACATCCTTCGCAAGAATTGGTAGAGGTCCTACCATTGATGAAAGGGCCAGCAGTAGCTCCGATAAGAACAAAGACCGTAACGAGGAGTAGACCTATCGCTACGAGTGGGGCTTTGTTGCGAAGAACCATACTACCACCAGAAGTACGTACAATCGTTAATCTAGACGATTTATAAAGTTGTTTGTTCCATTTGATCAAGGATAGCACTGGTGCACAGAACGCTGACTTTCAAGAGCACTTATCTTGTCCATACATCTGACATGATATCTTCGATATCCTCGACGAACTTTCCCACATCCAGCTCGAACCCACATCTAGAGAGCGAGGTAACAGCCCCTGCAGGAGTGGTAGCATTCCAACGCTCCGAGATCTTCT
>JANQNL010000090.1 GCA_028279585.1 Thermoplasmatota archaeon
ACCGGGGGGTCCACAAGGCTCTGGTAACCGAGGGCAGGTCAGAGCAGGATGCCAAAGACATGGCATCAAGGCTTGCTGTCCATGAACGCATCGGCATGATACTAGAAGCTGATCCCGTTGGTTGGTTCAAGACCCTGATCGAGGATGAGACAGGGGCAGAACTCGTAGGTTGCAACGAGTTCGAGGGTACCCGCTACATTAACGAGGAAGGATTCTCCAACCTGCTAGAGACCATGTACATGCTTGACACACTGGACATCCTTTCCTTCAAACCGACCACTGACAAGGAGAAGATGGAACAGCTGCTTGTTGTGGCTGCTCGTGAAAAGCAGATACGAGTGGTCTGCGAGAAGGCTGGATGGAGGGTGGACGAGGTCCTGGCATGGGAGCCACCTGTTGAGAAGGTCCAGATGAAAGGTTGCAGGTCAGATTGAGGTTTCAAAAGACCTATGCTTCTTTCCATAACTATGAAACATTTTAATAGCACCAACTCGTGGAACAGCTGGTGAAAAAGATGGAGATAACCCTCATTTTCGTCTACAATGCGGATTCTGGTGTTCTGAACGCCATCAAAGATTATATTCACAAAGAGACCAAGCCAGAGACCTATCCCTGCAATCTGTGTGCACTTACTTTCGGTAATCTCGGTGAGAGGAAGCAGTGGAAGGAGTATGTCAAAGGGCTTGAGGTTCCAGCAGAGTTCTACCACAAGGACGAGCTCTATAAGAAGTATGGTAAGATGGATGTAAAACTACCATGCATGTTCGTGGACAAGGGTGGAGAGCTCGAGCTTGTCATCAACGCTGATGAGATGAACAGCATCGAGACGCTTGATGCACTCATCAGCACCGTTGACAAGAAGCTTCGTAAGATGGACCACGGGTGAACACGTGGCAGAGACGAGCGTCCTTGTGGACGATGGTACATACAGGGAGAAGACATGCTCTCTGTGTCCGGTGTGTAAGAAGGTCATCGATGCCCATGTCTACTTTGATGATGGCAAGGTGATGATGGAAAGCAATTGCCGAGATCATGGTAGGACAGTTGTAGAAGTATACTCCGATGCAGAGGATTACATAGCTGCACAGAGGTTCAACAAACCTGGTGCTTCACCTAGACATCGACAGTCCACTTCTGAAAGGGGCTGTCCCAACGACTGCGGATTGTGCGAAGAGCACCGTCAGCATACTTGTGTAGGGATAGTCGAGA
This sequence comes from Thermoplasmatota archaeon, assembly GCA_028279585.1. GTDB lineage: Archaea > Thermoplasmatota > Penumbrarchaeia > JANQNL01 > JANQNL01 > JANQNL01. The sequence goes on from JANQNL010000090.1 coordinate 1,210, forward strand.
TCACACGTTCATGCAATCTCCGATGCCCGGTATGCTTTGCTGATGCACAAGAGGGAGACTTCCTTCCTTTGGAGACCATTAAAGGAATGATCGACCTCTTTGTCAAGTGTGAGGAGGATCCAGAGGTGCTCCAGATCAGTGGGGGAGAACCGACCCTGCATCCAGACATCATCGAGATCATGCGATATTCGCTTGAGAATGGGATAATGTTCCCCACGCTCAATACCAATGGTATCAAGCTTGCGGACATGGCGTTCGTTCAACAGATTGCGGAGCTCGTTCCCCCGAACAAGAGCGCTGTCGAGGGGCCAAGGATATATCTCCAGTTCGACGGCTTGAACGATGAGATCTACGAGAAGATGCGTGGAAGGAAGCTACTTGACATCAAGATGAAGGCCATCGCGAACTGCAGAGAGGCAGGGGTCAAGGTTGTGTTGGTCCCAACCATCATAAAAGGCATCAATGACGATCAGATCGGACCCATCATTGATCTGGCCCTCTCCGACGAGAACATCAACATGGTCAACTTCCAACCTGCAACACAGGTCGGACGATACGAAGTTGGAACAGAGGATTCCCACCGGATCACAATACCAGAGCTACTTCAGCAGCTCGAGAAGCAGACCAAGGGCCTCATTAAAAAGGACGGGTTCATCAATGTCCCATGTCCTTTTCCAACATGCTCTGCTTGCAGCTACCTCTATCAGGATAATGGAGAGGTCATCACCCTCACAGACCTCTTCGATGTGGATGCGTACATGGACTTCATCAAGGACAGGGTCCTGGTCTACGGGAAGGTCGATGAGAAGATCAAGCAGGCTCTGGATGCACTTCTATCCATTTCCGCAGTGGTCGGCTCGGACAAGAACAACGATGCCATATGTGTCAGTTGCGGGATGGCCATTCCAGAGATCGATGGGCTGATGGATAAAGTGACCGTCATCTCGGTCCACGCATTCATGGATGAAGCGAACTTCGACCTTCGCAGGGCACAGAAGTGCTGTGTCACAGAGATCCTTCCAGATGGTAAGATGATACCGTTCTGTGTTTACAACAATATATACAGAGAGAAACTGGAGGATGGATACTATGGAGGATGAGAAGCTTAAATCGTGCTGTGCTGCGTTCTACGAGAACGACCTTGCGACCCTCATTCTTGGTGAGAACTTTCATCCAGGAGGCGACCAGCTTACAGTCCATCTCGGAGAGGTCATGGGGCTTTCTGCTGGCAAGAAGGTCCTGGATGTGGCATGCGGACCAGGTAGGAGTTCAATGGTGGTCGCACAAGAGTTTAGCTGCACGGTCACCGGGATCGACCTTTCTCAAAAGAACATCGACAAGGCATCGGATTGTGCCACGGAAGCAGGCCTAGATGCGACCTTCAAGGTCTGTGATGCGGAGGCTTTAGATTTCGATGATGAAAGCTTCGACGCTATCATCTGTGAGTGTGCCCTGTGTCTTTTCCCTAACAGGGAAACTGCACTTTCAGAGATGTTCCGGGTCCTTAAGCCTGGGGGAAAACTTGGGATAACTGACATGACCATAAGCGGAGAGCTTCCCCCAGACCTCATGGATGTGATAGCCTACGTTTCCTGCATAACTGGAGCCCTGTCCCTGGAGGGTTACGAAGGAGCGTTAACCCGGGCAGGTTTCGAGGTCAAGGTCGTCGAGGACCAAAGCGAGGTCCTCTACGACATCATGCTTCGCATCGACCGGTTCCTCCTTTCCATTGAGCTCATGGAAAGGATATCGAAGATCGAGGTACCGGTGGAGATGGAGATGACACCGCAGGAGGCAAAGCAGAAGCTCGAGGTCGCAAGGCAATGCGTGGACAAGGGTGATGTGGGATATGGCCTTCTCTTCGCCATCAAGCCTTGATCGGTGTGGCCCGTAAGAAGGCTACCACAGGATGGGTCCATATCCGTCCCGCAGTTCTGACCTTTAGGCCATTGTCATGGAACATCTTCTTCAATTGGACCAGTTTGAAGCTTTGCCAGACAGAGATGGTCCTATACTTCACGGCCCACTTGATGAGTCCGATGTTCTCCGTGAGACTTGAGTCACCATAGCAGTAGGTGATCAGGAGCAGTTGACCATCAGGTTTGAGAACACGTCCCATCTCCAGTAATGCCATCTTCGGCTCCTTCATTGTCTGGAGAGCGTTCACGCTCATCACTGTATCGAAGGTGTTGCTATCGAATGGAAGATGGTAAGCATCCGCTACCTGGAAATGGACATTGGTGGTCCCATGCGTTCCATCCTTACCCTGTGCAAGCTCGATCATCTCAGGGGTCGCATCGATGGCCTGGACCTCTTTGCATAGTGATCCGACGCGCATGGTCAGATCACCCGGACCGCAACCGACATCGCATACGAGATGGTCTTGCTGGATGTACTTCCTCAGAACGTTCCACTTCTTGCGATACTGTTCGTCGAAGTCCTCGCATATCCAATCGTCATACCCCTCGGCTGCAGCCTTCCAGAACCGTCTCTCCTGCTCAAGACGTTTCTGATCACTATCCGACATGACCAATTCCTCGTTATGTATACAATAGCGCTCTTCGATATATACGGAACTGTTTCAATTTCATCTCAACCTCTCCATAAACACAATATACCCCCTCGCCTTATCATTGAACGTTGACATGGCAAGCGTAAGGGACTGGCTGCAGCTTTTCAGGACTCACACGAGCCCCCTGGAGATGTCCATCGTCGTTCTAGGTGCCGCACTTGGAGCTGGGGGTTTCTTCAAATGGGAGGTCCTCCTCTGGGTCCTGTTCGGATGGCTCTACCATAATGCAGGCTATGGCCATAACTCCGTGGAGGACTTTGCTAGGGGTTTTGACAAGCACGACCTGCACAAACTTCATCATCCTCTACAACGCGGTGTGATATCCGTCCGATCTGCTCGTATCGTGACCTATACAATGATCGGTATCAGTTTCATCTACGGCATGGCCATCACAGGCTTCGACATCACTGCTGTTGTGCTTCTTGTCATCCTCACGGTCTGTGGGTTCATCTACAACATATGGGGCAAGAACATGGTTGTCAAGTTCATGCCCATCGCCCTTGCCCATTCCCTGCTCTTTCCGATCGCTTACTTCGGAAGCGGTGGGGAGATCGACTGGAACCTGGACCTTCTCAGGTTCTGGAATGGTACCACCCCGGTGGTGGTATGGGGAACGCTCGCGTTCATCTTCCAGATAGTCTACCAGATACTTGTGGAGGGGGACCTCAAGGACCTTGACCAGAACGAGGCTTCCTTGCTTCGGACCATGGGAGTAAGGATAGATCATGGAGGGTTCTTCAGGACCTCTGTTGGTGCACGTGTCATGTCCATGACCATCAAGGCCATCAACGTCTTTTTGATACTGAAGGTGGCCGTAGAGATAGATGGGTCCATCGGTCAGCTCATCGTTGTGGGGGTCATGGGTGCAGGATTGTTGTTCCTAGACCACAGGTTGATGATACCTCGCTGTTTTGACCATCCACAGACCCTCAAGGACATGTCCTTCATGGAGGTGGGATCGGTGTTCGCTATGATCGTTGCCATCTCGCCTTGCTTCCATAGCAACGGACTTGCACAGTTCGGCATCGCCATCGGGGTCATGGTCGCCGCAATGGTCTACTTCGTGATATTCAACAGGATCCTCTGGGGAACTGTGCTGCGTCCACGCGTCTGATGAACTGGGACGAAATCTCTTTATGCCAGCTTTGCCCATCCAACCTCATGCATCGCAGCAATGGCGAGGGCTCAGAAAGCGATACCGAGGTCCCAGAAAGGACCATTGAGTATGGCCTAGATTTCATTCGAGATTCTGATATCGACCCTATGCTAATGGACCTGACAAGACAGGCTGCAAGGTTCCATGGCCACATCTGCCCAGGTCTTGCCATGGGCATCATCGCATCCAGGATAGCTTTGGAGCATGGCTCGAGGTCAATGGACGAGGAGCTTGTTGCAGTCGTTGAGAACGATGCGTGTGGCGTGGATGCCATCCAGGTCCTGACCGGTTGTACCTTTGGCAAGGGCAACCTGATCTTCAAAGACCATGGCAAGTCCGTCTACACTTTCTATTTCCGCGGTTCAGGAAAGGCCATTAGGCTTTCTATGAAACAAGATATCTTCAAGGCCCGTGGTTCGGAGAAGAACGAGCTGGGGGAGAAGGTCCGGGATGGGACCGCCACCGTGGAGGAGACCAGGAAGTTCTGGACGCTACACCTGGAAAGGACACGGAACGTTCTGGAGATGGGCTCGGGCATCTATGATGTCAAAGAGGTCACAGAGGCACCTCCCGAGAAGGCTGTGGTTCGAGCATCCGTGCTGTGTGATGATTGTGGTGAGATCACCATGGAGACACGGACCGAGAAGGTCGATGGGAAGGTCCTGTGCAAGCCTTGTGCTGGGCTCAAGGATTAGTCCTCTATGCCTTGAGGGTAACGTTCTTGAGGCACACTTGCCGAAAGGACCGAAGGATCGTGCGATCCTGTTGGTCCCGAAAGGTCGGGAGGATCGCAGCCTGATAGGACCGATCCGAACCGATCGCCGATGATGACCTTTGTTCAATCACTATCGAAAAGGTCATCATCGTCTTCATCTAGATAGTCGTCGTCATCTTGAGGGTACCCCCCCGAAAGATCCGAAGAATCGTCAGATTCGATGGAATCGAAGTCGTCGAACTCATCATCGTCGAATCCGAAGTCCTCATCCTCTTCAAAAGCTCCATCATCGAAATTATCCTCTTGAGGTTCTTCTCCCATGTGGTCATCCTCGTACATCTCTTCTCCGATGTCCTCTTCATCGTCCAGTTCAAAGGTGTCTGAACTCTTCTGCGGAGCTTCCTCGGCATAGGCTGGGGCCATTGGTTCCTCGTAATACTCCTCCTGTGAAGGTCGCTTCTTTGGCGTGTTCTTGTATATCGAGAATGCCACGATGGCGACCAGGATCAGGATCACAGCTATGACCAGGATGATGAGACACGTCATCATGTCAAGGTTGGATGTAGCGGTTCCATCATCACCTCCATCTCCACCATCGGTCCCTCCATCTGTGGAGCCACCGTCTGTGCTTCCACCGTCAGTTCCCCCACCATCGGTTCCGTTCCCTGAACCACCATCGGTGGTGTTTCCCGAGCCGCCGTCTGTCCCATCACCATCCCCTCCATCGGTCCCTGAACCACCATCCGTTCCGTTCCCATCTCCACCATCTGTACCATTAGGTAGATCAGGCTCGATAGGGACAGGGATCCTGGGCAGTGTGTAATCGCAATCCCCACCATCATACAGGACCAGATCGAAATTGCCGGTCCAGTTCCCAAGCATCAGGAAACCCATGTAAAGGCCCGGGTAGACATCTTCCACTACACACCATCCATCCTCTACCGTGACGTTCTCGTACTGTCTGGACATGGAGGTATTCGTGATCATGACGGTGACATTGGTCGCTATGACATCATCCGTATAGAGGGTCTGACCCACAGGTATGTCGAACACCAACGGGGTCGTCCGGACGACCTCAAGGCTGAAGTTCGTGAAGTCCATCCCACCGAGCTGGTCGTCCACGGTCATGTTGACCCAGTAGGTTCCGATATCCTCGAACTCGGGGGTTCCAGTTATCAGACCAGGACCCGCGATGAGCCTCAACCAATCCGCATCCGTCTTCATAGTCCAGACCAGCTTGTCCTTTGTCGGATCGGGATCAGTAGCGTTGTAGTCCACGCGGTATTGGCTTCCCTCGTATGCGGTCTTCACATCCTCTGTGAGGATCTCGGGATCGTCGTTGGTGTTGTTGACGAAGACCTGGAAGGACTGCGTAACGTAGAGCTCCTCGTCCGTGACGTTCACCGTGACGTTGTGATATAGGACCGCATCATCGTTGGTCGGGACCCAGTAAACAAGGCCTGTGTTGTTATCGATGACCATGGTGTCTGGTGCCTCGTCCAGTGAAAAGTAGAGCTCCTCGTCCATCGTCACAAGCTTGTCGATGTCCGAGGCTACGATCTGGTATTGATACGACAGGTCCTCCACAGCCCAGACCACAGGGTAGGAGTCAATGGTCGGAGCATCGTTTACGTTGATGACCTCCAGGGAGATGTTGGCCTCGTCGGTCCCATATCTTCCATCGTGGATGGCGATGTTGACCCAGTATGTTCCAATGTCTGCGTTGGCAGGGGTGCCGAACAGGATCCTATCCTTGGCCCGGAATGCAAGCCAATCCGCATCGGTTGTCACGTTCCACTTGATTATATCTCCAGTGGGGTCGATGTCCGTTGCGTTCAAGGTCACATTGTAGTAGATGTCCTGGGTAGCATCGGGTAGTGAGGTCACGTTCAGGACTGGTTCGTCATTGGTGTTGTTGACAGTGACCGTCACAAGTCCTGTGTCCTGACCACCATTGTCATCGGATAGAGTGTATGTGAAGGTATCCACACCCCAGAAGTCCGGATCTGGAGTGTATACCGCTCCAGAGCCATTGGGGGCAAGGACGACCGTGCCGTAGGTCCCGTTGGTAACAGCGATAGCTGTGAGGGCATCTGAGGTGTCAGGGTCAACATCATCATCGATGAGTTCGATGTATGGTGTGGCCCCATCCTCATACTGGAACATGCTGTCATCGATGGCCGTTGGAAGGTCGTTGGCACCGGTCAGGTTCACAGTGACCGTCGCATTCGACAGCTTTCCCATATGGTCTGTGAGAGTGTAGTTGAACGAGTCGATGAACCACTCACCCAAAGCCATTGAGTTGAACGATGTGCCTCTGGTCGTGTTGTAACGAAGTGACCCATTTGAACGAAGTTCCACACGCACATCGAGCTTGGAGTAAGTGTCGAAGGAGTAGATAGAGACGGTCTGGATGCCATCAGGATCGATGTCGTTTCCAAGGATGTCCATTGGCATTATGGTAAGGATAGTGTCCTCGTCTGTGGTCAACAGGTCATCGAAACCTTGTGGGAAGTAGTTCCACCAGTTCCTTGCAAAGTATGGGTAACTGTAACCATCCTTGATCTCCCAGATACCTGTGAAGTTCCAACCTGCTCCAACGAACATGGACTGAGTCATCATCATGGATGTGTTCCTTCCGGTCCCTCCAGCACTGGTGATGTAACCGGACGTCTGGTTGTCCCAGAAGCAGGATGTGATGGTAGCGGTTCCGACAGAGCCGAACAGACCTTCACCTGTTGTTGCTGTAACGAAAGCGGTACTGTAGCTTGTGTCGACCGTCCCTGCATCCCCGGCTCCAATTAGTCCCCCTACTGTGTTCACCCCTGCCACACGACCATGGATGTAAGTATCGTCCACATCACCACCGGTCATCTTGCCTATCATTCCCCCCACTTCGTCCGCTCCCACGACCTTGCCCTCGACGTAGGTGTAGGAGATAGTGACATCCCCCTCACCCACAAGGCTTCCGGTCTGGTCCCTACCAGTGATGTTGAAGCCCTCCAGGTTCAGGTCTTTTATCTCCGCTCCGTTGGTCACACCGAACAGGCCCACACCGTCCTGACCGCTCCTGTTGATGAGCAGGTTCCTGATGGTGTGGTTGTTACCTTTCAGCGTTCCTGTGAACGGTGTTCCGGATGCTCCCACCGGTCGAAATCCTACACCGTCTGTGAACTCGGAGCCGGTCATGCCCGAGCCATTGTGCCATTCCTGGACCATGTCCACATGAATGGCCAGGTCGTAGTCTGCAGATAGGTCCAGCATCATGAGCTGGAGAT
>JANQNL010000127.1 GCA_028279585.1 Thermoplasmatota archaeon
CCAGTGGAAGCCATACCCGTTGAGGACGAAGAGGAACCTCCGGAGGCCGAACCTGTCAAGGAAGAACCACCAGAGGCTGCCCCTGTGGAAAGGGATGCACCCGCTATGGGCATGCGCGATGATATCGACGGTATGTCGTTCGGTTCGAAGCAGATGGACGAGATGGTCTCGGGTGGCTTTGTGAAAGGTAACAACTTCCTGGTCGACGCACCACCATACGTTGGGAAGGAATCCATCCTGTACCACTTCGCAAGGTCCTGTATCCAGGGTGGAATACCCTGTGTCATAGTCACGACCACAGACCCGATCGTTCAGATCCGTTCACAGCTTGCCACGGTGTGTCCAGAGCTTCGCAAGGCAGAAAAGGATGACCTGGTAGTATGGATCGATCCCCGGTCCGAGGAGGTCCAGTCCAAGTTCACCCTGGCACCATCGGATGTGAAGAAGAACAAGTTCCTCAAAAAGAACATCCTGGACCTGCCTGACAATTACACAACGCTCATTAAATCGCTCATCTCCTCGGTCAAGGGCGGTAAGAACAAGACCTTTGGTCTTGTCGTGTTCTCACTGACCCCACTGGTCTCCTACCAGGACCCAGAAGTCATCGAGGGCCTTATGGCCTCACTTTCAGCAATGGTAAAGGACATGAAGGGCTTTGGTCTCTACAGCCTGGAGAACGACATGCACGACGACAACGAGATGGGCATGGTCAAGAAGTTCATGGACGGCGTCATCGAGCTCAAGGAGAACCCAGACCTAGCTGACAAGGAGCACGCTTCGCTCATCAGGTACTCTGGTGGGAAGAAGAAAGGCTCCTCCACCAAATGGACAGGCTTCGTCGTTGATGATGATGGTTGGTACGATATCGGTTGGTAGTCTTTAGAAGATGGTGACCATGAGCGAAGGGATAGACATTCAAAAGGAGCTCAACAAGCTTACTTCCTTTGCCACGAAAAAAGCTGGTCAACCACCGGGAACGGTCGTATACTCAGAAAAGAAACCATCTCATAAGGTGGATCTTGAGTTGATCGAATTTTCTAGGACAACCTTCAAGGAGACTAAGTTAAAAGGTATCAAGGACATCACTCGATTCACCGATACGTCAACGGTCACCTGGTTGAATATCACAGGTATACATGAAGAAGTGATCATCAAGTCGATAGGTGAAAAGTTCGGCATCCATCCGCTGGTACTGGAAGATATTGTAGATCCGAACCAGCGACCAAAGATGGAGGATTACGATGATTATGTCTATATGGTCGTGCGAATGCTCTCTATCAGTAGTAAGAACAAGCTGGTGGATGAACAGATCAGTTTGATCCTAGGTCCAAGCTGGGTCCTATCATTCCAGGAAACCCCTTCTGATGTACTTCGACCTTTGAGGGAGAGGATAAGGGCTTCTAAAGGTCAGGTCCGAAAGATGGGGCCAGATTATCTGGTCTACGCGATCATGGACTGTATCGTGGACCATTATTTCATCGTACTCGAACAGGTGGGTGACAGATGGACGGTCTCGAAGAAAGGATCCTTCGAGACCCAAAAGAGGACACTCTCGAGCAGGTACACAGGGTCAAAAGACGCCTGATCAAGATGAAGAAAGCTGTATGGCCCCTACGAGAAGCGATACACTCTTTCGACAGAAGCGGAAGTTCCTTGGTCAAAGATGATACCCATTTGTATCTGCGTGACCTCTATGACCATGTGATACAGGTGATCGATACAGTAGAGAGCTATCGCGATATCGCAGGTGGAATGCGTGATACATATCTGACCGCGGTAAGCAACAAGATGAACGAAGTGATGAAAGTACTCACCATCATCGCTACTATATTCATTCCACTTACGTTCATAGCTGGGATATACGGTATGAACTTCAGGCATATGCCCGAACTTGGTTGGACATATGCTTATCCCGCCGTTCTAGTGCTTATGCTACTGGTCCTACTAAGCATGCTAGGCTATTTCAGGTTCAAGAAGTGGTTCTAACCCTGCTTTACCTTTGCCTCGACCTCTGAGTTGAACCAGAGCTCCCTCTGTGGGAACGGTATCTGGACACCAGCGTTCTCCAGCTCGGTCTTCATCTTGTATAGAAGCTTCTTGTTCAGGTTCCACCATTCGGTGCTTGGGGCCCACATCAGAACGCGTATATTGACAGAGTTGTCAGCAAGTTCTTTAACGTATACTTCAGAGGCAGGATTGACCAGAATAAGTGGTTCCCTTGCTAGGATGCTGTTTATTATCTCAACAGCCTTGTCCGCGTCATCAGCATATCTGATCCCAATAACGTACTCGAAACGTCGAACCTTATTGGCCACATAGTTGGACACCTTGTTCGTGAACACCTTCTCGTTCGGTACCCTCACAGAAACACCGTCCAAGGTGCGAATGACGGTTGACATGATCCCAAGGTTCTCTACGACCCCGACCTCCCCCTCGATCTGGACAACATCCCCGATCTTCATGGGCTTCTCCACGATCAGGAAAAGACCGGATATCAAATTGCTCACGATACTCTGGCTTGCAAAACCGATGACCAGAGCGATGATACCGCCAGCCACCATAAGCCCGGTGGGGTCTATACCAACCAGAGGTAGGATGATGATCACAGCCACCACTGCTACACCCAAGTTGATGAACTTGTTGAGCATCTTTATTTGGTCCATGGAAAGTTTCTCTTTCCCGAACCTTCGGATGTTCAGGGTTACTATCCTTGTAACAATGAACGCTATCAGAGCTATCAGAACAGCGATCCCAAGACTTAGGATGGTGACATTGCCATATAATGGATCAGTAAGCCACATCAGAACCCCTCCTCCATGCTATAAAGAGGAGTGATCCTCTGAAGTTTTGATGCCAGGATAAGTTCAACACCTGAATTGAATCCTTTAATTCTCTGCTTCACGAAACCTGTTTGGGCCAATCCCTGATTGACGATATCCATGGTGGCATTGATGGTGACAAGGTCTCCTTTGTAATACATCTTCATTGTATATCCACAGAAGACGGCCTTATTTATCTCTGCACACTCATCGTCCTTGTTGGATATCTTTAGGGACATTATCCCCTCGAGCATGGGTTCGAAGGTAGGTTTGGTCAACGATACTGGTGTCTTGTGATGTCGGCAGATGACACCTGTCTTTGGATTTCCATACAGTGTGTACTTCGGTGCTCCACCAGTGAACACATCGAAAGGTCTATACTTCTTGTTCACAGAAGCAAACACACCAATATCAATCGGGAACTTCAGATAGAACCTCCCAGTGACCTTGGGCTCAATGAAGATCGGTTCCTCGAACTCAATGAGCAAGTGCTTTGCCACGTTCTTCGGTACAGACAAGGGCTCAACGGGCTGTATCACGATATTGCCCTTTTTCATGAAGAGCCACTTCTTGACCTCCTCATCTGGGTTGGTCCTTCTGTAGAACGCTTTGTTCTGTGTTGGCTTGAAAACGACCTCTGTATTTCCAAAGGTCTCCCGGAACGGACCTTTGACGACTCCGAACATGGCCCGTGATTGAACTTTCTGTATATAATTATGGTACCACAATTGTTCGTGCAATGGGACCATAGCATAGATCCATTTAATGTACAGGTAGGAGAGAACGTACTAGGACGACAGCCTAAACAAATCTTCGAAGAGGAGAAGAGAGGTCGATATCCAGAACTAGTCCACCATTTGTTGGTGTCGTTCTGGATATCGATTTTTCCAGTATTTCGAAGATTTGCCCGGTCTCGTCCTAGTACGTTCGGAAATCCTAAAACCCATGATATACACCCCTCACCATTGTCCCTTTGAGGCCTGAGAGGATGCCTGCTACAACATCGACCATCGTAACATTCGATGGACAGGAAGAGAAGAACCTTGCCAAGTTCGAGATAGAGCACGAGACCCAGATGCACAGCATCCATTCCCTGGGTGGTGCAGAGAGGATAGAGTCACTACCCGGTGAGACGCATGTGACCATGCACATCTGGGTGAACGGTGTGTCGACACTTTTGGACACGCTGCATACGGCCCAAGGGATGCAATTGGGATTTCAGACGGTGATCACCGTTTCCTACTCCGACGGGGGACGCTCGGTCGCAAGTTATGACGATTGTGCCATCATTGCAAAAACGGTCAAAGGTGAGGCTAACAAACCTACCTGGACCTACTACAAAATTACTTGTACCAGGGAACGGATAAGCGGGTGATGGGTCGAAAGACCGACGAGTTCTGTGTCCAATGCGGATGTCCGGGACCACTTATCGGACCGGTATGTTCAGCCTGTTACATCGAGATGGAACAGCCACTGAAATTGCCCGAGTACGTTGACGTAGAGCACTGCCCTGTGTGCCACGCTCGTAAACGCAAGGCCACATGGATAGACTTCGAGGACATGGACCAAGCCGTAGAGGACGCCGTGATGGAGGCTGTCTCCATTGTCCAGGGCCTGCCTGACCCAGTGCTCTCCATCGGTCTTCGGCAGCAGGATAAGCTCGTCTACGTCGCTGATGTCGAGGCCATCTTCATCATTGATGATGCTGAGGTAGCAGCAAGGGCTGAGACCACGGTTCGCGTCAAGCAGAACGTCTGTGGACGATGCTCCCGTGCCGCTGGCAACTATTACGAGGCGATCCTGCAGATCCGGACCAGTGCTCGGGACCTGGACCCAGAGACCATGAAAAAGACCCAGGAGATCATCCAAAAGCACATCGCCCAAAGGCAGACCATGGACAGGAACGTGTTCATCTCGAAAATTGAACAGGTCAAGGGTGGGACGGACTTCTATGTCTCCTCTGTGGGGGAGACCAGGGTCCTTGCGAACAAGCTTGCGGACCGGAACGCCGTCAAGGTCCATGAGTCCCCGAAGCTTGTGGGTCGCCAGGATGGCAGGAACATCTACCGCGTTACCTTCCTTGTTCGGCTTCCCAACGTCACCATCGGGGATTTCCTGATGATCAAGCAAGGTCCAGTGATGGTCATGGTGGCCACATCTCGCAAGCTCAAGGTCATGGGGCTTTTGGACCACAGGGTCTTCAGCATCGAGAACGAGACGTTGCCAGACTCCAAGGTTTTTCACAAGGATGAGCACATCCATGAGGCTGTGGTGGTTTCTGTGGAGCCAGATGGGTCCGAGCTGGAGTTGATGGACCCAGTTGGGTATCAGAGCCGCACGCTGAGGATCCCGAAGGAATATCCAGAGGTGGAGGCGGGGCAGACTGTGAAGGCTGTGCGTATCGAGGACGAGCTTTACTTGTTGCCGTGGGTGAGATGACGTTCGAACCTTCGAAACTTACCTCAAAGAATTGTCCTGACATCGGATGCAGTTGTTAAATTCAGCAGATGGCTGGACAACCTTTCTTCATTTGTTTCGAAGGTTCGTAGAGTCATCTCACTCCCAGAGGAAGTAAGGAAAGCTATTCTGGTCTTGATGGGCTAGCTGTTCTAGAAGAGCCCTGACCTACCGGTCCCTCGAAACAAGAAGAAAGGTTGCCCCATTCTCCTTCTAGTGTAGACTAATGCTAACAGGAGAATGGGACAATTTCTTGTGGATAGTTTCGAGGGACCTGTGGTCAGTGCTCTTCCTTCATATCACAACTATCGCACGAGCCAGGACAGCTGGCCGACATCCCCGGTGTCGGGGACGGCCTGCCCTCCTTCTTCGCCTTGTAGTCCTCAACTGCAGCGTGGAGTCCGTCTGCAGCAAGGTTCGAGCAGTGCATCTTCACAGGCGGAAGCCCGTCAAGGGCCTCGGCGATCATCTCGTTGGTGATGTCCATGGCCTCATCGATGGTCTTGCCCAAAGCTATCTCCGTGAGCATCGAGGATGTGGCAATGGCCGCACCACAACCGAACGTCTTGAACTTGATGTCCGTTATGGTCTCCTGCTCCACCTTGATGTAGATGTACATGACATCACCACAGACAGGGTTGCCTACCTGGCCTACACCGTCTGCGTCCTTGATCTCCCCAACGTTGCGAGGATTCATGAAATGGTCCATCACTTTATCTGAATACATCTTTCAACCTCCTACTGGGCCAGTGGTGACATCATTCTGAGCTTTTCGATGATCGGCGGCAACTTCTCGATGAAGTAGTCCACCTCCTCGGCGGTGTTGAACCTGCCGAGCGTGATCCTTACAGAGCCATGCACTTCCTCAGGTTTGAGCCCAAGTGCAAGAAGGGTCTCTGACGGCCTCAAAGACTTTGAGGAACAGGCAGAGCCCGTGGAAATGGAGATACCAACGTGGTTGAGCAACAGGAGGATGGATTCTCCCTCTATCCACCTGAAGCCGATGTTGGCATTGTTCGGAAGTCTATGCTCCCTGGAGCCATTGAGGTATGACTCCTTGACGTTAGCTGTGACCTCGTCGATGATCTTGTTACGAAGCGAGGTGAGCCTTTCTGTCTCCTCGTCCATATCCGCATGGGCTATCTCTGCAGCCTTTCCAAGACCTACTGCGCCTGGAACGTTCTCTGTGGAGGAGCGAAGACCGTACTCATGGCCTCCTCCATGAAGCAGTGGCGAGATGGTGACCCCTTCCTTGACGAAGAGGGCCCCTACACCCTTTGGTCCATGGAACTTGTGAGCAGAAAGGGACAGAAGGTCGACGTTCATCTTGTCGACATCTATTGGGATCTTCCCATATGCCTGGACCGCATCCGTATGGAACAGGGCACCCTTGTCGTGGGCTATTTCGCCTATATCTTTGAGAGGCTGGACAGTGCCTATCTCGTTGTTCGCGGTCATAATGGTCACGAGGATGGTATCGTCCCTAACAAGCTCCTTGAGCTTCTCAAGGTCTACGACACCCTCGCTTGTGATGGGGACCTGGTCAACTTCGAAACCATTGTGGGAGAGATACTTGACAGTGTTGGCGATAGCTGGATGCTCGAACACAGAGGTGACGATATGCTTGCCCTTCTTGCCATGCTTCTCCGCCACACCCTTGATGGCAGTGTTGTCAGACTCGGTTCCACTACCTGTGAAGATGATAGCCTTGCTTGAGGTGTTCAGAGAGTCCGCGACTATCTGCCTTGCAGACTCCAAAGCCTCCTTCGCGGTCTGGCCGTGGGTGTGGTTCGACGACGCGTTGCCGTATTCCTCTGTGAAATAGGGTAACATCGCATCTACGACTCGAGGGTCGACCCTGGTCGTGGCGCTATGGTCGAAGTATATGCGTTCCATGCAGCTTCCCCCGTGGATTCCAAATCTTTGCTTAGTACTTAATCCTTATGTCCAACTTCCGTCGGAAAAAGCCGTAGGACACGTTTCACTGGCCTATAGATACTTCGTCTCGAAGATCTTGGTTCCCAGTGACTTGAAGGTGAACTGGACGTTCTCACCGGTCTTTGCGCTTGTATACATGAAGACCGTGTGGTAGTTCCTGGCCAGTGCCGATACCTCATCTTTGGTGACCTGATGGTCGTCTTTGAGGTCGCACTTGTTGCCCAGGATGATTATCGGTATCTCGCCTGTGGTCTCGAAAAGGTTCTCTATCCACTGGTTCAGGGACTCCAGGGTGTCCTTCCTTGTGAGGTCACAGACCAAAAGCGCACCGGAACCACCGGAGTAGAAGGATGTGTGAAGGTTGGAAAAGTCCCGCTGACCAAGGATGTCCCAGATGGTAAGCGTCATATTGAGCTTGGTATCATACTTTGGGAATGTGAGCTCCAGGTTCTTCTTCGACACCTTAGTGCCCACAGTTGCGATGTATTCGTCCCGGAACTGATCAAGGACGAACTTCCTGATAAGGCTCGTCTTACCTACCTCACCATCTCCGAGGAGGCAGACCTTAGCTAGGATATTCCTTGTTTTCACGCAACTCACCAATCGTTAACCTTGATATAAGTTTTTTTCAGGTCTCAATTTATCCAGTGCTCATCCTTTCGGGTCGTACTTCTGCATTTCCCGCTCTAAAAGTTTGAGATGCTTCTGGTCAAGAGTATAGGGATTTACCGGTATAATTAGTATAGCATTGGTAAGCGCCACCTTGTCGTTGAGAAGCTGCAGGAACCGAAGGATCGTCTCGTAGGTGTTGTGTGTGATGAGGTACTCCAAACCCTCGATTATGACTACAGGGGCGTCCACCTTCTTGATGAACTGCTCGATGATGAAGTTGAGCTTTGCCACGTTGTGTGGGACAAGCGTCATCTCTCCCTCTTCCATGGTCAACCAAAGCATCGGTGTCTCGAACCCATAGGTGTCCTTGATCTTGTCAGGGAAGGTCCTGGTAACACAAAAACCTTCAAATCCGTCACCCAGAAGATCGGAGAAGACACTGAATGCCGTAGCATGGTTCTCGTCGATGACCAGGTAACTGTAGCCTTTGTTCAGTTTATGCTTGGTCGGTGCCACATCACCCTTGTCCACGGCCTCTTCTTCGAAGTCCTCTGGTGGTCCAGGGTCCTCTATGGTCAGGACGTGCCTGCAGAAATCATCGCCCTTGGCCATGCACATGGTCTCTTCCACAGTGTACACACAACCCATGGCCTTTCCAGTAAGACCTGCAAGGTAACCGCTGGAGAATGCGCAGGAGGTATCCTCAGATTTGCCCTTGGCCAGTGCTTCCACGGCCTCGGTGATGTCCACCTGGAACTGTGTGTCGGAGATGTACTTCGCCTTAGGCCTTCCCAGACCTACGTGTGACCACAGGGAATCTATCATGTTGACGAATTCCTCAAGGTCATTTGGCTTCACATCAAGCTCTTCGATGACCCCCTCGCCACATCTGCTGCCATACCTGTAGATGATCTCCTCTGCGACCTCTGGCTGGACAGAGACCCGGATCTCATCGAACAGGGACTTAAGTGCGTTAGATGGGAGTGCAAAGAAAGCGATGGGTTTTTGTTCCGACATCCGAACACCTCCGGGGCCTGTATGGATTGGTTGGGTATATGCGTTTCTGTTGTAATTTCTTAGTTAATATGGTACCTGGGGCTTAAAAAAGAATATTAATAGTAGAACCTCTTTGAGCGCCCCAGACCGGTGAACGTCTTGGCAAAGAAAAGAAAGGAAATGGAGCCTGAAGAGGACGAGGACATCGAGATAGAGCTTCCTGGCTTCGACGAGCGCGAGTTCATCAAAGAGGAGAACATCGGCGCAAAGACCTCCTACATAGCCATAGGCCTCGGAGCCCTGGCCGGTCTCATAGATGCACTCATCATCATCTTCACTGGACAGTGGATGATCGGTGGGATAGTTGCTATCCTCATCGCTGGTGCGTTCTACCCATTGTTCCGTCTTCTCAAGATAGAGCTCAACTCCTTGAAGGTGCGTAACTGGATAGGAATGGCGATATTCTTCCTTCTGACAACATTGCTGATCAATGTTGTGCTGTTACAGCCCCCACTTGTGGATAAGGCCCCTGCCCGGATAGATAGCAACATGATCATCTACGACGACCCTCTGGACCCTGGGAACTACACCGTTTTGGAGGATGCCACCGGGCTGAACACGCTCTACTTCAGCAACGATGTGAATTACACCGAGAACGCGACGTTCACCACCAGGGTGAGGGACAACGTAGGCATCTCCACGCCCCAGATCTTTGTTTACCAGTTGAACACTGGGACCAATGAATACAATGAGCTGTTCTCTGCTGATATGGAGAAGTTCTATCCTTCTGATTATTTGTTCAGTAATGCTACTTGGGACGAATACGAGAATGTATGGGAAGACTTTGAAGGAACATACTTCGAGTACCACATACCTCGTGATGTCACGACAACTCGTGGTGACTATCAGGTCCGTGTCCGCGTCGAGGATGACAGCGGCAAGGTGACCTGGTCCGAGTATGATTTCAAGGTCAGACCTGCAGTCGTTTAGGCCTTCTTCTTTCTGAACCTTCTGTTCTTCTTTTTCTTAGGTTCATCGCTGTCGACCGGGTCGTCATCATCTTTGAAGAAATGCTGGTCTGGATCAGGTGTTGGGAGTTCTTCCACGTCTGGTGGGAGCTCTTCCTCTGGTTCTCCCATAATGCCTAGCTCTTCGAGCGAAGACTCGGGAATGAGCTCATCGTCCCCCTCATCCTCCGCCTCTTCAGCGATATACTCCGAGCTTTCCTCGCTGGCAGGTTCCGGACCTGTCTCCTCATCGTCGAACGCATGGAGCGACTCCAATCCCATGAACGCAGCTGAAGCTGCTTCCTCGTCCTGGAAGTCCTCTTTCTTCTCTGCCTTTTCAGAGGCCTTCTTGTAGCGTTCGATGATGCCCTCGCTCGTTGGCATTGTTTCATCTCGCTTCACATGGTACAGTGGCGAGAGGATCTCTATACCACTATTGTGGAAGTGCTTTTGCATGTTCCGCATGATGGCGGAGCGGGTCGCGTAGAGAGCTTTGGAGTTCGAGATGTACGCCCTCAGCTTGTAGCCGATAGCGTGGTTGTGGAACTCTGTGAGCAGGACGTTGGGTTTGGGATCCTTGAGGACGCCCTCCGTGGAAATGGCTGCTGTGCGCATGAGCTCCTTCACGGTCTCTGCTGGGACGTCGTATCCGATGGTGGCCTCGACGACAACAGCATAACCACCAGGCTCTGACTTCGTGTGGTTGACGATCTTCGTGGCCAGGATCTGGTTGTTCGGGACCTTGACCATCTCGGACTCCAGGTCCTCGATGGTGGTGAACATGAGGTCGATGTTGGAGACATCGCCTGTGATCTCTGCACCTCCAGCGATGGAGATGGTTACCCGGTCGCCCTTCTCTATTGGCCTAAAGCTGTAAAGCACCACGCCGGAGAGGGCGTTGCCGATGGAGCCGGTTGCGGCCATTGAGACCACGAAACCGATGATCATGGAGATCATCAGGACCAGGGTCTGGCCGATCTCACCCATGCCCAATGCTGATAGGACAGTGAAGATAGCTATCATGATAAGGACCGTGTACAGCCCGAACTTGAAGCCCTTCTCAATGATGAACATCATAGCAGAGCTCATCTTCTTCTCCTTGGACTGGTGGCTTCTCAGGTCCTGGAAGAGCGTTGTGGAGAACTTCTGAACAGACACTGCTATGATAATGAGCAGCACGATGAATATGATGAATCCCCATTTGGTGATGAAGAACGTGACGATGCTTGCGACGATAAGTTCCCTGAACCCGAAGGCTGCCAGGATGACAAGCATCATGAGGAATCCGATAGCGAAGATGAGAACATACTTGAGGATGAACTCCACTATCATGAGGATGCGGGATGGGATCAAACGCTCTTTTTCTTCGAACTTCTTGCGCAGGTAAGCGATGAAGATGCGAAGACCTACCAGGAGGACTCGTAATAGGAAGAACAGGAACACAATGACGCCAATGGCTGTGATAATCTTCCTTGCTACATCGTTGGTGCCTGGGGACAGGTCGAAGAGCAAGGAGATCATGAGGTACTCAACGGAGCCAAAGATGTACGAGAACAAGGCAAGAACGAACTGCTCTGTGATCTTTACGAACTCCAGTGGGAAGTACTTGAACTCCTTGTCCTTGAGCTTGTCGAAAAGGTTGATCGTGATAGGAATGACGGCTACGATAGCTGCTACACCCAGAACACCAATGATTATCCATGGGAGTCCGACCCAGAGGAACTTGAGAACGATGCCCAGGAGTTCGAACATCTTTTCAGGAGTTAGCCAGTTAGTCTCTTCTCCGTCGTCCTTGTCGAAGTGTACTTCGATGTCCACCTCCAAAGGTTGGTCCTTGGAAACGTTGATGTTCCTGCGCTTGACTATATCGCCGTCCGTGTCCCTGATCTCGAAGATGTAATGTTCGCTGGAGTCTGGTACGTAGATCTCATACTTGCCGTCGGCGTCAGTCGTGTTGGACCTGGGGATGAAGTCTTCCCGGTAGATCCTTACGACATAACCTTGAAGCAGGTCCGTGGTGCCGTTCTCGGTGACGTTGTAGATGGTCCCATGGACCAGTGCGTTGTCGTACGGTCCTGGAGCTGGGGACTGCTGGGCTGAGGTTGTGTTTATGGCTGTGGCTAGAAATATGATGACAAGAAGCAATAAGGCAAGCCTTACGAGCTTTCTTTCCATGAGTGCATCCCTATCCCACGAAAAGGTCGCCACAGACCCTAACGTATATGAATGCAGTTTTTATGTGATATATAAACATTGCTAATTATGTGAATATTCGGGGGGTGGGTCCAGAGTGTCTGTGAAAACTGTTAAATATCCACGCCGAGCTTTCCGGACCACTCGCCAAGGGGGTTTCCAGCATGGCAGGAAAGAAGTTCTGGGATAAGAATGAAAAGCTCAAGCCAGCAGAGCTTGAGGCACTACAATTAAAGAGGCTGAAGTGGAGCGTCAAGCACGCTTTCAAGAACAACCCAGCCTATAACAAGAGACTGAAGAAGGCCAAGGTGGAGCCAAGCTCCATCAAGAAGCTCGCAGACATCGAGAAGATCCCGTTCCTTACAAAGGACGATCTCCGGACCTACTATCCGTTCGGCCTTGTGTCTGTGCCCATGGAGAAGGTCGTGGAGCTCCACGCCTCGTCCGGCACCACTGGTAAGCCAGTGGTTGGCACATACACCGTCAACGACCTCGATGTATGGGGTGAGGTCATGGCAAGGAACCTCTACAGGATAGGTATCCGCAAGGAGGACAGGATGCAGAACGCATACGGCTACGGTCTCTTCACCGGTGCCCACGGCTTCGAGCGCGGCGCCCAGAAGATCGGCGCCCTTGTCTCCCCACTCTCATCCGGTAACACCCAGAGGCAGGCTATGCTCATGAAGGACTTCGAAGCAACCGTCCTCGCAGCGACCCCGAGCTTCTGTCTTTACATCGCAGAGGTCGCCCAGGGCATGGGAATGGACCCACGCAAGGACTTCAAGCTCAAGTATGGTGTCTTCGGCGCCGAGAGCTGGTCCGAGGAGATGAGGAAGAAGGTCGAGGATGTCTACGACTTCAAGGCACAGGACCATTACGGACTTACAGAGATCATCGGGCCCGGTGTCTCCGCAGAGTGTCCAGAGAGGTGCGGTCTTCACATCAACGCAGACCACTTCTATACAGAGATCATCGACCCACAGACCGGCGAGACGCTTGGTCCAGGTGAGAAGGGCGAGCTCGTGTTCACATCCCTGACCAAGGAGGCCTTCCCGGTCCTCAGGTTCAGGACCAAGGACCTTTCCATCCTGCACGATGAGAAGTGCGCATGCGGTGGCACCCTGCCAAGGCACGCAAGGCTCATGGGCAGGTCCGATGACATGATGAAGGTCAAGGGCGTCATCGTCTTCCCGAAGCAGATCGAGGAGGCCATCATGAACGTCAAGGGCTGCTCCGAGAACTATGTCATTATCAAGAGCAAGAAGGGCGCTATCATCAACCTGGCCGTTCAGGTCGAGCCAGATGTCGGTGTCCGCAAGACCTCGTTCAAAAAGATCGAGGCTGCAGTTGCCAAAGAGATCATGGCCATCCTTGGTCTCAAAGTCCCTGTGAAGGTCGTTGCCCGCGGAACCATCCCGCGGTCCGAGGGTAAGGCCAAGCGCGTCATCGAAAAGTAGGCGTGCAAGCATGAAGCGGCGGGGAGACCCGCCGCTGTTTCTTCTTTATTCTCAACAAGACCCAGCCTAGCTTCTGTAGTTTCCCCCAGAGGGGGACAGGTCCTGATACAGTATCAGAACCCGAGGAACATGACGAACAGCAGTAGCATTATTCCGCATGCAGCACCAAGTAGCAAGACCACACCCAGGTGGACCTTCATCACCTTGGACTCCATCTCTGCCTTCTCACCCAAGGTTGCCACAGCGTTGTTGATCTTGGCCGGGGTGATGGCAGAGGCGATGCCGCCTGCAACTGCGTGACCTGAATACATGGTCAGGAACTGGTTATCATTGAGCTCGATGCCCTTTGCAGCAGCCTTCTGGATACCATAGAACATCATGTTCGAACCTGTCTCGGAACCTCCTACGACCGCACCGAAGAGGCCAAGGCCCGACGCTCCGACGAGGAGGTATGGGAAGAATCCCATCTGTGCAAGGAAGGTTCCTACTGCGAGGTTCATGTTGAACGCGTAGTAGTCTGGGGATGCAACGAGGTTGCCACCCACAAGTTCCCTGGCGGACCAGAACATCACATAGGCGATGCTGAAGTAGATGGAGTAGGCGATGAACGGCCCCCAGATCCTCTTCTTCCACATCTCGTTGGTGTTCGTGAAGACCTTCTTGGTCAGCTTACCGTTGACCCTGAAGATGATCATGGTGATGAGCACCGAGACGATTATCCAGAAGTAGATGTTGGTGAAGATGTTGAGGTCTATCTTCTGGTCGAAGATGTAAAGGACCTCGAAGTTTCCAAGCACGTCAGCGAGGAACTCGTTCACTGGCCCCAGTGATGAGAACGTTGCCAAGCCCATCAGGACGATCCATGGTGAGCATGCAAGGAGGAAGTCCTTGTTCAGAAGGGATGGAGCATGGATCGCATCTGCTGGTGCATCATCCTCGATCTTCCTCTTCTTCTTCACCTTGCCATGGTCCATGGAGTCCTCGTCCTTCTTACGGGACTTTGGCTTCTCTTCCTTGGTAGTCAACTTGGCATACAACCAGATGGACACCATACAAAGGACCCCAGCCAGGATACCGACGATCTCCACAGGTATGATCTCTGCTCCTGCCATGTAGTCGATGCCAAGGAACAGGATGCAAGCAATGGCTGTGACAAGTCCACAGATGATGGCTGGGATGAATCCCTTCTTGAGCGAAGCGATACCGCCTTCCATCATCTTACCGCCCTTCTCCTTGGCCTCGACGCCACCCAGGATGTACAGGATGGCCATTGCGAAGCCTACAGAGATGACCGGTAGGAACAGTGAGATCTTGAGAGAGAACGTAACGACATCCAAGCCGAACGCGTCAGCAGGGATGGTCACTGGAATGGACAGTAGAGCGAACGATGTCGTCGCATTGTAACCGAGCACAGCGATGGACACTGCTGCGAACGGACTGAATCCCATGGCCACCAGGAGCGGCGGGAACATGGATGGGGTGACGACTCCAAGGCATGTCAGGAACGAGCCGAACCCAACACCGACGAACAGTGCCTGGTTCTCTTTGCCCTTGACAAGGTCCTTGACACCGTTAGAGATGGTACCAAGCAGACCAAGCTCCTTCATCAGGAAGATCATGTACATCGTGGCAATGACCGCGATGGATATGCCGAAAGCCTTGATGAAACCATAGATGGATGCTCCCAGGGCGACCTCGAGGGGTGTCTTGAAGTAGGCCACTGCAAGGAACACAGCTACCATCCAACCGGCTATCGCCATGAACAGACCGGACTTCCTGAACGTCAGGATACCGATGAGGACGATGATGAGCGGTGCGATGGCGATGAGGAACTTGATGGTGGAAGGTTCTGGTTCTGTGTCAATGACATTCGGCTGGAACCCTACCTGCCTCTCTGGGTTATCGTCCACGATCATCGTGAGAATGAACTCATCGATGGATGGAGCGCCGTCAGATTCTGTCGGCACGTGGAAGTTGATGAAGAAAACGACCCTCTGGTCCCTTGGGACGACGGTCTGATCGTCAAGCGTGAAGAACGGTCCCTTTTTTGGATATTCTCCACTTGGATCAAAGGTTCTAGTGTAGTTGATCGTGATATCGTTGGCAAGGTCCGTATTGATATCGAAAGTCACGTTGATATCATGGTCCCTGTCGTTGAAGTATGTGAACTGGTATGTGTAGGTCTTGCCTTCGGTCCAGTTCACCTTCTTCTCCTCGAGTACAAGACCGCTTGCGGAACCTACGACGAAACAAGTCCCGAGCAGCAGGAGGATAAGAAGAAGTACAGCTCTATGTCTGGCTAAAAGATGAGGACGCGCCACATGAACACCCCGATGCCGCGCAATCGGGAAGTACTCATTTATAGTTTTTGATTGTACAAATATTGTTCAATCTAAGTATGGTCGTATCAGAGCAGTATGATGCCGGACAGCAATATGCCGATGAATCCGATTATGAGGCTGAAGAAGTAAATGAACAACACAATCCCAAGTATCACGATGTAGATGACGACAACAGCCACCCATGCAATGATGCTTATCACGGTCAGGATCACAGCAGCTACTGCAAACCCTCGATCACGTTTCATGACCAGCGAGATTATCGTTAGTATGATGACGATAAGGACACACAGAAAGCTCAAGAAGGCCGATCCTGTGGTGCAGCATGTGTTCAGGAGAGGAATGAAACTGGTGACAATGAACGCCAGAAGGAATAGCCCGATGAGGAGTGAGAAGACCAGAGCTATCTTTCCTGTGAAACCTGGTTTCTTCTCTTTCTTCTTCTTATCCTTCCCACCTTTCTCTTCCTCCTCTTCATAGTCGTCAGGCGGTGGTGGCGGTGGATCGTCCGAGAGACCTACTCCTGTCCATAAGATGTACCATTCGGTTAAAATAAACTGTGTAATTATCGTTAATCGTTCCTACAGAACCCTTTTTGGTAACAATGACGGAAATCTCGCAATTATGCAAAGGAAATAAGAGAAACAATCTACAGTTTATCGGAAAGCCATCAAGTTTTACGAAAAACTGTAATGTTTTCCACAGAATCTTTAAATAACCCCTGCCCAATGCCCGGCTTGGTGGTACTTTGGCACAGCGCGGTATCAGGGAGTTCGATGCAAAGCGTATGCTTGCAGAACACGGACCAAAATACATCGGGAAGGATTTTTCCTACGATGGTAAGCTTGTTCTTGTTACACCTAAGACAGACATGAAGAAGCTTGCCAAGGAATATCCTTGGCTAGAGAAGACGAAGCTGGTGGTCAAGCCAGACCAGCTTTTCGGAAAGAGGGGGAAGCACAAGCTTCTCCTGGTTGACGCTGACTGGAAGAAGGCCCAGAAGTGGATCAAGGACCGGATGAACAAGAAGGTCAAGGTCGGAAAGGTTGAGGGCAAGCTCACCCACTTTCTCATCGAGCCTTTCTTCCCTCACAAGGAAGAGTTCTACATCGCTATGAAGTCCGAGAGGGACGGCGATGTGGTATACTTCTCCAAAGAGGGCGGCATCTATGTTGAGGAGAACTGGGACAAGGTCATACAGATCCCCGTCCCTATCCTCCAGACCCTTACCCAGGCCAAGTTCGAAAAGGCCTGCGCAAAGGTCCTCAACAAGACACAGATGAAGTTGTTGGCTCCGTTCGCAGTAGGGCTGTTCAAGTTCTACAGGCAGCTCAACTTCGCCTACCTCGAGATCAATCCGTTCGCGGTATCTGGTAAGAACGTCGTCCCACTGGACTTCGTCGGAAAGCTTGATGACACAGGTGTCTTCGAGTCCGGCCTCCTCTGGGGAGACGTCGAGTTCCCAGTGTCCTTCGGAATGACCTACACAAAGGAGGAGGAATACATCAAGACCCTGGTCGAGAAGTCCGGTTCCTCCCTCAAGCTCACAATTCTCAACCCCAAGGGCCGCGTATGGACCATGGTGGCTGGTGGTGGAGCATCCGTTATCTACGCAGACACCATCGTGGACCTGGGAAGCGCCAAGGAGCTCGCAAACTATGGCGAGTATTCCGGCAACCCATCCACAGATGAGACCTACGAGTATGCCAAGACCATCATGGACCTCATGACTAGGGGCAAGCCGAACCCAAAGGGCAAGTTTCTGCTCATCGGTGGCGGCATCGCAAACTTCACAGACGTTGCCAAGACCTTCAAGGGCATCAACATGGCCTTCTCTGACTATGCTGACAAGCTCAAGAAGCACAATGTCAAGATCTATGTGCGCAGAGGCGGTCCGAACTACAAGGAAGGCCTTCGCAACATCGAAAAGCACGTCAAGGACCTTGGACTGCCCATCGAGGTGTATGGACCAGAGACCCACATGACAAAGATCGTCAAGTGGGCACTGGAGGGCAAGATATAAGGAGGTGTTATGATGGCAAAGAAAGATTATGATATATTCACACCAAAGACAAGGGCTATCGTCTTCGGCATGCAGACCAATGCTGTCCAGAGGATGATGGACTTCGACTATGTCGCCAAGAGGAAGAAGCCTTCTGTGGCCTGTATCGTCAATCCTGGAAGGACCACCACCCACAGGGCTTTCTGGGGCGACAAGGAAGTAATGATCCCGGTCTGGCCTGACATCGCAACGGCCCTTGCAAACCACAAGGACGTTGACGTTATGGTCAACTTCGCATCCATGCGTTCATCCTACGGCACCTCAAAGGAAGCCTTGGAGACCGACCAGATAAGGACGGTCATCATCATCGCAGAGGGTGTTCCAGAGCACAGGACCCGCGAGCTCGTGGCCCTGGCCGCAAAGAAGAACAAGGTCATCATCGGCCCAGCCACCGTTGGTGGAGTGGCCGCTGGAGCCTTCAAGATCGGTAACACCGGTGGAACCATCGACAACATCGTCGAGTGCAAGCTGCACAGGCCTGGCTCTGTTGGGTTCGTCTCCAAGTCCGGAGGTATGTCCAATGAGATGTTCAAGATGTGCGCCCTCAACACAGACGGTATCTACGAGGGTATCGCTATCGGTGGCGACAAGTTCCCTGGCTCCACCCTGTTGAGCCATCTCATACGCTATGAGGCGAACCCAAAGATCAAGATGCTTGTCTGTCTGGGCGAGCTCGGCGGTGATGAGGAGTATAAGATCCGCGACGCCGTCAAGTCCGGCAAGATCAAAAAGCCACTTGTGATGTGGGTCACTGGAACCTGCGCAAAGGCATTCCCATCCGGTGTCCAGTTCGGCCACGCCGGTGCCAAGGCGGATGCCGAGGCTGAGACCGCGGATGCAAAGAACAAAGCCCTCAAGGAAGCCGGAATTTATGTACCCAAATCCTATGACGACTTCGGGGAGCTCATCCACGATGTCTATGTCGAGAAGGTCTGCAAGGGCAAAGAGCCAGCAGATAAGGCAGAGGTCGTCACCAAGACGCCTATGGACTACAAGCAGGCAGTCAAGGAAGGCCTTGTCAGGAAGCCTACAAGCTTCGTGACAACCATCGCAGACGACTCCGGCGAGGAGCTCCTGTATGCAGGTGTTCCGATCTCCGAGGTCATCGAGGGAGACTATGGCCTGGGCGGTGTCATATCACTGCTCTGGTTCAAAAAGAAGCTTCCAAAGTGGGCAACTGACTTCCTGGAGCTTTGTATCCAGATTACAGCAGACCACGGACCTTGTGTCTCTGGAGCACACAACGCCATCGTGACCGCAAGGGCAGGAAAGGACATGATCTCCGCGCTCGTGTCTGGAATGCTCACCATCGGTCCACGCTTCGGCGGTGCGGTCGACGGAGCAGCAAGGATCTTCAAGTGGGCTGTTGAGAACGATTACGAGCCAAACGACTTCGTCAAGGAGATGAAGTCCAAGAACGTCAACATCCAGGGTATTGGTCACAGGATCAAGTCCACCACCAATCCTGACAAGCGTGTGGAGCTCCTCAAGGACTACGCACATGCCAACTTCCCTGACACCAGACTTCTGGACTATGCGCTCGAGGTCGAGAAGATCACAACGTCGAAGAAGAACAACCTCATCCTGAACGTGGATGGTACCATCGGTATCTTGTTCGTGGACCTCATGTGGACCTGCGGCAAGTTCACACCTGAAGAGGTCGACGAGATCGTGGAGATCGGTTACCTCAATGGTCTGTTCGTTCTGGGTAGGTCCATCGGTATGATGGGTCACTACTTCGACCAGAGAAGGCTCAAGTCTGGGCTGTACAGGCATCCGATGGATGATGTGCTGTATATGCTGCCGGACGAGAGTGAGTTGTAGGCTCAAAACAAAGACCTCTTCTATTAGGGGAGGCACGTTGGCGGCGGTTCATCCGCCGCCTTTTTCTCTTATTTCTCGAATATAAATCCTATTTTTGAATGAAAAATGCTTTTTATACCCTCACACATAGAACATGTGGTGATATCCACAGTTGAGGACTGAAAAGAGCGTTGATGGAAGGACCATCCAGTACGAGTTGAAGTACGAGAAGAAGATAATCGGGAACAAATACTTAGAACCGATAGTCTGTGTGATCGTAGCCGCTTTAATGCCAGGTATAGGTATCGGTGGTGCTCTCGCTAATTTGTTCATGGGACAGGTAATTACAGCCTTAGAGGTGTCACTTGCATGTCTGGTTATGACACCTCTCTTAAGCGGACCGATATTATTGGTAGCTTTTATGTTCTGGCCGAAGATCCCGAAGCACATCCTCATAACATCGGATAAGATCACATTCCATCAAAAGACAAGCTACGCGCTGACGAACCTTAAAAGAACAGTTCTCTTCTCGAATCTAAAGAGCGCTCGATACAAAGAAGATGCTGATGCGATCATATTCTTCCCGAAGATCGGTAAGCCTCATAAAATGGATACCGAGACCATCGACGAGGAAGAGCTGGAGAAGATCCTCGTTATCCTTCGATCCAAGATCCCAAAGTTCGAAGAGGATCTACACATCAGAAAGATCGGATCAAAGAAAGTTAACAACAGATCACCGAAGAAAGAACTAAAAGAATCCATGGGACCGAGACCCCTGACTGAAAAGGAGAAGAAATTCATCTACAAACACCAAATCCATCGATTGCGAGCGATGACCAAGGTATTCCTATGGATCGCAGGGATCTCAGCTGCTATCACGGTCTTGCTCGTCCTTGCTATCATCATTTTTGGATTGACAGTTTACGAATCTGAAGCTCATGCCATGTATGCATTGTTCGGATTCTCATTGGTAGCAATGGCTCCTCTTGCTGTCGCGTTGTGTTTACCATTGGGATTGGTAACAAGGGGAATGTGGAAGAAGTGGACCAAGGACCTCGAAGGTGGTATCGTAACAGTTTCCAAAGGGAAGGTCAAGAAGGTCAATGATATGGCACAGCATTTTACAGGGAAACAGAAATATGATGAAAAATGGCACGGACCAAGGTATTCTATCGAGATCGGAGATTTTCATTACACACTCGATGGTTCCCATGATATATCCTTCTCCAAAGGACAGATCGTATCCATGGAAAGAATGACCAGCGGAAAGACCTTCTCCATTGATGGTGTCCCTGTTGTTGCATCATGGTCGACCAAAGTGCGGTGAGATCATACCATTTCCCTCACTTTCCCATTTCTCTCCCCAATACCTAAATACTCAGAAACCAGCTAGATACTAGTCGTGACCACTCTAGTTGCTAGTTCTTCAACCCCCCACGACGACCCATCAAGCTCCAAACACGTCAGGGGAGACCTCATCAACACCTGGCTCAAATACATCAAGAAAGAGTGGGGCCAAGATGGAGTTAATGAAGCCCGCGGTCTCATCACCCAGCCCGACATCCACAACAAGAACTTCTACTCCATGTCCGAGTACGAGACACTCCTGGGATGGGTCAGGAACAATCATGGTGAGAAGCATCTGCGCAAGGGTGGCCGGTTCGTCATCAAGAACTTCGGGTTGCTTTCGTGGATCGTCAGGTTCGCAAGCTTCAGGATGATCGTTGAGAAGATGCCCACTCGTATCAAGGAGTTCTACGACTTCGGGAAGGGCGAGCTCATCTCCAAGGGAGACAAGACCATCATCATCCACCTATACGATATCTGCACGACCCCAGACGTCTGTTTGGTCCACCAGGGGCTACTGGAGGGTGCGCTCAAAGCTACCAATACCAAAGGTAAGGTCGAGCATACCGATTGCATTCACAAGGATGGGGACTACTGCGAGTTCGTCATCACCATGGAGTGACGCATCAACAATTTTCTGACGGAAATGATTATATTCTGATTCCCTGTAGTTTCTATTGAGAATAGCATGCCTGATGATGACAAGATCAAGAAGGTGCGTGGGGACACCCTCAACACCTGGCTGAAGTACATCCACAAGAAGTGGGGCGTCAATGGAGAGCAGACCATCCTGAAGAAGCTCAAACGTCCCAATGGTTACAAGGATAAGGATTTCTATCCCATGACCGAGTACGAGGAACTGCTCCAGTGGGTACGCATCGAACATGGTGAGGAGCACCTTTTCCAGGGTGGAAAGTTCATCGTGGCTAACTACGGTCTTCTTGGTTGGTTCTTCAGGTTCTTGAGCATAAAACTGTTCCTGGATAAGATCCCCAAGTCCATGAAGGAGTTCTTCAACTTCGGCCACGCTGAGGTCGTTATTCTAGATGATAACCATATCCAGATAAGGATCTACGAGATCTGCACCACGCACGATGTGTGCAAGGTGATCGTCGGTAGCTGCACTGGAGCTTTGGAAATGACCAAGACACCCGGGACCATGACTGAGACCAAATGTGTCCATGACGGTGAAGATTTTTGTGAGTTCACTTTCAAGGGCGAGTGAGCATACCCCAGGCCCATTCTGTGACAAGTTTCTGTTGAGGCGAAGCCTTGATGGTAGCCTTAAGTGCCTTATCCAGTCCACCTTTTCCATACCGAAGTGCTTTGCGTGAAGCCTTGGGATCGATGAAGGTCTTGGATGTCTGCAGATCTGTGAATGCCACAGGGTCAAGTCCGCTCTCACGACCTTGCATGTTCAGTTTGGCCCCCATCATGAACATGGATGTCTTGACCATCGGGTCTGGCAATGTTATGATGCTCTTTTTCTTCCCCATCAGATTAGCCATGCGGGTTAAGAGCTGAACCCAGGTCATGTTCTCATCACCAAGGGGATAGCTCTTCTCCCCTTTCCCCCGCTCCAGTCCACCAACGGTTGCTTCGGCAACCCTCTCCACAGCCATTACGCTCGTTCCGCCGCGAGGATAGAACAGTGGCCATGGACTGCGAATGTAGTTCACCAGGGGTGCCCAGAGCGGGACCTTGTCAGGAATGCTACCGAACACGTACGGTATCTCCAGGACCATCAGGTCAAGGTCATCACATGCAGCTTTGAATCCCATCTTGGCCTGATCAACCCTGCTTCGTATGTAGGGATGGTGCTTGGCTATCCCCATATGTGGCCATTTTCGGTCGAAATAGGAGAAGTAAGATCCTAGGACAACACCCTTTGTCACGTCGGCCTGGTTTGCAGCCTTGACAACTTTCACAAGCTGCTCCACATTGTGTGAGTGGAAGTACTTGTATGCAGGCTTTGGGGGATGGATCCGGTCGTCGACTCCCGCACCAAAGATGAATGCATCCATTGGAGCAAGTGTTCTAGCGAGCTTACCCTGGTCCATTCGGAACAGGTCGTTGCGAATGAACTTGACGCCCTTTGGAAGCTTGTTGTTCTTTGTTGGGGAATGTCTGGATAGGACCGTGACCTTGTGGCCTCTATCCAATAGTTCGTGGACACAGTAGGTGCCAATGAAGCCCGTACCCCCGATGACGAGAACCCTCATTGGTCATCATACCGAGGCACCGGATATTTGAACGTTCCCTCAACCTCTCTTTGCCGCTTCACTCCGGCAACTGATAGAAAACTATAATCCCGTTCATCGCTCCTCCAATCTTTGGAGGCATAACGATAACAACTTTGGTCACAGGGGCGACAGGCCACGTCGGTGGCAACCTCATCAGGGCCCTCTTGGATGCTGGCCATGACATCAAGGCCCTATCTCTGGATCCGCAGGACCCTGTCTTAAAAGGTCTAAATATCAAGTTCCAGAAAGTGGACGTGAGGAACAGAAAGGCCATGGTAAAAGCGTTCAAGGGTGCAAAGACCGTCTACCACCTGGCAGCGGTCATCTCGATAGTAGGACCAATGGATGGTTTGGTCCATGCCGTGAACGTAGGTGGTGTCAAGAATATGGTTCACGCTGCTCGGAAGAACAATGTCGAGCGAGTAGTCCACTTCAGCTCGGTTCACGCTTTCGACCAGAGCCCCCTCAACAAGCCACTTGACGAGACCAGGGCCTGGGTTGGACCGAACGCCTATGCCTATGATCGCTCCAAGGCCTTGGGACATCAGGCGGTCCTGAAGGGTGTAGAGCAAGGTCTCAACGCTGTCATCGTTCATCCCTCTGGGATAATCGGTCCTATAGACTATGCACCCTCGAGGATGGGCCATGTGTTCATAGACATCTACAATGGGAAGCTTCCAGCATCCATCGAAGGCGGGTTCAACTGGGTGGATGTCAGGGATGTTGTCAAAGGTGCCATGGCCGCAGAGGTCAGGGGACGTACAGGGGAGAACTACATTCTCTCTGGTCATTACAAGACCATTACTGAGATGGCTACTCTTGCCTGTGAGGTGACCAACAAGAGCGGTCCAAAGTTCACATGTCCACAATGGGTCGCTCGGGTTGGTGCACCCTTTGCAGAAGCTGCAGCGAAGAGGACCGGAAGTGAACCACTTTTCACAAAAGAGTCCCTTGGTGCCCTTCGGGCGAACAAGCGCATGCTGCATAAGAAGGCGGCCAGGGAGCTTGGTTACAGACCAAGGTCTACAAAGCAAAGCGTGAAGGACATCTATGCCTGGTTCGAGGACAATGGATATCTCGATTAAAGCATGTCGTCGTCCCACATATCGTCGTCATCTTCGAGCTCTGGCTCGTCGAAGTCGTCCTCGAAGTCATCCTCGAACGCTTCTTCTGGAATGTCATCTGGCATAGCGACGTCGCCCTCGTCCTCGTCGTAGTCAACATCGTCGTCGAACTCAACATCATCCTCGTCATAATCCATGTCCTCCTCCTCCATCTCCTCTTGAGGGTAACGTCCCGAAAGATCCGAAGAATCGTCAGATTCGATTGGATCCTCTGGAGTTGCGGCGAACATACTGGTATCTGCCTCGGCGAACTCGGGCTCGTCCTTCTTCTTGCCCTTACCTTTGCCCTTGCCCTTCTTTCCCTTCTTGGTCTTCTTCTCATCGCCATAGAGCTC
Organism: Thermoplasmatota archaeon; assembly: GCA_028279585.1. Classification (GTDB taxonomy): domain Archaea; phylum Thermoplasmatota; class Penumbrarchaeia; order JANQNL01; family JANQNL01; genus JANQNL01. The sequence goes on from JANQNL010000127.1 coordinate 24,733, forward strand.
TGCGGCAAGCTTCTCCTTGTCCACCTCATCTTTCTCTTCCTCGTCCTTGGGCTTCTCTTCCTCCTCGCCCTCCTCCTCGTCAGCAGCTCCTTTCTTGCGCATGATGACTATCACGATCACAATGACCGCGATGATGATCAGGACAAGTACGATGATGCCGATGATCAAGCAGATCATTCCAAGTTCTCCTGCTACTCCACCGTCACCTCCGTCCCCTCCCCCATCATCTGGTATGATCACGGTTATCGTATCCTCTGTTCCAGAGGCTGAAGCTGACACGATGTAGGTGCCTGGTTCATCTGGTAACGTAATGATAACTGTCCAGTTCCCATCGTTAGCAGCAATGGTCTGGAACTCCTCACCATCCACAGTGACAGTGATGGTCACACCGGTCACCATGTCCTCGGACGTTCCTTTGACCGTGACGCTCTCGCTAGGTTCATACTCACCACCGGAGGCAGGTTCCGTGATGAAGATCTTCGGAATCAGTGGTGGTGGTGACGGAGGTGCATCGATCGTGGTGAACGAGAATGTGTATACACTTTGGAGTGTCCCACCATCTGCTCCAGCGGCTGCACCGATGGTCACAGTATATTCGGTCTCGTAGGCCAGGTCCTCGTCGAAGGTCATGGTGACGATTGTGTCCCCAGCACCCGAGGATACGTTGAAGTTAACAGCAGGCGTAATTGAAAGAACGGACGTGACACTGCCAACGGACATTGCCTGAGAGAAGGTGATGGACACGGTAGTGTCCAATGGAACATCCACATCCGCATGGAATGGCGTGGTCTCCACCACGTATGGGTCGACCACAACAAACCCGGTCACTGTAACGATCATGGTGTCGAACGCTTCATTGCCTGCAGGGTCTGTGACAGTTAGGGTTACGACATACGATCCCTCGTTGTTGAAGATGTAGCTGGTCTTCTCGCCTGTGAGGTTATGTGGGTAGCTATCGTCCACAAGGCTCCATCTATAGGACTCTATACCGTTGGCATCCGAGCTGCCATTACCATTGAGGACAGCTGACTCACCGACCGAGATGTTCTGGTTCTCCCCTGCATCTGCAATTGGTTTAGTATTGTCCACAGTGACCACGATGGTATCTATCGCTTCGTTGCCGTCATGGTCTACAGCGATGACCTTCAAGGTCACAAGACCATCATCATGAACGGCTGTACCCCACTGCTTGACCACAGGCAATGAAACAGGTGTTGCATTGTAGATCTCTGTGACCTGTGAGTCGATCACATGCAATGCAACGTAGGCAAGGCCACTATGCCCATCTGTAGCGCTGAAATGGACATTGACGGTGCCAGAGACCAGACTGTTGTTGGTCGGGGATGTGATGGCCACCACTGGAGCTGTGTCGTCTCTCACAAGAACGTTGTAGGTTCCACTCTTATTTCCGTTCACACCAGCGTCGGTGAACCAGATATAGAACGAGGCCAGACCACGCTGTGCTTTACCACTGATGATGTTCCTATACCCACCAGACTCTGGGTTCATGGAAAGGTTCAGGACAGTTCCATCCACATGAGTGAAGTTGATCCTGACCTGACCTATGGCCACGTTGTCGTCCAAGGTGACGAAGACATTGATGTCCTCGTTCATGGCCACCACGGATGGGTAGTCTACGGTGAGCAACCATGGCCTAACGTCATCCACGACAGGTCTGGACAGTATCGGACTGGAGATGTTGTTCCCGGCCTCATCCTCTGCAAAGAACTTGTAGAAGAGGGTGTCGATGGAATCGTTGGGGACCATGAAGGAGTAGTTGTATACGCCTGTTCCCTCGAAGTCCATGGTCACATTGGTGTGTGCACCCATGGCACCGAACCAGTATTCGACCTTCACGAGCGCAACCACCCTCTCTTCTGTGATGCCAGCGCGGAGGTTGAACGGATCACCAGTGGTCGGGTTACCAGAGGTCACATCGGTGATGCCAGGCCTGATGATGTCATAGGCCAGAGGCAGCTCGTCTCCTGGACCATGTGGTATCAGTGTATCTCCGAGCCAATCTCCGTCGGTATCCTCTCCTAGGTAGTCGTTCCAGTAATTGCCACCGCGGTTATCGCCGCCGATGGCGTTAAGTCCTGGTTCCTTGGTTATGTTCCAGTTGTTGTCATCGGCGTTGGAGAGTTGATAGTTCGTTGGGTTGTCGAAGATGTTGTTGTAGAACGTATTGTCCACAGAATCTTCGAGGTACACACCCACATCATTGTTGCTGAACGTACTGTTGAATGTCATGATCAGATCGGTTCCACCTGCAACGTACATCCCATACCTGTTGTTGTCTGTGGTGACGTTCCAGACAGTGGAATCAGTGCAGTACCCTATGAGCACACCCGCAGTTCCGTTGGTGAGCACCTGACGTGCTACAGTGAAGTCATAACAGTTTGCCAGGATCACCTGTCCAGCACCTTGGGGTGGGGAGAATGCGAAGGTGTTCTTGTAGTAGAGCACTGGTTTTCCATCAACGGTGTTGGTGTCCTGGATGAAGTGGCTGTTCCACTTGCTCATCAGGCCACTTATCAGAATTCCGCAGTCTGGGAAGGTGTTGTTGTGGACCATCATGGTCACAGATCCGTTTAGGAACAGACCAGCGAGACCACAAAGCTCGATGGTGTTGTTCTTCACTATGTTCCAGGTGGACCATTTGTACCACACTCCATACATCGAGCAGTCCTCGACATGGTTATACTCAGTTGTCATAGAGGATACGGACCATCCGATGATTCCGATGTCGTTGAGGTAGAGGGAGTTGTTGTGGACCCATGCTCCAGTTGATCCGGAGCAGTTGATACCAACATTGTTCTGGTCGATGGTATTGTTACCGACAGTGTTAGTGTTCGAGTTCGAATACATATTGATGCCAGCAACGTTACCATCGATGATGTTGTCCGTGATGATGTTGAGATCGCTCATATAGAGGGTGATTCCATTGGCTGAGTTGGACTGGATGGTATTGTTGCCAATGACGTTATCGTCACATGTGAAGTTCAGGAACATCCCATGACCAGCAACGGTCCCGTAGATCGTGTTATCGTCGATGATGTTCGTGCTGGACTGTGTTAGATGAAGGCCTGCCCACATGTTGTCCTGAAGACTATTGTTCATGATCAGATTTCCAGAGTTAGAAAGGATAGATACGCCATATTGGTCGTTGATATGGCAAGTATTGTTCTCGATGATCGTTTTTCCTGTTCCCCACTGGATATAGATCCCTATATTATTGTCCATCGCAATGTTATTGGTATATCGGTTGGGTCCATTGAAGTAAGAATAGATGCCTCTCTCACACCTCAAGAAGGTACTGTTGTAGATCCAGTTGTTCTCTGATGATGTCGAGACATAGGCTCCATACCAGTTATCGTTGCAGGAGATATTTCCCAACACACAAAATGTGGAGTAAGCGAACACCACTCCCATTGAAGCGTTGGAGCAATTGATGTCGTTTGCAATGACCAAATCGCTGTTTACGATCAGCATCTGACCAGTATTTGTGGGAACGGTCTCCCCTGTGGAATTGCATACGTATCGAACCGGTCTACCATTTACTGTGTTCGTTGCATCAATTTTTTGGGTATTATAAGCTGCAAGAACGAAACCGCCCATAGCAAATCCACACATCTCAAGATGGTTGTCGTATGATTTTGTCGTCTGCGAATTGTAGATGTAGATCCCCTGTTTTGAACAGTTGTGGATAGTATTATTCCTCATTACGGCCGATGTTGCAGAATTGAGGTATATACCAGTTTCTGACCACGCTATGGTGTTGTTAAAGTTGCGGATACGGATCGCTGTGCTCAGATAGATCCCACGGTCCATATTTCCAATGCAGGTGTTGTTCCTGATGATATTATCGTTGCACTGGGTGGTCATGAAAACCCCATAATCCTGGCTCCAGTTGCATGAATTGTTCTGTATTCGAGTGAAATCTGTATATGCTAGGTAGACCCCCGTTCCCTTCTGACCATCGCAGCTGTTGTTATGGACCAGGATGTCATCAGAGCCATGGAGATATACGCCGTAGACCTGGTCATCGAGATCGCAGTTCCGGATCGTTGATGATGAGCACCAACCCATAAGGACCCCGATGAAATTGGAGCTAAGGTTGAGGTCCTCGATCAACTGGTTCTGACAGTTCGCAAAGATCAGTTGTCCTGTATCGGCAGGCACAGAAACAGCAACAGACTGGTCCTTGTAGAAACGAACTGGTTTCCAGTTCACCTCGTTCGTTGTATCGATGGTATGGGTGTTATAGTGACCTATAGCTATTCCGTAAAATAGTATCCCAGTATCGGTCATGTTATTTCCAGACAAGCTTGCTGATGTTACCTGGTTCAACAATATTCCGGTGGTGGTCATAGTGATGTTGTTATCGTCTATTGTGATGACATTTCCACTCCATGCGTAGATCCCGTTCGAACAGTCGGTTAGGTTGTTCCCATCAACGGTCGTTCCATCACACCACCATACCTGGACGCCATTGTTCGTGTCAGAGATATTATTCCCTTTGATGAGACTATTGTCTGCCTGATTAAAGGAGATAGCATTGGCAGTCATTGAGATCCGATTGTACAACAGCTCGTTCGAATTGGACCAAATGATGTTGAATCCATTGTTATTGCTGTCTGTAATATTGTTTTTATAGAACACGTTGGAGTTGGAGCTTCCTGTCAGTGAGACGGCATGTTGCCCGACATCGAAGATAGTGTTGTTGATCAGGTCATTTCCAGCACTGTTCCACATGGATATGCCTGTCATCAACATCCCAGTTATCGTATTGTTCCGAACCTCACCATTTGTCAAAGTTCGTAGGTTGAATCCAGTCGAACAAACTGTGACGTTGTTGTCTGCAAGGAGCAAGTTGTCCACGGTTTGAAGGTATATTGCCGTATTGAGGTTCGAGAACCTGCAATGCTCGATGATCACATTGTCCACAGTGTTGAGAGACACTCCATATTGTGTGTTGTATCCCCTCAACCAGCAGTTCCTGATGACCACGTACGCATTGGTGTTTGAGATCGTTATCGAATTGGTCCCGGAAGCGTTGATGGTCCAGTTCTCGATGATGTATGGGTCCCCTTGGGTTCCAGCACCATCAACGACGCCATTTGCCCCTGTGTACTCACCATTGCTGGTGATCGTGATCGTAGAACGATATCCTAAGGCGGTCTCATTGGTGAGCTCGCCTGAGGCGATGTCCAGTACCTCAAAGCTGGAGATCCTATCGAACCCAGCGAGGCCGGCGATACACAGTCCCAGGACAAGCAGAACACTAATTAATTTGGTGGTTGGTCTCATACCATTTCCCCCACTCGCATGGTCCTGTGTTCCATTACTTCTATATTAGAAGATTGGTACAACCGGCGGACCAGAGCAGCTCCACGTGACAAATAGATAGAACTAGGTCTTATTTGATGTTTGTTGCGTGCTTTTTCCGTTTGCGGCAACGACATTGACCAACTGTTGGGCATAGATGATGTGAATGTGTTCAATCATCATCCCATTCCTCATCATCGGTGAGGTCGTCAGGTAGAAGGATGTCGTCATCGGGGTCCTCGAACTCCTCTTCGTCGTAGTCCTCTGGCTCCTCTTCCTCCTCCTCTTCTTCAGCTACCTCTTCGTGTGCAGCCTCAGAACCTGCAGCCTCCCAGACCTCCACGCCATCCTGGGACTCCTCGATGTCCTCCTCCATCTCCTCATCCACCTCTTCGAGCTCCTCGTCCTCCTTGGCAGCCTCTTCCAGCTGGTCCTCTTGCATGAGCTCCTGATGTATGAGGGCCAGTTCCTTCTCGGACGAGTCCGCTGTGGGTCCCGCTACGATCTCTTCATCCTCATCATCTTGATGCTCAGCATCCTGCTTGTTCTTCATGGTAACGAACAGGAAGATAGCGATGAATACCGCTCCGACAAGGAGTATTGCAACACCCATGATAACAGCCATGACAACGAAAGAAGTGTTATCCTGGCCATCCTCTCCATCTTGAACTGGAGGGTTGGTCCCACCTCCACCTCCACTCCCACCTTCGTCCTTCTTGTCTACGCGGACCAGGATGGATGTGTTCGAACTTGCCCCATCATCGTCAGTGATCGTGAGGATGATGCGATAGTCCCCTTCCTCCTCGTAGGAATGGTTCAGCTCGATGAGGTCCGATGTGTTCCCATCTCCAAGGTCCCAGTGGAACGTCAGCTCGTCCAGGTCATCATCTGGGTCTGTGGAGTTCAGAGCATCGAGGAATATCAGGTCGTCCTCCTTGATGGTCGTGTTCGAGGAGTTTATGGCTGCTGATGGCCCAAGGTTCTCTACCGTGACCTTGATATGCACATCTGGCCCCCAGTCACCCCAGTCGTCCCTGCCTCTGCCTGTGGCGTTGTAGATGCCATCGTCATTGTACTGGTGGGTCGGAACTTTATCGGTGGAATTGGTGCCGTCACCGAAGTCCCAGAACCATTCCACGACCTCTCCATCATTGTCCATGATAGTGATGTTGAACTCGAAGATGGTGGTCACATCACCGAAGAAGACGTACTCCTGGTAATTGTATGGAGGGTCGTTATCAACGACGATGATCTCCTCGTAGTATCCCATGCCGCTATCATCATCGGTGACGGTCAGGTTCACGGTGAAGTTGCCAGGTGTGGCATAGTCGTGATCGACCATCTGTCCGTACAACGTGGTATCATCACCCATGTCCCATGTGTAGTTGACCAGGGTCCCGTCTAGGTCAGTGTCATTGGCTGCCTCGAAGATGTCCAGGTTCCTGGAGCCATCTGTGAACTGTGACACTGAGTGAGTGAACGAAGCGGTCGGTGCCCTATTGAGAATGGTGATGATCTTGTTCGTGCTGACGGTCACGAGGTTGTCGTCCATCACGCTCAGGGTGACATTGTATTCCCCGTCATCAGAGTACGAATGGGTGATAAGCACACCGAACGCTGTGGTGTTATCTCCCAGGTCCCATGTGTAGTTCAGATCAGGCCCGTCCACATCTGTGGAAAGGTTCCCATTGAAAGTGATCTCCACACCAGTTAGCACATTGTTATCTGAAGCATTGATCACAGGTACTGGTGGCGAGTTCACATACATGGAAAGGTTGGTCATGATGCAACCGCTCCATCCCATGCACGCAAGCGCCCAGAGCTCGTTGTCGCCAGCATCGCCGGTGGTGTCCCACTCCATGTCCACCTTGGTCTGGACACCTGGTGTCACGGACACATAGAACGGACCGTCGATGAGCTCCCCGTCCGTGTTCGGGTTCCCGTTGTATAGGAACACTGAGACGTTGGATGCCATGCCGTGGCCTATGTTATAAACACGAGCTGCAAAGTAGCGCATGTCTCCAACGTTGGGGGACATCGGTATGATGGTCTGGTCTTCCAGGACCAGGTTCAACACAGGCTTGACGAACACCACGAACACAGAGGAGAACCCATGGACCGTGAGGTCTGGGATGGTCGTATACCCGGTTTCCGGGTCGTAGGTGAAGCCTGTGATGTCCACCACGGTTCCGTTATCCGGATACCATGCCTGTGGGTCTCCCTGGCACCTGAAACTGATCTCATGGGTATGGTCTGAAGCATTGTTGTTTATCAGGAAGTAAGAGCTGAAGCCAACATCATCGCGCTTGGAATACCAGATAAACTCGTCCGGTCCGTCCTCGATGACCATGTCGAGGTCCATGTGTTCATTCAGCGCGTTGGTCACCTCGGTCACATCTCCAACGATCCAGATGGCCTTTCCACCCAGGTCGCTCTCCATGACCTTGTAGCCAGAGCCTGGGACGTCCTGGGGATTGAAGATGTCGTCGATGAGGTTGATGACCTCGTTGTCCTCGCCATGCTCAGCGGACCCGTACGGTAGGTCACCCACTGCCAAGATGGTCCCACCGGAGTTGTAGAACTCGTTTATTATGGCCAGAGTATCGTTCTGTATGAAGAACATCTCTGGAATGATCAGGACCTTGAAGCGCTGGCCAGACAATGGATGATGCAGGACCGGTGTTCCACCGTTCTCCTCGATGATCATCCTCTCCATGGATACATCGTCCACGTAGATGAAGTCGAGCTGGTTCCGCTGCAGTTCCTTGGTCAGGTTCGTGAACGACCTGTCATGCTGATTGCCAGTGAACGCGTCCAGGTTCCAGATCTGGGCAGTGGAAGGAGTGTACTCGGCCTGGAACGTCGTGGTCGGATACAGGACCGCGATGTCCGTTTTGTATTCACCCTGGTTCATCATATAGCCGGTCCTTCCTACATGCTTGGAATGGTTCTGCAGCTCCTCCTTTGGAACCACTCCTCTGTAGAAGGAAAAGCTTGTGACGATGTCCACGCCCTGGACCATCTGCCAGTTCGCAACCGCGCTCATGTTCCTGTAGTTCATGGACGTGGATGCCACCGAGTACTCGGTCATCACGTGTTCCTTGTCATACATGACAGCTGCAGAGGCGGCCAGCTTGGGGACGATGACTTCTGTGTCCATCTCCCCAGCAACCCTGATCAAAGCATCTATGCCGGGATAGCCCATGTGCTGGATGGACTCGTAGACATCGCCATAGAATGCTATCTGATGGAGTATGTGGTCCTCTGCCAGTAAGTGACCAGAGAAGTTGATGCCATTGTTCTCACACCAGTCGCCGTTCATCTTGTAATAGGTCTGGCCCTGGAGCCATCCTGTGGTGTTGTAGAAGTCACACCGATACTTGCCTGTGCTTGCTCCTACGTCGTTGAACAGTGCTGGAAGGTAGTCGATGATATCGTAACCATGAAGGTCCTGGAATGTTTCGTTCAGGTAGTGGCCATTGACCTCGTCATGCACCCAAGCCACAACCGGGTATGGCATGTCTTCGAGGAACCATGCTGCCATGTTCGAGACCTCGTCCGTGAAGGTAGCCTGGATCATATCTCCGAAGTACTGGCCGTGCTCGGCTCGGATGGTGTTCTCATGCATATGAGTGAGGAAGCTCGAGACAGCGTTGGGGTTCATCACATTGATCTGGTGCATGTTGGTGATGGCCGGGTCCACCTCGGTTCCGTTGTATAGGATGTCGATGGTGAAGGCCATGACCTTCCATGAGCCAACAAGCGGGCTCCAGGTCAGAGTTCCATTGACAACGAATGAGGACAGATCGGTTGGTGCGTGGACGTCTACGCTGCCATCAAGTGATAACGGACATGCGACCACCGATATGGTGTTCCCATATGGCAGTGTCAGGTTCACTGTCCCCGGAGCAGTAACGTCCTCATGGGCATAGTACAGGCCCTGAGCTTCCAGCTCTGGATGACCGTCCAGGACAGGTCCGCGGCTCACGCCGTAGTTGAGCGGGTCCTCCTCCATGAAGACCACATCATCGATGAACACGGAGTCCAAGGATGCCGATGCCAGAACTGGTGCAGCGTACGATGCATTGAGAGGTGCCATGATTTTCATGTCCTGCCATGTGTAGGTAGTAGATGCCTGGAACACGGTGTTCGAGAACCCGTTCATCTGGTAGGTCTCGTTGAGCCATAGTATCGCGAGCTGTGCCAACTCGGTTCCAGTGGTACCTTTGACCCATTCTCCGAAATAGTAATCCGTGCCAGGCTTGACAGGGTGTATCTGGAGGTATGCGTTGCTAACATCCACCAAAGCAGCGTCCGTTCCAGTGTGAGCGTTCGTGCCACTCTCATCGTATGTTGGCGTATTGCTCTCGCTCCATCCATCCGGGGTCCCATCGGGCTCGATATCGGTCTCCAGACTGGGATTGACTATCATATTGGTGGCCGAGGAGTTCATCCTCCGCACCATCACATCGTCGAACCAGACCAGCTTCTTGCTCTCATGGCCTGCAACTATCATCCGACAGGCTGTAGCATCTGGAGGTGCTTCGGCCTGGATGTACCTCTTCTCCCAGTTAGTTGAAACCGGGTAGACAGTGATGTTCATGTGGATGAGGGAGTCGATGTTGTACCAGAGCATGATGAGCCTGCCGTGCGTCGTGCCAGGGTCACCTCTGGCCCATGCAGAGATGTTGTAGGTCTCACCAGGGATGACACCGAACGGCCAGAAGAACTGGTTCATGTCGTCGCAAGCTATAGCATCCGTTCCGGTGCGAGCCTGGGCTCCAGTGGTGTCGTAATTAGGCCAATCGTAGTAGCTCCAGATCCAACCATCCGGCCAGAGTCCGAGCTTCGATGTCTCAAACCCTGGGTTCCAGAAGGTTTCATGGACGCCACCATGGGGGTTCGCGTTCCCGCTTGGATACATGTAATAGTCGTTGACCCAGACGGTCCAGTTGTAGGACTCGGCCTGTGCCATGAGCGTATCGTTCCACTGCCAGCTGTTGACCACCAGACCACCGACCTCGTGGTCCTCCATGTCCGCTATGTTCGCCTCGTCGATTATGCCAGTGTAGATCGGCATAACGCGGTGTTCCTTGGGGGACTCGGCGAAGGCGGCCTTGTTGGGTAGGTAGATGTCTGAAGGTGATGGCTGGAGAGTGGATGCCTCCCCATCCCCGCATGATCCACCCACACAGCGTGTACCCTCGTCATCTGCTGTCACGGGTATGAATGCACTGACCCCAGATATGATCAGCACAACAAGCAGTAATATCGAGATGACGACCTTCGACCTCATACGGGCACCGAAGTTACGATTCGGCTGGTCGTATTTATAGATTAATGGAACAATAGGATATCTCAGTCCCAGTCTAGGAAGTCTTCTGAGGCATCATCGTCATCCTCTTCATCCTCCCATTCCATTTCTACGGTTTCTTCCTCGGAGTCCTCTTGAGGGTAACGTCCCGAAAGATCCGAAGAATCGTCAGATTCGATAGGATCCCAGTCCGTCAATGGTTCGTCCTCTGGTGGTGGTGGAGGATAGTCGTCTTCATCATCGTAGTACTCGTCCTGGTCGTCGTAATCGTCGTAACCGTCATCATAGCCATCGTCGTAGTCGTCGTATCCCTCATCCTCTGGATAATGGTCATCGTAACTACCATCATCAGCCAGGTTCTTGCGCCTGATCATCAGGATAACGACCACAACGACGATGATGGCCAGAAGGATAATGACCACCACAACGATGATGAGGCCCGTGCAGACAGCACCTGCAAAGACAGGGTTCGAACCAGTATCCGTCCCATCAGTTCCGTCTGTTCCATCAGAACCATCCCCACCATCCGTGCCATCCCCACCGTCTGTGGACCCACCGTCCCCACCATCTCCCCCATCAGTAGATCCTCCATCCCCACCGTCCACAACGATCGGAGTAGCCTCGACCACATTGATGATAGTGGATACGACCGTGTATCCCCCACTAGTGTCCGAGACGTTCAGGACCAATGTGTGCTGACCGGCTTCCAGGTTTAGGATCAGTGTATCACCAAGACCCATCTGGGTCCCATTGATGGACCAGGTGTAGGTCAGGACGTCCCCATGCTTCAGATCGACATCCGATGCAGTGGCTGTGACCGCGAAGTTCTCAAGCTCTACATACTCTGCATCGTGTGTTATCGAGGCGTCGTATGGAGCATCGTTGGTGTTGTTTACGACGAAGGTGAAGTAGAACCAGTCGGTCCCACCACGACCATCGTCCACGGTCAAGTTAACATAATACTTTCCCACATCGTCATTGTCCGGGGTGCCGTTGACTACCCCCAGGAGCTTGTAGAGCTTGAGGAACGATGCGTTGGAGTCCATCATCCAGCTGAGGGTGTCGTTGGTCGGGTCCAGGTCCGTGGCGTTCAAAACCAGCTCGAACAAGGAATCCTCTGGACAGAACAGCACTGGCTCCATGCCGATGACAGGTGCATCGTTGGCGTTGAGGACGTCCACAGTGAGGTTCAGATCGTCCGTGCCTCCATTACCATCATCAACGGTGACATTGATCCACCAACTTCCCACATGCTCGTTACCTGGAGTGCCAGACAGTTCCCCGCTCATTGGGTCAAGCTCCAGGAACTCACAGTCCCCGACCATGCTCCAGGTCAGGATATCCCCAGTGGGGTCAACGTCGTTGGCCTTGAATGTGTATGCGAACGGGATGTCCTCATCGAGAAGGAGCTTGCCCTTGGGCTCGATGATCGGTGCGTCGTTGACGTTGATGACCTCCAGCTCGAAGGAGAGCTCATTGGAGCCCTTGACAGTAGAAAGCGTGATGTTGACGGTCCAGGTACCCACATCCTCATTGTCTGGGGTCCCTGTCAGAGTTCCATTGGGGTGGATGAACAGGAAGTCCGCGGCCGTATCCAGGGTCCAGGTCGGAGTGTCCTCGGTCATTCCAGCCTCGAACTCGCATATATACAGAGTATCCTCATAGACCGTGTTGTTCGGCACACCCTTGATGATCGGTGTTCCGAATGGGTAGACGAGCGGGAACCTATCGGTCATACCAAGAAGGTCTGGTATACCATACTCGACATCGACGATGCCGTTGCCGTCCGAGTCTGGGCTTGTCCAGTCGTTCCAGTGGTTCCCTTCCGAACCCTGGTCGAAAAGATTGCCAGGAGCGCCACAGAAGGCCTGTGCACCTCCCTCTCCGTTATCGTAGAAGTTGTTGTGATAGACATTGACGTTCGAGCATCCGATGTTCACCCTGACACCCCATAGAGAGTTGTTCGTGAACTCGTTGTTCGAGATGGTCACGTCGGAACTGGAGACCTCGATACCGATGTGGTTGTCGTAAAGGTTCGAGTCTGTCACTGTTGTTCCAGGACTATCCAGTAGAATGATCGGAGCGTAGACGTCTGACATGGACATCTTGTCGATGGATGTGTTGGTGCAGTTCACCAATATGACCTGGCCCACACTTGCTGGGACCTTGTGGTCCGTGAGGTTCTTTCTGAAGTGGACAGAGCTCGAATCCAGCTGGTTGGAACTATCGATGGAGAAGGATGCAAGGTCATCGCTTCCTGTGTTGTTGATGAAGATACCGCCCATCTCCATTGTATTGCCAGTGGCTTTCAAGCCGTAGGAATAGGAAGTATAGATGGCAATATCGCAATCATCGATTGTATTGTCCTTGAGGTGGACGTTGTCTCCCGAGACCCATATGCCGTCTCGAGGGTTCGCAGCGGTCATGCCTCGGATGTTGAAGTTCTCGATGAGAACATCATCCCCGCCGATGGCCAGGACCGTTGTGTCGTTGTCTCCCTCGAGGAAAACGTTGTCGGCTGCGAGGATGGAAACGGACCTGTTGATGAAGACCGGTCCTTCATACTGACCTGCAAGAACGTGTATGGTACCAGCGTCCCCAACCCTGCCAAGGGCGGTCTGGATGTCTCCGAACCTGTCCCCGTCCCAACCTGGTGTGTCAGGCGTGTAGTCATCATCAACATACACCGTGGATGGTCTGATCGGTATGAGGAACGGGTCGCCAAGGACGGTCATTCCGTAGAACCAGCTGATGTCGTTGTATCCATCTGTGGAGTCCTCGTATGGGGCCTGGGAGCAGAACCACTGCCTGAAGGCCTCACCGAAGGAACAGCCGTTACCAAGTGGAGTGTAGAACTGGCTGAAGTAGAGCATGGACCCGGTCTTGGCGCTTCCGGTGGACGTAAGGGAGTCCGTGCCGGTGTTCATGATGTATGCGTTACCAAGACAGTTGTAGGAGGTCCACCGGGCACCAGAGCAGCAGTATAGATTGTAGAACTGTGCCTCTGGGCCTGCAGCCCTGATCGCGTTGGAGCCTGTATTTCCACCTGTGTGGAAGTAGTGGGTGGTCGGGCCAGAGTGGCAGGACAGCTGGATGAACTCGTAACTGGAGTTGGGGACCCTGTTGGTCATGTAATCGGTCTTGTCTACAGATGGCCAGGCATAGTTGTCGTAGGTCGTATAAGCGTTGCCGATGTCGTGGTTGAAGCTGTAACCTCCAGCCCAGTCATGGTCCGTGTAGGTCAATCCCCTGCCGGACCTTGTCATCTGGCCTGTCCAGAACTTATGTGTCTTTGCCAGGTAGTTCTTGGTCACTGTGCTCTCGGTCCCTGGAATATTGGATGCATCGATCCTGCCGATGAAGATGTCAGGCTTCGTGTCGCCGGTCCCATCTGAATGGTCGTCATACTTTCCATCCGTGTCAGAATCGGTCCAGGTCCCATCCAGGTCCATCAGGAACAGGTCGCATGGGAAAGTATCGGAACCGCTGAAGTCGTACTCATGATAATACCAGGCTGCTGGCAGGTCACCGATAAGGACCGCACCGATGAGCTCGTGGTCGTCGTCATCGTAGCCCTTGATTGTGGACTTGAGGTTCTCTGCAGTCCCTCCAGACATGGTTATCAGGATGGGGGAGTAGCCAGCGTTGGAAAGGTCAGTAGTGTAGGTAGTGACGTCCGTGGAGATGAGAGCATGAAGTGTAGTGTCCACGATGACCAGGACTGTTCGCTTCATCACATCGTCCGACCTTGTCATCGGTGTGTGGACAGTATACTCGAAAGGGACGTCCGGTCGTCCGGCCATGTACTCCTCGTACGTGCCCTGGTCTTGGCTTGGTCTCCAGAGCTTGCCAAGTTCCTCCTGGAGGTCCACGGTATCCTGCTCGGGTCCGTCAGGGTCGACCCCGGCCATGGCTACGGGGATGACAAGCAGGGAACAGATCAAAAGTGCCAGGAGAACAACTCGGCTCATGAGCAAAAAATGCAGGTCCCTGTTATTTAGGGTTTGGGGGTTATAGTCACATTTTGTGTCAATATAGACCCTTTTGCGTCATATTCATCATTAATGTACATTGGAATGAAATGGTCTGGTAATTTGGTGCCCGGACCGTAGTGTGCACGGTTTGAGATGCAATATCTATATATCACCTCTTAGATAGTGCACGTTCATGTCCACCGCCGCATCTGAACGCGTAGGTGCAAGGACCAGGAGGAACTGCTACGTCGTCCTCCTGATACTTCTAGTATCCCTGGTCATCTTCCTGGCAGTACCATTCGGTCCAGGGGATACGGCCCAGGGTGTGAACGTTTCGGGCAACGTCGGGGGCCAGCACTGGACCCTGGCAATGAGCCCCATCGTGGTAACGGCCAATGCCAATGTCCCCACCTCGCTCCATATCGATGCTGGTGTGGAGGTTCGGTTCAATGCCGGCACAGAGCTGAACGTCTCTGGTGCCATCTACATGAACGGGACCCAGGCTAATCCGATCACCATGACAGGCAATGACGCGTTCGCCTGGGCTGGATACTATCGGGGCCTGACCATCTACAACTCATGGTCTGGATGCATCAAGAACGTCACCATAAACTACGCCCAGTATGCACTCTATGGCTGGCAGATGTATGATTACACGGTGGAGAACCTCACCATCAACGAGACCGGTCACACCGACATTTTCCTGTATCAGGGGATGATGAACCGGTTCAGGTATGTCGAGTCTACCTGGTCTCCATGGGGATTGCGCGAAGAGGGTGTGTGGAACAACACGTTCAAGAACTGCAAGTTCGACCATCATTACAATTATGGAGTGTACCTCGAAGGTTTCACTACATCCAATCACTTCAGGTTCTGCTCGGTCTCTTACAACTTCAACGGGATCCATACTGGATATGATACCAACAATATCTGGCGTTACAACTGGATCTCCAACGAGAACGACGACATCTATGATGGGTCCATGGCTGGGTCCAATTACATGTACAATTACTGGTCCCAGTACACCGGCCAGGATATGGCTGGGGACGGTTTCGGGGACACATCCTACAGCGACGGTATCGTCACAGATACCGCCCCTATGTGCCCTATCTACAACGATCACGACTCCTACAGGTTCGCACGTTTCGACACCACAGTAACCCACCTTGGTGCCAATGGAGCCAACATCTTTGCGCCATCAGGTGTCTACATGGGCGGTGCCCAGCTCCAGGCAGGTCATGTTGTAGTGGGTGTGGATACCAACGACAAACCCGATGTCATCGCCCCGGCACCCGTCTTCACACTTGTAGGTGATGGTGCTGGCCTACGGGATGTCAATGTGATCTGCAACTGGTCCCTCATAGGGACTGTGGACGTTAGGGCGAACAGTTGTTCCATCATCGATACGAACATAACCGCTGGTGCTTGGGGAATTACGACAGCAGGACCGATAAACGGCCTGCAGGTTTCCAGAGTTTACATTGATTGTTCCTCGGGTGTCTGGCTCAACCAGGTCACCAACGCCGAGGTCGATAGGATCACTTTCAACGGCTGGCTGAACCCAATGGTGTTGGTGATAGGCTCCGACATCGTCAATATCCATAACATAACAACTGACTCATCCTTGACACTGGCAACCCGAGCCGAAGGTATGACCTGTGTGAGGCTCATCGACTCTTCGAACATCCAGCTGACAGACCTATACTTTGATAATGTTACAGCAGGTCTCAATATCCAGAACTCAGACCTCATTACCATCGACCGGGTGGTCTGTAAGGACCTGGAGACAGGGATAATCGGTGTTGGGATTGACACGCTGAACATCTACAACTACGAGTCACATGACCTAACCTACGGCAATAGGCTCAACGACACGGTCAACGGCCTAATGGTCAACTGCATCATGCGGACCATGCCATGGGGTCTTTTCATGAACTACAGTACAGACTTCCAGATGGACGACTGTAGGTTCGAGGTGTGCGATGTGGGCCTTCATGTGGACAGGTCAAGAGATCTCACCGTCCAGTGGTGTGT
>JANQNL010000151.1 GCA_028279585.1 Thermoplasmatota archaeon
TCCAGTCCCTCTCCCTCCACCGGCTCCTCCCCCACCTCATCCTCAGGCAAACCGGGATCCTCCTCTGTCCCCTCATCCTCAGGCATACACGGATCCTCCACTACCCCCTTCTCAGGCATCCCAGGATCCTCCACCACACCCTCGTCCACCACAGGTGTCTCCTCAGGCTGAGGCACAGGCGCTTCATCCACTTCATCCCCTGGCTTCCCCTTGAACACCAGGACCACAACGACCACGATGACCACGACAACGAGAAGCACAAGGATGATGACAACAGCAGCTGCCAATCCAGCCATCATTATCACTGGGGTGTTGTCCGGCTCAACCTTTTGACCAGGCATCCCACCATCAGTTCCATCTGTGGAAGGACCACCACCATCGGTGGAACCGCCATCGGTAGAACCACCATCCGAGCCACCATCGCCACCATCGGAGCCTCCATCTCCTCCATCAGAACCACCAGAAGAGGTCACGTTCACAGTGACGTTCTGCGATGCTGGATCAGAATCCAGATCTCCATCAGTGACTATCAAGGTGACCTTGTAGGTATCGTTGTAATGGAAGAATGAATGATCCACGACCTTTCCTGTTCCATTATTTCCATCACCGAACAACCATTCATATTCCAATGTGGTGCTGTCGATGTCCGTGGCCAGGTTGGCTGTGAACGTGAAGTTGACACCGTCCTGAACGAACGTGAACCCATTGTTGATAGGGGCATCGTTGACAGGGGTCACCGTGACCTGGATGGTGGCGTTATCTGTGGAGACCCCGTCGCTCACATCGAGCTCGATAGTGTCCGAAAGGACACCGTCTGGATACAGTAGCTCGAGCGTTGTCCCGTTCACCACAACATACGGAGAATCATCCACGATATCGATATGATGCATCGGCGTGTCCGTGTCGTTGATGTAGGTGGAGATGTTGAAGGTACCTGGCATATCCTCTGTGGCCATTATCTTCGGGACAGGGTTCAGCACTGGTGGATAGTACCTTCTGACCTTGAACACCTTGTTATCGGACCCAGCGGTCGGATAGGGGTTCTTCCACTGCCATACGATCTGCTTGGCCTTGTTGACCTCAACAAGTTCGCCCAGAGTACCAAGGCATATCAGAGTATTGCCGTCCGGAAGACGCTGGCAACCGGAGATGGAGCCGCAGAACTCACCTGTGTCGTATGTCCAAAGCGGTGCGGATGGACCATACACACCTGATGTCAGTGTGTAGTTACCGGTGGTGTCGATATCAGGGACCATCTCTTCGATGGTCGACTCCGCACCACCTGGTCTGTTGTTGCCATTGTTGTATATCAGGACGTTACCCTCGCCAGGATATCCTTCAGGGATCCACTGGGCATCGTGATTCGAATAGAGGATCTTGTTCGCGGAGGTTCCCTGGTCATAGGCCTCCTGGTTGCCCCAACGGTACAGGATATCTCCACCCTTACCCCTGTCACCACCAGTTGAACCTGCAGCCTCAGTTGTGTTAGTGCTGTGGTCGATGACCCAGAACTCATTGAACCTTCGGCTTGAGAGCATTATCTGGTTCAGCTCCTCGTTGTAATCCACACCGTTCAAGTGGATCCAATCCGAATTACTATCATCAGGGTAATTGACATCTAACTTCTGGGGGTTTGCAGAGACATCACCGTAGTGGGTCTTTCCATTGTCGTATTCCTGGATTATGTGGTCCCAGGCGTGCCATTCCCAGACGATGTCACCAGTCGTGAGACCAGTTGGCTTGACCTCCATGACCGATTCTGTGATGATATGGCCATTTGTGATCATTGAAGGGTTCTTTCCAGCAGCAACAAGGTCTGTTGTCATGATGTTGCTTTTGTAGATGATGAGGATGTTCCCGTTCGGCATGGGCTCGATATCATGATGCATGGGGGTGGTCATACCTCCCCAGGTGAAGTTCCATACCTGAGTGCCATAGCGGTCGTATATCTCCACACCGCCACCTCTTGCCAGGACCCCATTCCGATGGTCTGCGGTCCTGACCAAGTTGCCATTGTCCATCAGATAGCCACCCAGGGCTGGCTGGTAGCCGCTTGACCAGGTGTTCATGACCTCGCCAGTATCATTGATGAGATAGGACTTTGTCATGGGCATTGGACAAACCAGGGTATATCCCTTCTCCGCGTCGGTGTTGGGATATCTGGTCGACGGTGTGTTGGACAGGGTTGAACCCTCATCAGCTGTAATGAGAGAGACAGAACCAATACTCAAAAGCAAAAGGACAGCTAGCAAGATTAGTACAGAGCGGAACATCAAGGCACCCGGCCATTGATGATAGTATAGGTTTTAATTCATTGGGTCTTGCGGACTTGAGGGAGGACTATCTTGTGCCTTTCTTGTCCTTCTTCACTTCAGTCCTTTTTTCCACCTGGTCCATAACAATGACCAATACGAGCATGATCGCCAGAACAGCTATCACCACGGCGGTCGCACCGACGATCATGGAGTATGTTGCATTGGATACCGACCCATCATCCTCGGTCGTAGCATTGTCCTCTGGCTCGGTGGTATTACCTACTGGTGCACTTGTATTGTCCTTGACCTCATCATCTTTTATGATTGGTTCAGGTGGTGCAACGATGACATCGACCTGCTTGTCGATCTGAGCGGAAGAGAGCTCTCCATCGCTTACGATCAAGCTCACGGTGTAGGTCCTGTTGATGTCTGACAGAGCATACTCATGTTCCACGATGGACCCGTTGGCTGTATTACCATCACCCAGGTCCCAGAGGTACTCAAGGTCGTCGCTGTCAGGGTCAGAGGCGGCGTGGGCGACCAAAGTGATGTTCCGGTCGAACTGGGATTGGCGGACCATCGAGAACCCAAGGTTGACGGGAGGGTCATTGACAGCAATGATATTCACAAGAAGCTCACCCTTAACGATGTGCTCGTCATCTACGACCTCTATCGTCACAAGGTCCCTCAGGACCCCTTCTGGATACACAAGATGAAGGAACAACCCATCGACGATTCCGAACATGGAATCGGTCTGTATGGACAGGTCAGATCCCGCAGTGTCAGGATCGTCCAGCATGTCATAGATGTTCAACGACAGGGTCACGTCCTCGGTCGCATTGACCTGGGGTGGGAAGTTCAACACTGGTGGGTCGTTCACAGGCTGCACGACCACCGCGATCTCGACATAGGATACGTTCACGCCATCTACGATTGAAACGTTGATGATGTCTGACAGGACCCCTTCTGGATATTCCATCGTCAGAACTAGTCCGTTCACCGTGACGTAGGTAGATGTGACCGATAACACAAGCTCGTCCAGGTCCGTATCGGTATCATTGATGTACGGACCAAGGTCCAGGATATGGGCCTCATCCTCGGTACAATTCTGGGTTGGTATGTCCATGATCACTGGCGGATCATTGAGCTGGCCCACGACCACGTCGAAGGACAGGTTCACGCTGTTGTTGCCGTCAAGGACCTTAACATACACAGTGTCTGTCAGAACCCCCTCTGGATATGTGAGGAAAAGCTTCAACCCTTCGACCTGGGCATAGATCGAGTCTGTCTCGAGGATCAGCTGGTCCCAGGGAGTATCTATGTCGAGCACGAAGGATCTCAGATAAATGATGTGTGTGACGTCCTCCACACAATACTGTGTCGGAACGGGAGCGATCACAGGAGGATCGTCCACGAACTCTACCTCTACTGACAGCTCGAAAGATGTGTTGAATATGCCGTCCCTTACCTCGACCTTGATGATGTCGGTGGACACTTTATTGGAGTAAAGGAGCCTGAGAGTCATATCATCTATCTCAACATGCGGGTTCGAGGATAAGAGCTGTAGATACTTCACGGCAGTGTCCGGGTCGGAGATGTAAGGGGTAAGGTCGATCTCGTAAGGTACATCCTCGAGGACCTTGACCGTAGGAATAGGCTCCACCGCTGGAGGGTAGTAACGTCTGGCCTTGAAAACACGGTTGTTGAAACCTGTATCGTGGAAAGGATTGGTCCATTCCCAGACCTTCTGCTTCTGATCATCGACCTCATACAGGTATCCTTGGGGGCCACAGCAGATGAGCGTGTTCCCGTTCGGAAGCCTCTGGACCCCGGAGATGAACCCAGAGAAGATGTCCATCATGTAGCTCCAGTTCGCTTCCTTCGGACCAAAAGCAGCAGTGGTACGAGTGTAATTACCATACATGTCCAGAGGCGGGACGACCACCTCGATGGACGATCGTTCCTTCCCTGGCCTGTCATTTCCATTGTTGAAAACGATGATCTTACCTTCGCCCGGGCATCCTTCAGGGATCCATTGGGAATCATGCTGGCTGAAAAGCCTCTGGTCGGACCCGTTCCCGCAGTCATAGGCTGCAGGGTTTCCCCACCTATAGAGAAGCCCTCCGCCCTTTCCACGAAGTCCGCCGGTCTCCCCAGCAGCTTCTTGAGTTGTGGTGCTGTGGTCGATTATCCAGAACTCGCTGAAATGCCTGCTGGATATCATTATCTGGTCCAGGTCTGCGTTGTATTTGATAGTGTTCGCATGGATCCAGTCCGAGATCTTGAGCGGGGGATAGTTCAGGTTCAGTCTCTCAGGATGTTTCGAGACATTGCCGTAGTTCGCCTTGGTCGGGTCATGGTCCTGGATAAGATGGTCCCAGGCATGCCACTCCCAGACTATCCTTCCAGAATTGGGACCAGTAGGCTCAACCTCGATTATGGACTCCGTCCTGACCTGGTCGTTATAGATCAACGCCGGGTCCCGGCCAGCGGCTATCATGTCCTCCAGGGTCTTGTTCTCCTTGTAGATCATCAAGACGTTGCCGTTGGGCATGGGCTCGATATCATGGTGCGTGGCTTGTTCGAACCCAGGGAACGTGTAGTTCCATATCAGGTTGCCTTCCCAGTCGAATAGCTCCACACCTCCACCTTTGCCCCAGACCCCATCCCGGGTGTCTGAAGCTCTGATCAACTTCCCGTCTTCCCTGATGTAACCGATAAGACCAGGCAGATACTCGCTCTGCCATGTCCGCATGACCTCGCCGCTGTTGTTGATGAGGTAGGTCGTGTTCGACCAGACCGGATTGATGAGTGTGTACCCAAGCTCAGGTTCTGTGTCGTTCGAGTATGGGTAGACCGGTTGGATGAGGGTTTCAGAAGAAGGTTCGGCCTCGGTTACGGGTAACGATATAGCTTGAGTGGTCAGCAACATGGTCATTAAGATGATGACAAACAACCAGCGAGTCATATCGATACCCAGTTGGTAGAAAGAAGCCCGAGTATATAGATTGTAGGCTGAACAGGAGTGGTGGTGTATGATGATCAGGGTCGAGGTAAAGGAATGAATCTTACCTCCGGTCAGGAAATAAAAGAAAAAAAGAAGGTCGAACCATCCCACAGCTATTTGCTTCATCCATGGGATGGTTCGATCTTTGTCAGGATATTTCCTGACCTACGGACGATTCATTCCTCTTCTTCATCCTCGAGGTCGTCATCGTCGTCGAGGTCTTCGTCATCTTCGAGGTCTTCATCGTCGACCTCTTCTTCATCCTCGTCCTCATACTCGTCGTCGTCTTCCTCCTCCTCATCTTCATCCTCCTCGTCATACTCCTCCTCATCCTCATCCTCCTCGTCCTCATCCTCCTCGTCATACTCCTCCTCGTCCTCATCCTCATCGTCCTCATCCAGGTCCTCTTCAGGCTCGGATGGCTTCTTCATAAGGAAGAACACGACAACAACGATGACAAGCAACAGGACAACAACAACAGCTGCTATTCCAATGAACAGGAGCATGTTGTCATCGCCACTGGACTCTTCCTTGACCGTGACCGTGATCACAGCGTCCGTCGCACCAGGAACGCCTGCTGTGACAGTATAGGTGTCTGCGTCGTCGGGTAGGGTAACATCCACGGACCAGGCATCGCCAGTAACTGTTGTCGTCACAGGTGTCTCGCCCTCGACCGTAACGGTCACGAGCTCGCCGTCAGCAACGTTCGCAGTGGTTCCGGAGACGGTGATGGTCTCACCAGGCTTGAACTCTGCACCGGAGGTAGGCTCACTGATAGAGATGGTCTTTGCTGGTGGTGTTGTCCCGACCGCGGTATGGAACGGATAGGACTTTGTGGATGTGTTCATGAAGGCCCATCCTTCCACGGACTTGAGGCTTCCTGCCAGTGTGACATTGTAGTCTGTGTCGCCTGCGAAGTCGTCATGGCCAACGATCATGGTCATGTTGCCAGCGTCCCAGGTGTAAGTCAGGCCTGTAACGGCCGGTGTGATGGTGAACGCTGCCTCGAAGGCTGTGGTGTCTACCTCGTAGTTGAACACGAAGTCCATGGTCGTGTCGAGCGCAACGCTGGTCCCGACCGGGGTCATCGTAACTACCTCGAGGTAGTATGTGATGGTCTCGGCAACGGTTGTGAAGTTCCAGACGTTGTCTGTGAAGCCAACTGGGAACGCGTATCCATCCAGTGATGCGAGCAGTGGATCGATGGTTATCTCATACATCGTATCGTATGCGAGGTCCGCATGGGAGATGGTCACTGTGGTGTTGGTCGCATCCCAAGAGAAGTTCAGGTCAGCAACTGTTGGTGTTATCGAGAACGCTGCCTCGGCTGCACTGGTGTTCATCTCGAAGTTGAAGGTGAGCACGAAGTCGCCATCGATGGTTGCGTTCACACCCACAGGTTCCTTCGCCGTGATGTTGAGCGCTGGTGGGGCAACATACTGGAAGTACTCAAGCTCGATATCCACAGTGATGTCATCTGTGAGCTCCCAGACGTTCGTATCATTGATATCATAGCCGCTGGACGTCTCCGAGGAGATGTACTCTGCTGGTGGTTCCACGGACAGTGTGTAGGTCCTGTGGTTCGGCATATCGACGAGCGTATAAGCACCGGTCATGCTGGTGTTGGTGGAACCAGCAACGGCACCTGTCTCATTGAGCAGGAACACAGTAGCGTTGTAGACCACCTGGCCATCCATCGGCCCGCCTTTGTATGTTATCATACCATCAATGGTGCTGAACGGATCGCAGTAGATGTATTCAAGCACAAGGTCGAAGGTCAGGTCCCAGTTCGCCATGGTGAGGTTGAACAGGTCTGTTGTGTTGGTCATCCAACCGGAGCAGACGTTCATGGCCCCAGCGATGGTAGCGTTCGGGATGGCCCTTATGGTGAGGTTGTCCTGGAACGCGATGTTTGTGAAGGTGTAGTTGTACTCCGTAAAGTTCACAGGAGCAGACTGCAGGACCACGCCAGTCTCGTTGAGAAGCTCAACGATGGCAGAGCGGTTCTGGGCCTCCACACCTCGTGATGTGGTCTCGTCTGCGAAGGTGACAGTACCAGAGACCATGCCCCATGGTGGGTTGTCGGTAACGTTGTTAGCAACAGATGATGGCATGGACTCGAACATTGCTGTGTCCCAGGCTGTTATCACGTAGTAGTAAGCGGTAGCAGCGTCAAGACCTGTATCCACATAGTATTCCATGGTCGTGTTACCAAGCAGGACAGCGTTGGAACCGTCGAACTCGGTCTGGTAGACGGAGTAGTTGAGATGGTCAGGGTTCGTGTTCGCCTCCCAGCTGACGTTGATGGACATATAGTCCAAGGTGTCGGCTGTGACATTCACGACCGCTGGAGGTGCTCTGATGTCCTCGTCGAAGATGAGCATAACGGTCTGGGTGTCGTTGATGTCAGTGACATGCCAGGTGTTGTTGTACTCGATGAGACCTCCTTTGTAGGTCTCGTTCTTGTACACGATCACATCCTGGTAGGCCCAGGTGGTGGTCGCACCCTCATAGTAAGCGGACATCATGTAGGTGTAAACAGCGCCATTTAGATCTGTTGTAGGCTCCATACCACCATACATCATGGTCCTGTAGTTAGCCCAGTGATCGTTGTCGTCCATGACGGTGATGTTCACTTCTGCGTTCTGCACAGGTGTGAACCCATCGATGTAGAAGAACTGGACCTCGGTGGTGAAATAGACGTCCACGACGGAGTTCGCATCGAGGTTGACATGGGTCCCGTTTATCATCATGTCGTATGTGGACACGTATCCGATGTCGGAGGTTCCCTCAATGGCCTCGATGACCTCTTCGTAGTAGTCGACCTCGCAATCATAGAGGTCGACATAGCTGCCGTCTGCATGGACAGGGAATGACCCAGAGCCAGTGACGTTAAGGCGGCAGTTCGTAACTTCGACCCATCCATAGTTGATGCAGGCCAAAGCGTCAGTGTCGGCCGCGGTGGTGGAGATGTTGAGGTTTTCCAGGGACACAAGATATGGATTGGCATCCACGGTGACAGCCACTCCGCCAGCACCGGTGAGGTTGCAGCGATAGGTGTCGTTACCGAGGATATATAGGTCCTTGGTGATGGTCAGGTCCTCAGCATAGGTACCTGGACCTACGATGATCGTATCATCGTCAATGGCGGCGTCTATCGCCGCCTGGATGGTCGCAAAGGTTGAGCCCGTGGGGCTCACATAGTGCACATCGGCCTTTGCTACGTCGGACGATATGTCCAGTAGAACAAAGGCTGCTGTCAGCATTAACATAGCCATAAGTACGCAGGTTAGTTGTTTGATCATAGGATCACCCTACCTATGCGTCCTTAGAAGCTTTTGTGTAATAATCTTGTCGTAATTGTACTACACCTATAAGAGCAGGAACGGACAAAAAATAGGAATCGATTCACTCATTGAACAATGTCCTCTCGAGCTCGTCGACCTTCTCGACCTCAGCCTCTGCTCCGAGCTGGGAATAGATGTTCCTGGCAAAGGTCAGATACTCCCTTGCCGCAGCCTCACCCTCGGTGGTCTGGGAGAGGTTCTTGTAGACCTCTGCGATCTGGGCCCTGTAGCCAAGCCGCTGGGCCAGTTCCAGGCTGTAAGCGTAATACTCGGTGGCCTTGTCCTTCTCACCTTTCATCCTGTAGACCTCTCCGATGTTGTTGAGGATGAGGGATATGGTCCTTTTGTCGTTGAGGGACTTGGCAAGCTCCAGACCCTTTTCGTAGCTTTCGATGGCAGGATCGTAATCTCCCTGGCTCCACTGGATTATCCCGAGGTTGTTGTATGCCCTGGCCATTCCGACCATGTCACCTATGGATTCCGAGACCTCGAGGTTGGTCTTGTTTATCTCAAAGGCCTCGTCCCACTCCTCTTTCATCCAATGTATGAGCGCGATGTTGGAGTTGATCTTGGAGCGCATCACCTCGCTTCCAGGTCCCATGTCCTCCAGGGCGTTGGAGAAGCACTTCATGGCAAGGTCCAGTTCACTTCGGCGCAAGTGGAGGGTTCCTAGACCGTTGAGGGCCTCTGCTTTACCTGCTACGTACTCGACCTTGTCTGCCAGGGCAAAG
The DNA here is from genome assembly GCA_028279585.1 of Thermoplasmatota archaeon. GTDB lineage: Archaea > Thermoplasmatota > Penumbrarchaeia > JANQNL01 > JANQNL01 > JANQNL01. The sequence continues at coordinate 9,341 of JANQNL010000151.1, forward strand.
GCCTCTTGGTATGTGACCTCGGCATCGTCCCAGTTACCGGTGAAACCCAGGACGTGGCCGCAAAGGAGGGTCATCCCTAGACCTGTGATATCGTCCATCTGGGTAACGTCCACCTTGTCGAACAGGTCTAGAAGCTCTTCGAAGTACCCTTTCCGGAACAGCTCTGGTCCACGCTCCACCAGGAGCGGTCCGACCTTGTCGTTCCTTTCTCCCTGAAGGTAATGGTAGAGGGCTTCCAGAACATCCTTGTCCGTGTCCTTGAGGACCAGGTTGTCCGCGATGTTATTGTGATAGATGAAGCGGTTCTTGGCGGTCAGGCGTTCATAGAAGAACTCGCGAAGCAGAGGATGCTGGTCGTAACCCCGACTAGACCTGGTAATCATGTTAAGTTCCATCAGATGGTCCAGAAGGTCCACGTCGAAATCAGGGAACATGTCGTCCAAGTCGTCAGCTCTACATGGGTATCGCAGGCAGGAGATCATCCCCATGAGCTCGATCTCTTCCTTGGTCAGGTTCTCCATGACCTCGTCCTGGAGGTACCTGCGGATATCGAAGTGGCTCATGATAAGGTCCTCGAGCTCTGCCACGGTCTCGATGAGCTCCAGGGTGAGAGGGTGACCACCGGTCTTGGCATAGATGGTCCCGAACTCGTCGTCGTCGATGTTGTCAAGTCCAAGGACCTGCCTGGCGCTGTCTGGGTCCAGACCCTCGAGGTGAAGTTCCGAGACCACATCTTCGACAGCGACCTTGCGTCTGTCGTAGAAGTGGACGAGCTTGCGGCCGGTGACTATGAGCTTTGGTCCAGGTGTGCTTTCGAGGATCTCTGCAAGCATGGTCAGGAACTCAAGGAGGTTTCCCTTGGAATCGTGGATATCCTCGATAACGAGGATGGAATTGAGCCCTTTGAGGTCGTCTGCTATCAAGGCCTGGACCTCACCCATGTCGATGTTCATGTTGCCATCGATGTAAGTTGCGAGCTTTCTCTTTCCGAGAGCAAGTAAGTGTTTTGCTAATGGTGAGAGGACCGTTCGGACAGAGTCCCAGGTATGGACCCTGAACCAGAATACGTTCCAGTCCGTAGCCTGCTTGGAGACGAAGGTCGAGACCAGAGTGGTCTTGCCGATGCCTGCGATACCATAGACCACCATAGCGCGCTGGGTGGGATCTTCAAGCCATGATTGGAGGACTGCAAGCTCCTCGGTCCTACCGAAGAACTTCTTGACCGTAGGGACGTCCCCCATTCCTACACCCGTCTTTTCTAATTGTTCTACTTGTGAGTCGGTCGTGGCAGGGCTTAGGTCCAGGACCATGTCCTCGGAGGTCATGGACACCATTTCTCCAAGCGAGAGTACTCTACCCAGAAGGCTTGCGGCGTCCTCAAGGATGACCTCGTGCCTCTCTCCCTGACCGTCGATGTAGACCATGGGTACATCCTTTATCCGGTCTGCTACGGTGCGGGCAAGGACGGTCCCGTCTGCTGTGAGGAAGTAGGCTTTCTTCTTCCTGCTTGCACCGCGGACGTGTACCAGGCGTTCCTGGACCAGACCTTTCTTCCTCATGATCTTGAGGGTGGAGGAAGCGTGGGAGCGCTGGATGCCCAGGGCGCTCGATAGACCGTTCTGGGATACGCTCTCTGGAACGGTGTACATGTCTGCGTAGGAGACGTAGCGGAGAAGGTGAACGAGTATCCCTTCCTCGACCGTGAGTTGGAAATCCTTAAGCCCCATTTTTGATGCCTTCGTTGTGGTCTTCGATTGGTCTGTGAAAACTTATTGTTTTCGATGAAAGATTCGTCCGGGTATTTATGGACGTAATCACTACATGTAGGAATTGGATAAATATATTCTGAGATCAATGTCACTAGTATGAGAGTAATCAAGGTGGCGGTGGTGGTCTCCCTACTTCTCATTCCTACTCTATTCCATGTTGGAGTTCATTTATTCCATCCAGAGCTGAAAGTTGGTATCGTCTTGATGGATGATACAGAACCGATATGGGGGGAACTGGCAAGGCAAGGATTCGAGAATTATGATGATCATTTCGAGGCGGAGGTGTTGGACCACAGGTTCTATTCGAACGATGTGGAACGAAGAGGAGATACCATGCTCATGTCAGACATCTTCAAATTTGGAGATGGACCGAGATTGCGAGAGATATACGGCATGGATGCGATCTTGTTTGTTTGTAATGGTTCGATCAATGATTGGGATGAAGAAGGATTGGGAGTTTGGGGCAAAGCAGATACTGAGACAGGTTCAGCAGTTATGACGGTGGCACCTTTCTCCTCTCGATCCGAGCATCATGATAAGGTGATCAAGCATATTGCATTACATGAAGTACTTCATTTGCTCGGTTATCCCCACAATCCATGGGACACATCTGGCATCATGCAATACGCCAGAAATATTGAGAGCTTGGACCTATGTCCAATGTTCGAGGCCCAACTGTCCCTTCGAACGGTGATGTATCAATATGGGATCGGATTGTCATTTCGGGAGGCTATCGTCGTCCACAATATCGCGATCGTCGTTTCTATCCTACCTGCCTACATGGCTGTAGATATGATGCTCCTTTTCTACTTCAACAGCAAATCGAAAGGGTGGAAACATCCACTATGGCTCACCCCCGTGAGTGCCCTATGCACTATGCTAGTATTATTGTTCCTGATCCATGCATTGTTCCATCTTTTCATCCCATTGATATTCATCATAGGGCTGCATGGTGTCCAATTTGGGTGGATGAGCTGGAAGAACAAGAAAGAAAAAGAGGGCAAGACCAGCACCCCATAGGTGCTGGTCATGCGTTGTGGTGGTGTTCAATACAAGCGCCTGAGCGCATTGGCTGCATCCTTTGCGCTGTTGGCGATGTAATCTGTGTTGTTGACTATCTGCAAAAAGTGCAGGGTCTGGATAGGATTGAGGCCAAGCTCTTCCTTGAATGCCATGGCGCGGAACTTGCGCTCCATGACGTCGGCCTCCTCCTCCTTGACGCCTATGTCGTCGCACATGACGAACAGGACCTCTGCCTTCTCTATCTCACACACGGCGTCGCCGGAGCGAAGACCGGAGGTGTGGCCACTATCGAGCTTGGCGCACTTTCCGACCTCGGAGCCTTCATAGAGCCTGTCGAAGGACTCACAGTCGCGGCAGTACTTCTTGCTGAACTTGCTGGATACGGATACGGCCTGGGACAGCATTTCAACTGTGGAGTGGACCTTCTTGACGAAGTTGCCAAAGTCAAGGGAGATGGACTGGGGGATAGAGCCTGGGCGCATCTCCATCAGAAGTGCAACGTCCTCGCAATAGTCTGCGATGAGGTCTATGGTCTCCACAAGCTCCATGGCGGAATACTTGCGTGGACCTTCCTGAAGGCTCCACCTCTTCTGTATGGAGTTGCGCAGGATGTCTGCCTCTGCCTCGAGCTTCAGGATCTCCTTTGTCGCGGCCTTGACCTGAGCCTCGTCACCGTTCTGGTAGAACTCCAGGGCCTCGATGGTCTTGTCGGTGATCTTCATGACCACCTTCATGTGCTCCTCGAGCACGGTCATCTTGATGTTCATTTGGGGTGCCTCCTTTCCCCCTTCGGGGGGGGTTCGACGGGCGGGCGAAGTCACAGGTGGTATTTATACTTGGGGGTGATGCGTTCTCCGAAACTAACCTCAAAGAATCGCACCAGCTTCGAAATCAAATATGGCCAGTGTAGAAGTTGGGGCGACCGTTCTTACTCCGTTTCGGAGAATGCATCGCTATCTACCCCCAAGTATGTACCACCTGTGACTTCGTCTAACGCGGGAACATCAAGGACCATCCAGCTAGGGCTTAAGAGCCGTTGCCCGTTCGGCGGGTCACAGAGGATATCGAGCTATCTCCAGCAATCCGAACGGACAAGAAAGGTCATCCTGACATCGATAGCGTATGCTCACTAACTGTCAGGATGATTTTTCTCCACCAGCGTCCGTTCGGATTGCTTACGTCAGCTCGATATCCTCCCCAGCCGAAACGAAAAGTGTTTCTTGTAATTCCGGAAACTCCGTAAAGATAACTGGCCCCTCCTGATCCAACCTCTCCGGATCGAAACCCAGTATGGTCAGATCAGCCCCAGAGGACCGGTTATGAACCATATCCTTAAGCTTCTCCTGGTCGGAGTACACGAGCGACTTGACATTCTTGACAGAGATAGGCAGCCTTCCCTTCTCGATGAGGTCCTTGATCTCCTTCACCCGGGCCTCCTCCCTGGACTCCTGGAACGCTGTAAATATCTTGATCTCCGCCTTCCAGTCCTTGTGCTCCATGATGATGAACGCAAGCAAGATCATGATGTTCGCGTTGCGAATATCATTGTCACGGATCCAGATGTGGATTGCGCGCTTGTAGCCGAAGTTATGACCGGTGAACCGAAGCACGAAAAGGTTGAAGCCCATGTTCTCAGCGAGCTTGCATCCTATCTTGATGTCGTTGAGCTCGGACTGGTCCGCCTTGTAGAACTCGAACATGATGGAGTTGTTGTCCAACCCGGACATACCAGAGATCTGGACCGCCTGGGCGATAGCAGAAGTGAATGAAGGTGACACCATTGCATTCACCGTGTAGTTCGCCTTGGACTCCACAAGCTGCTCCACAAGCCGTCGATTCACGCGCTTGCCCTTCCGTACAGTGTCCTTGTTGAGCTTGCCTGGAATGAGATGGATCATGGTTCCGAAGCCGTAGTGGTGAGATATCCATTTCAGTAAAAGCTTCGGAGGTGTCCGGTTCACAGCATCCGTAGATATCGCAATGACAGACGGCCTCCAGTTGGACCTGTCAGGCTTCGACTTCGACTTCAAAAGTGCGATCTTCATGTACCTGGACAGCTGGAACATCACGCCCTGAAAGATGACCGCGAACGACCTGGACTGCTTGTGGGTGATACCCAGCAGGAAGTAGATGGCGATCATGATGACGATGGCCACGAAGGCGTAGAAGATGTTCATCAGGAACATCATGCCAAAGCAGAGGATGGCCCCTGCCAAAGACCCGATCCACCATGTCTTGAACGTTGGCCTGTAAGATGGATTTCCTGCAAAGTGTTCAAGGAACGATATCAGACAAACAGAGCCGTAAGTGATCAGGAAGAACATGGTGATGATACCTGCTACGACGTTCAGGTTACCGAGCATGATGAAAGCTGCAGCCACGATACAACACACAAGCGTCGCGTTGGTGGGCTCGTTGGTGCTCCTACGACCCTCGGAAAGGAACCCGGACACCTTCTGCTGGGGGATGATCTTGTCCTTGGCCAGGGCCTGCATGGTACGCGGTGCAATCAGCAACGAGCCAACTGCAGACGAAAGCGTAGCAGCGAACAGACCGACCAGGATGACGGGGCCAAAGATAGCGATATCATACATCGCCAGGTAGTTTCCTGCAAGCGTGTCCGCATCCATAGTATAGTACAATGTAACGACTATAGCTAGGTAGACTACCAGACCCAAGACGATCGCTGACATTATCCCAAGCGGGATGGACTTGCCAGGGTTCTTGAGGTCGCCGGACAGACCAACACCAGCTGTCATTCCGGTAAAGGCTGGGAAACAGACCGCGAACACTGCCATGAAGGATGCGTTTCCCCCTGAAGCCACTGTCGTCAGTCCTGCGTTCGGGGCATCGGCCATGTACAGTCCAGCGAAGAACGAGATGAGCGCTATGGCGATGGCCGCAAAGATGAACCAGAGCAGCTTCACACCGATCTTTGCACCCTTTGTGAGCATAATACCAAACAGTATCATTGCCAGGGGAAGACTGACCATCCGTGGGTCATACTGTAAAGCGATGGGTAAAGCTGAAAGGATATACCTCTCGATCTGCGGCCTGAAGAACTCCACACCCTCAGCGAACGCAATGACGTAGAACGCTATCGATATGACCTGCGAGGCATACAGCATGATACCTATAGCCGCACCGATACGAGTACCGAACGAACGCGATATGATGTAATATTCACCACCACCACCTACCTTGAGGTTCGTAGCTATCTCAGAGATAGCCAGTCCTGTTGGGATGGTGATCATGTGGCCCAGAACTACGATGCCAATTGCACCAAGCAGACCGAGGTTACCCACTGCCCAGCCGAACCTGAGGAACATGATAGCACCCAGGATAGTGCATATGGACGTTAGGAAGACAGGTGCTGTGCCGAAGCCGTGGCCTGCCGCTATATCCTTAATGGACCGTTTTCCCATCCCATTACCTCGGAAGTAGTGTAATGCTAAGTATGGATGGTTGATTCACATTATTTAAGGCTTTCGGTCTAAAAGGCCTATTTATAAAATTAATATTCTTCAGCCAGACATCGATCGATTCCAGCCACCACATGGTCAAGGTCCTAGAGGGATAGACTCCACAAACTCTGAAACTGAAGAGAAGATCGGGCCGATATTCCGCAAATAATGACCTTCGGACGCTTTGGCAGAATATCGGTTCTATTCCGAAAGTTTCAGAGTTTGCTCCGTCATCCCTTAACGAAGGTGGATACAGTCACCGGCCAGCACCCTTTCGTTACCGGTATCGGTCCTGATGAGCAGGGCACCATCGGCATCGATGGCAACGGCCATTCCTTCGATGGTCCCAGAGGATGTCTCGACACGGACCTTCCGGGTAAGGGTATCGGAAAGCCCCTTCCACTTAGCAAGCACAATAGTGGTCTGTCCACTCTGCATCATATCATAGTAGTCCATGACGTTCCTGTAGATGTCACGGAGCACCTGGTTCTCGTCCACCTCCGCCCCAACCTCGTCCTTGACCGTGGTAGCCTTGTTCAGGAGGTCGCCAGGCAGCTCGGTGAGTGGAAAGTTCAGGTTCACTCCGATACCAACGACCACAGAGTTCACAGCCCCCATCTCGGCGTCCAGCTCCACGAGGATGCCGCAGACTTTCTTGCCATCGACCAACACATCGTTGGGCCACTTCAAGCGGGCGTCGCAGTAACTACACAGCGCCTCGGCCACGGATATCCCTGCGATGAGGGGGATGAGCGAAATGTGTTCCGTATCCCGCTTCGGTCGAAGCAGCACTGAGAACCACAGGCCGCCCTTGGGTCCGACCCACTCTCTCCCCATCCGGCCGCGGCCTCCGGACTGGATCCGAGCTGCGGCCACAGTTCCCTCGGGTGCTCCTTCCAGAGCTAGTGCTTTCAGCACGGAGTTCGTAGAACCCTCGTCCTCGTAGAAGTGGACAGGAGCATCAAGCAGCACCCGAAGGTAGGATGGCTGGAGCGTCCGAGGAAGCGACCTGAGCCTGTGGCCGTGCGACTTCACGGATTCGATGTCGAACCCTTCCGCACGCAATGCTGCAAGATGCTTTCCAACAGCAGCACGGCTGATGCCTAGTTCCTTGCCAAGGACCTCTCCAGAGAGGAAACCCTCACCAATAGCGTGGTCCACGAGCCTTTCCAGGATATGTTCCCTGGAATCCAAGGGTATCACCCCTGGGATGCGTATAGGACTGCCTGGACAGCGGCCATTGCCGCGGCCACCTTGTTCTGGTGGCTCGCGTCCTTGTTGGCCTCGACATACTCGATGCACTTCTGCTGTATGTCATAATCCGTGATGTAGGACGTATCGTAGTCACCGGCCTGGAAGTGCTCCTCCTGCAGGATGACCTCGTGCAGTGGGATGTTGGTGGCTGGGCCGGATATCTGGAACTCGTACAGAGCGCGCATGGTCCGGGATATCGCTGAAGGCCTGTCCTCTGCCCAGACGATGAGCTTTGCCATCATGGAGTCGTAGAACTGTGGGATCTCGAAGCCGCGGTAGACGCCGGAATCAACACGGATACCAGGGCCGGATGGCTCTGCGTAGTTGATGATCTTGCCAGGGTCTGGCATGAAGTTGTTGAGCGGGTTCTCGGCATTTATCCGGCACTCGAAGGCATGGCCCTTGGGCTTGATGTCCTCCTGCTTGTACTGAAGCTCCAGACCGGATGCCACGCGGATCTGCTCGCGGACCAGGTCCACGCCGGTGGTCACCTCAGTGATGGGGTGCTCCACCTGCAGCCTGGCGTTCATCTCCAGGAAGTAGTACTTGCCGTCCTTGAACATGAACTCGCAGGTTCCAGCGTTGTAGTAGCCAGCTGTCCTGGCTGCAAGCACTGCCTGCGTTCCGATCTCCTCGCGGAGCTCAGGTGTCAGCGCACAGCTGGGAGTCTCCTCGATGATCTTCTGATGACGCCTCTGCACGGAGCACTCCCTCTCGTAGAGATGGATGATGTTACCGTGCTTGTCACCGATGACCTGGTACTCGATGTGCCTTGGGTCCGCGATGTACTTCTCGATGAACACCGCATCGTCACCGAAGTTACCTGCTGCCAGCCTGCGGATGGACTCAAGGGTCTCCTCCATCTTCTCGTCTGAGTCAACCATCTGGATACCGATACCACCACCGCCGGCGGATGCCTTGAGCATGATAGGATAACCGATCTCCTGGGCGACCTCCTTGGCACGCTCGTGGTCGGCTATGGCCTCGGTCACACCGGGGACCACACTGACGCCGGCCTCGATCATGCACTTTTTGGAGTCGATCTTGGAACCCATGAGCTCCATGGCCTCAACGGGGGGGCCGATGAACTCGATACCAGCTTTTCGACACTTACCAGCGAACTCTGCGTTCTCTGCCAGGAAGCCATATCCAGGATGGATACCGTCGACACCTGCGTCCACGGCGGTCTCGACGACCTTGTCCATCAGGAGATAGCTCTGCTTGGCAGGGCCTGGGCCGAGGTTGTACTTCTCGTCAGCATACCTGACGAACAGTGCCATCGCGTCGGCGTCGGAATAACCGGCCACGGTCTTTATGCCAAGCTCTTTACAGGCGCGAAAGACACGGAGCGCGATCTCGCCCCGGTTTGCGACCATTATCTTTTCCAGCATTCTATCGCTTCCTTACAGGATCTGCATGATGCACTCGCCCTTCTTGACCGGGTCGCCCTCGTTGATGAAGATCTCCTTGACCTCACCGGCCTTCTCGGCCTTGACGTCCTGTTCCATCTTCATGACCTCGAGGATAGCAAGGACCTGGCCCTCTTCCACGGTGTCGCCTACAGCGACCTTGATCTTCCACATGTTTCCCTGCATCGGGGACTTCACACCACCCTCGACATCGCCTGTTGGCTTGCCGCCAGGTGCTGCTGGTCCACCCTCGGAGACCACAAAGCCGCCTGTTGGGGTGACCTTGACCTCGAAGGGTTCGCCGTTGACCTCGACATCGAACTCTGTTGGGATCTGGGCAGGTCCGCCGACCTTCCTTGCCTCTGGTGGGTCTATCTCGAGATAAACGTCAGGAAGCTCTGGGAAGAACGACTTGACCATTCCCCTGGTGAGTGGATGGTCCTTGTCAAGTGGGAGCTGTTCTGAAATGAACTCTGGCTGTGCCTCGCCCTTGAGGAACTTGAGGCCGACCTCTGGATAGATAGCGGTGGTGATGATGTCTTCCTCCCTATCCTTCCAGACGGCCTCTTCCTCCAGCACTCCCTTGAAGTGGTCGTACTGGGGCTCTATCATGTCTGCAGGCCTGCAGTCGATGACCTCGTCCTTCCAGTTGTCGCCAAGGACCATCTTGTAGACCTCCTCGGAGATAGGTGCAGGTGACTGTCCATAGAAACCACGGACATACTGCTTGGTCTCGTTCGGGATGACCTTCCACCTGCCGAACAGGACGTTCATGACCGCCTGGACACCAACGACCTGGGAGGTCGGGGTGACCAGTGGTGGATAACCGAGCTCTGCCCTGACCCTCGGGGTCTCTGCAAGGACCTCGAGGTACTTGTCGCCAGCGTCCTGCTGCTCGAGCTGGGAGACAAGGTTGGAAAGCATTCCACCAGGGATCTGGTGAACGGTAACGGATGGGTCAGGCCTGATGGCCTTCATCCTGTGAAGGTGCCGATACTTGTCCCATATCTTGAGGAAGTAATCGCGGCACTCCATGAGGAGGTCGATATCGTATCCTGTGTCCCACTCTGTTCCCTTGAACGCCTGGACGATGGACTCTGTTGGTGGACCCGCTGTCCCGCCGGAGATGGGGGAGATAGCGGTATCGAGGATGTCACAGCCAGCTTCGGCTGCCCTCTGGTAGGACAGACCCTCCATCCCGGAGGTGGAATGGGTGTGCAGGTCGATGGGCACCCCGCCACCTGCGTCCTTGTATCCCTTGATGATACCATAAGCTTCCTTGGGGAAGATCATTCCTGCCATGTCCTTGATACAGACGGAGTCGCACCCCATCTTCTCAAGGGTCAGCAGGTCGTCGACGAACTTGTCAACGGTGTGGACAGGGCTGATGGTGTAGCAGATACAACCCTGTGCGTGGCCACCGACATCCTTGACGGTCTCTATAGGAACCTTCATGTTGCGCATGTCGTTGAGCGCATCGAAGATCCTGAAGTTGTCGCAGCCGTTCTTCTTTGCAAGCCTGATGAACGGCTTGACTATGTCGTCAGGGAAATTCCTGTAGGCCACGATGTTCATGGCCCTTTCCAACATCTGAAGTGGAGTGTTCGGCATGGCTTCCTTCAATGTCTTGAGCCTTGTCCATGGGTCCTCGTTGAGATACCTGATAGGCACATCGAACGTGGCCCCACCCCATACTTCAAAGGAGAAGAAGCCCACCTGATCGATGGTCTCACAGATGGGAAGCATGTCCTCGGTCCTCATCCTCGTCGCCAGCAGTGACTGGTGAGCGTCCCTAAAGATAAGTTCGTGCAGCTGAACCATGTTGTTACCCCGAAGGAATTCTGGCCTGTTGGCCAGGATTGCGTGGAAATTGTGGGTTTACATATATAAAAATTTACTCCACTTAGAAATACTCGTGAATATATGGCACAAAACCTGAAAACTACCCACCAAAATCACGAAGTTGGACCAGTTTTCCCAAGAACGTGGCTCATTTGTCCCTTGAAGGGGCCTTGGAGCCTTTCCTCTTCTTTCCACGCTTCTTTTTGGGTTTTTCTGGGGGCTCCTCAGGTTCGGGCTTGGGTTCGTCCTGGGCTTCTTCCTTTCCGAACTGAGGGTCGGACTCGTCAAGGATGTCGTCCGGTATCTTGTCATCGGGCACGACCTTTCGTGGAACAGGACCCTCGTCAATCTCCTCTGGTTCGATCTCGTCGTCGAGGTCATCGACAAAGACAGAGTCGTCGACGCTCTCGTCATCGAACTGCAACTCTGCGTCCTCGGCGTCCTCGTTCTCTGTTCGGAGACCTCGGATGAACAGGGCTATGCCGATAGCAAGGAAGATCGTGACCATGATACCGAGCAGAAGGAAGGTCCACAGGTCGGACTCTGACCCTTCGTCCTTCTTATCTGTACTAAAGCTCAAGATGTACGCATTGTCGTCCTCGTTGGACTCCACGTACTTGTGGCCCGTATCCATCTGGATGGTGACCCGGTACTCTGCCGCCTCATCCTCTGCTGGGAACTCGTATGTACCGGTTCCGGTGCCGTTCAGTGGGACAGTCTCGATGACCATGGTGGTGTTCCGAAACTGGACGTAGCTTCCGTTGACCATATGTTCGATGATCAGGATGAACTCGACGTTCGCAGCTGCGATGGAGCCGAGGTTCGTGACGTTGACCCTGACCTGGATGGGCCTTCCACCCTTTGGCATGTTGTCCTCTGTGATGTTTGCGAACCAGGTGTTCTCCTGACCGATGACGACATCGCTGAAGGCCAGCTCCACCTGGTGGACCATGACCATGGTGTTGGTCTCCATCATGTCAAGGTCGGAGAGGTTCCCGTACGGGAACAGTCTGAACGTGATGTTGTATGAGCCGCCGCTGTCGAACTCGTGGAAGTGCTCGACCTCCAGGAAATGGCCTGGGTCCAGGTCCTTGATGGTAACCTCGGCAACCTTTGCTCCGTCCACCTGGATGACGTAGAAGAGGTCAGTTGCTATCTTTACCCCATCGTTGTAGATGGTGGTGTTGATACGGACCTCATCACCGACGAAGGCTGGGGAAGGGTTGACCTGGAGCTGTGTGAAGTTGAGGATGACCAATTGCTTCTCGGGATACTCGACCTTCACAGAGACCCTGCCCTTGTTGTTGTCGGGTATGGCATCCGAACCGATGCTGTCCACGTAAAGCGTGAAGTTATGGTATCCTTCAGCTGCACCGTATGGCAGATAAAGCTTCAGCGCAATGTCGATGCCGAGCTCGTCGTACGCATTGAGAGAGACGTTGGTGTTGGGTTTGCTGACGTCGTAGTAATCGTAAAGGACGTCCGCGTCCCCGATGAGGTCCGACTCCAGCCGCAGGGTGAAGTTGTCGTAGATGTTCCCTCTGTTCACCACATGGACCATGTACTCGGCGCTACCGATGTAGGTGACGTTCTCGGGGAACCGGATGCTCTGCATGGTGTTCCCCATGTAGATGACCAGGTCATGGTAGGGGAGGACGTCAACCGTTAACGGCAGGTCGATGGACCAGTTGGACAGGAATGGAAGGCTTGTCTTGATGTTGAAGTCCTTCAGACCGGCCTGCTGAACATCTGGGACCGTGACGGTGACAGAGACGTTGGCTGCGGACCATACAGGTATCGTGAGGGTTGATAGGGATATCTCTATCCAGCTTGCCTCTCCCTGGTCCACATCCAGGGTTATCTGCTGGTCCACATTGCCCATGTTGGTGAGGGTGATGTTGTACGAATCGGACTCGCCAAGACCGAGGTTCAGGTGGTCCAATGCAGCTACTGCCGTGATGCCTCGTATCTCCGGGACCAGGACGCTGAACGTCACATACTGGATCACGTTACCGGTAAAGGCTAGGGTGAAGGAGTATGTCTTTCCCTCGACGATGGTGGGTGGGGTTATAGTGACATCTATCTGATGCGTTGTGTTGTCCGCGGTGCCGTTCATTACGAAGACGTCCGGATTCACCTCCACAGTGTCGATGGACCAATCGTTCGGGTGGTCGATGACGCTGATGGCCACGGACTGTGGATCATCTTCGAGGTTGCTCAAGGTGAAGTTGATGTGGGCCTGATTCGTGGTCTGGTTCAGGTCCACAAGGAGGGACTCTGGAAGACCCAGTTCGAACCCTTTGGCCACCATTATCTGACGTCCCCAGATAAGGAGGTCGTCGAGCCAGAAGCCGCGGGAGTTGTCATAGGCGTTGGTCCCTGGGTCGTATGTGAACCTTATCTGGACCTCCTCTCCGACATAGTCTCCGATGTACACCCCGGTGAAAAGGAGCTGGTTGTGGTAATTGTAATGTTTAGGATAGTTCCACTCGAACTTCGAGATACCGCTGTTGAAGGTGGAGCCGTTGTGTCCTACATCCCCTCCGGTCTCGTTGGTCCAGAGCGAGGTCCAGTTCGCGCCTCCGTCCTTGGTGATGTGGACGTAGAGGAAGTCTTCGTTGTTCTCGGGTATGGAACCTGCGAACTTGTATGCCAGGTAGATCTGTGGGCTTTGGAGCTGGCTTTCCGGGTCCAGTGCGTCAGGGTCGAAGTCGATGAGGCTTATGGGGGGCGTGGTTATGGACAGGGGGTTATTCACTCCGATGGAGTTGTCCGTGTCGTCGTTACCCGTATAGTATGCCTCGGGTTCTGTGTGGGTGAAGCCGCCCTTGTCCATTGGGACGTTGGGGGCCACGTGCCAGTGGTTGGTCCCGCCGATGTCGCCTGTCCAGCCCTCCAGGTCGTCGCCGTGATCGATGTACCAGCTGACCCATTCACCGGTAGTGTAGTAGTTTCCGCCTGACCAGTATTTCGAGCCTATCCAGAACCCTCGGTTATTGTTCGGGTCCTGATCGTTCGGGGTTGTTAGGCTGACATTGACGATGTAGGAGTTGGCCTTGTTGGGCTTCCAGTTGAACTCGATGAGATCGGACTTCGTTCCGATACCTGCAGCGACAGTTGTGTTGACGGTGTTGGTCCAAACTACCGGGCCTCCATCCCAGGCCCCTCTGTCGTTCCATAGGTAGATGGTGCAGGTCACCTGGATGGAGTCTACAACCACCGTGCAGTTGTTCCGTATCTTGGTCACGACGCGGGTGGTCTCTCCGACCTGGCCGAAGCAGTACTTGCCCCATACTTCAGTACCACCTGAGTACCATGTACTGGAGCCAGGGTCGAGGCCGACGTCGATGAAGGTCCTGGAGTTGGTCCGGGGTGATGGGAATGGAACGAACTCGAAGGTTCCCTTGGCTGGGTCGTGGATCGAGGCGAGTTCGTCTAAGTTAGAGATCGTTGCAAGCTGGTCAGTGGGTTCGGAGGAAAATGAAGGGATGAGCAATGCTAGGAACAGAAGAGTGACAGCAAGTGCAATAGCTCCCTTGAGATCCATTTTCCCAGCCTGACCTGAAAGGACGTGATGTTCTATGACGCTTGTGGGCATATAAATGTTTTTTTCTTATGCTATGTTCATGAACTGGATTCCGAGTGAAAGGAGCGATCTTCGAAACTATCTGGAAAAAATTGTTACCTTCTCTCACATGACGTTCAATGTATCAGAGAGAAGGGAACAACCCTCTTTCTTCTGTTTCGGAGATCGCGGAGAGAAGGAGTAAGCCAGTTTCCCCAGCCCCGCCAGGATGGAGTAAGCATATCGAAGAAGGAATGATCCACAATCCTAAGCGTTAAATCCACGAAGTATCATTCCCCAAATCCCTCCAAAGCCCACCCTGGGCCCAAGGAGAAATGAGGTGAGCCAAATGGTCATAGTAAGACCCTTCAATGGTGTAAGGCCCCGCAAGGACCTGTACGAAAAGATAGCATCCCCGCCATACGACGTCCTGGACTCGGAAGAGGCGCGCGAGATGGTCAAGAACAATCAGATCAGCTTTCTCCGTGTGATCAAGCCGGAGGTCGACCTGGACCCGAACGTGGACCTTTATAGCGAACCGGTCTACCAGAAGGGTAAGGAGAACCTTCACAACCTCATAAGCGAGGGGCAGATGGTCAAGGATGACAAGCCCATGTTCTACTTCTACAGGCAGGTCATGGGAGACCATTCCCAGTACGGTCTCGTAGCCACAGTTTCAGCGACCGACTATGAGAACGACCTCATCAAAAAGCACGAGTTCACAAGGCCAGACAAGGAGGCAGACAGGGTCAAGCACATCATCACCCAGAACGCCCAGTGCGGTCCAGTGTTCCTCACCTACAACGACGTGGGCGAGGTCACCGCTGCCCAGGAGAGCGTCTGCGGCAACGCGCCCGACGCGGACTTCACATCCGAGGACGGCATCCGCCACACCCTCTGGGGTGTCTCCGACGAGGCGCTGGTCTCCAAGATCAAGAACACCTTCGAGGCAGTCCCGGCCATCTACGTCGCGGACGGTCATCATCGCTCTGCCGCCGGAACCATCGTTGCCCAGAAGAAGCGCGAGGAGAACCCGGGATTCAGCGGCGATGAGGAGTTCAACTACTTCCTCGCGGTTCTTTTCCCCAAGTCCCAGATGAAGATCCTGGCCTACAACAGGGTGGTCCAGGGACTCAACGGTCTGGAGAAGGACGCTTTCCTTGAGGCCGTTGGCCAGAAGTTCAACATCACAGAGGGTGCGAACCCTCTTCCATACGCAGTTCATGCCTACGCCATGTATCTCGATGGAACATGGTATGGGATCACTCCAAAGGACGGTTCCTTCCCAGCAGACGACCCGGTGAAGTCGCTGGATGCATCCATCCTGCAGGAGAACCTTTTGGACCCAGTCCTTGGCATCGACGACCCAAGGACCAACAAGCGCATCAAGTTCGTTGGTGGCATCAGGGGAACCCAGGAGCTCGAGAAGCTTTGCAACGAGGGCAAGTTCACCGTTGCGTTCTCGCTCTACCCCACCACCATCGACCAGCTGATGAGCGTGGCAGACAGCGGCAACGTCATGCCGCCAAAGTCCACATGGTTCGAGCCGAAGCTCAGGTCTGGCATGGTTATACACATGTTGGACTGAAACAAGCTCTGAAAAAATACTTCAGAGAATCGATATCCAGAACGACATAGAACAGATGCTGGTAGTTCTGGATATCGACCTTTCTTCACCTTTTTCAGAGCTTGTGAAGTCTAATCCTCTTGGCTCGTACATCAGGTCTTCTTCCTATAGCATGCATGCACTAGATAACAACGCATCGGTACTCTAATATAATCCGAAGCCGTTGCCCCGCAACCAGGGGATATCTCATGAGCAAGCACAAGATGACATTTACCTATCTTTCACAAGAGGACCTTTTGAAAGCAGGATGCTTCGACATCAATATGGCCATGGAAGCCGCAGAACAGGGGCTTTTGGCGTTCAAGAAGGGAGACATACTGTTCCCGGACAAGATCGTCCAGATCTTCAACGAGGAGACACAGGAGAGGATCAACTGCCTCCCAGCGACGCTCATCCCAGAAAAGATCTGCGGCGTCAAATGGGTGTCAGTGTTCCCACCTAACCCACCAAAGCACGGTGTCCAAAACCTTTCGGCTGTGAACCTCCTTTCTGAGACCGAGACAGGCTTCCCGGTAGCCTTCATGGAAGGGACGCTCTGCTCCAATGTCAGAGTAGGAGCAATGGGCGCACTGGCAGCAAAGCACCTTGCGAGGAAGGATTCCAAGATCATCGGCTTCATTGGTGCAGGCGAGCAAGCAAAGATGCACCTCATCGCGATGAAGACCGTATTCCCAGGTCTCGAGGTCTGCAGGGTATCAGCAAGGACACATCCAGAAGAGGTGGAGTTCATCCAGGAGATGTCAGCCATCCTTCCCGACATGGAGTTCGTGGCCGCTGAGACCGTTGGCCAGAACGCCATGGACGGTGCGGACATCCTTGTCACTGCAACCGGCGCGCAGGCACCACTGCTAAAGGCTGCTTGGATGAAGCCTGGAGCACATTACTCGCACATCGGCGGATGGGAGGACGAGTATGCTGTTGCACAGCAGTGTGAGAAGATCGTTTGCGACGACTGGGAGATCGTCAAGCACAGGACCCAGACACTGTCCAGGATGTACAAGGACGGGGTCCTCAAGGACGAGGACGTCTACGCTAACCTCATCGATCTTGTGGCTGGCGAAAAGCCAGGAAGACAGTCCGACGACGAGAGGACATACTTCAACGCGGTCGGACTATCCTATATCGACATGGCCATCGGCTATGCGATGTACGAGAAGGCCACTAAGGCCGGCTTCGGCACCGAGATGACGCTGCAGGATACTATGATCTTCAAGCACGAGCAGCTGAAAGATTGGATAGTCCTTTAGAACTGTCCGCCTGTCAATCTCTCGAACGCTTCTGCGTAGAGCTTTGACACCTGGGCCACCATATCATCAGATAATGCTGGGATAGGTGGCTCGGGTTCTTTATTTCTCCGAGCTTCCTGAAGCTCATCGTGATATCCAGTTGACCTGTAGAACTGTCTGACCATCTCCTTGGACTGGTCGACGAACTCACCCTCGGCATACTTGTCAGCATCCCAGAACCTGTCCTCGTCCGGGGTTCCGAAGGTGTCTATGAGCATGAGGTTCCTGTTCTCGTCGAACGCGAACTCCTTCTTTCCATCCACGTGGATGAGGCCGCGCGCGGAGGCTTCCTTCTCGATGATCCCATCGATGGTGAGGACCGCGTCCTTGAGCGCCTGGAGCTCCTCGTGGGTGATCCTGGCAAGCTCGATGGCCTCTTCCTCGGTCAGTGGCCTGTCGACCTCTTCGAGCTTTGTGGTGAACTCCACCAATGGTTTGGGGAGGCGCTCGCCGTAGACCACTTCGTGGCCTGGGTCGAAGCCAAGCTCCTCTGCATCCCTGTCACCGCGCTTGATCCTGTCATGCATGGACCCGGCGAGGTAGTACCTGGCAATGACCTCCAACGGAATGAGGTGGTTTGTGGATTCCAAAGAGAGCTTTGTGAGGTCCTCGATGACCTCGACCCTCTTGACCCTCATCCTGTCTGGAGCTGGGGACGAGATATAGTGTGTCTTTATCCCAGCCTTTTCTGCCTGCTCGAACCAGTATGCCGAGGTCCTGCACAGCGACTCACCTTTTCGGGGGATGGTCGATGGTATGACCTTGTCAAAGACCGATATGTTATCGGTGAACTCGAACTCGAACTCCTGGGCCCCTTCTACGAAGTAGACCTTCTTCACCTTTCCTTCCCTGTACAATTCTCCCAATTCGCTCATTATATACTCTCCTTGATGCAACTATTATCCTGATTCTCTCAATCCTTCGAGGCCACCTTCGACATGTACTTCATGAGCCTCGCTCGTTCTGCCCGCGCCACCTGGGCCATCGTCTCGTCCGCAACATCCAATGGTGCGGCCACCGCTGTGGGCGGGCCGTCCATGAGGATGTCCAGAAGTCTCGGGTCTGCCAAAGAGCGCTGGCCGTGGACGATGACGTCCATCTCTGACCGGCGGGCAATCTTGAGCATTCCCGAAAGAAGCTGGAAGGTGGCTGCGGACTTTGCCTCCTTCTCTACGTGGGCAAGGATCTCGGCTCTTGCTGCCGTGGGGTCTATCCCATAGCTAACAGCGATGAGCTGGTCCAGGTCCACCACGATACCATCGAGCAGTGGCGCAAGCTCTTCCACATCCAGGATAGGTCCTGGTGCGACGACCTCTGCGTATACTCCCAATGGTTTGCCTGCAAGTCCTGCAGATCGCATTATGGACAGGGCAGTCTCAACCTCTCCCCCGGTCCTGACGAACGGCAGGACCACTATCAGGTTGGTGACGCCTCTGGACATGGCGCGTTCGATGGCCTTGAGCTCAAGCTTGAAGGCCACCTTTATCTCCTTGTCCTGGAACAGTGCGGCGCCTCGGGGACCGAGGGACTTGCCGCTCTGAAGTGGAAGTGATTTTGCTCCTTTGAGCCCCAGGGCGACCTCGCTTCCCCAGTCCGTGCATTTGACCACCAGAGGTTTGGGGTCAACGGCTGTGGCGAGTCGCTGAAGCCTTGCAGAGAGGAGCTCGACATACCTGTCCTCCTCTCCGTTTACGATTATCTGAAGTGGATGTGTTCCGAAGTATGCCTCGGTCATCACCTTGTCGTCCAGGATGAGGACTCCCTGTGGTGCCGACTTGGTGAGGTCCCTCTCGCCGACCTTGTCCGGGTCGTCCAGGAGAAGGTAAAGTGAGGTTCCAGTGACGAAGGCTCCGGATGGGAGGACGTCGTCGTCCAGGTCGATATCGGCTGGAAGGGTGACGTCGTCTGCTGCATCGTCTGCACCGCCCCAGAACATCGCCATGGGCTGGATGTCATCGTCCTTGTCGTCATCGTCCGGGATCGGGATGACCCGCATGGGTGCTGCGGGGGTGGTCTCCACCGGGGTCGTGGTGGTCGACTCGGAGAACAATGCTCCGAAGAAGTTCATGTCCCCGCCTTCGGAGGAAGTCTCTTCCGGTGCTGGGGGCTCAGGTTCAGGCTCCTCTGCGGCTTTCGACAGGACTGAGAGCCTCTCGGAGATAACGTGCTTGTTGTATGGACATAGGTACTCTATCCATATCTTCTCCCCCTCCTGTGACCACAGCATTCCCACAGGCATGCTAAACAGGGTCTTGAGGTCCAGGACAGTTTCTCGAATGGACTTGATCCTGGTTTCTGCGACCTTGAGTGAGGACTGGTAACCCTTCTTGATGGTGAACTTGGCAAGGTTTCCGGCAGAGCCTCTGCCGTACTTCCATGTCTGTGAGGAGAGAAGCTTTTTGTTGATGGTCCCGTCGATGGGGTCGATGACGAGCCTGTCCGGGTCGAGCTCTGTGCCTACGTTCAGTGGAAGACCGTAGATGGCTTCGACAAGGACCTTGTCCTCGTCCTCGTGGTCCACTTCTGGATAGGCGAGGCCGGACGACTTTGGATTGTTGCCGATCCTGACCATTGCCACAACGGCCAGGTCCTCGTGCCTCAGGCTGTTCTCTATCCTGTAGAGGATGGAGTCGTCACAGAAGTACTCAGACCATCCTTCCCTGATGGCGTCCATTATCTCCTCGGCATCCTTGAGGAAGAAGGTCGACTTCGCCTTGGGATGCTCTGCCAGGGTCAAGGCCTCGTCCTCGGAGCCGATACCCCTGCGGCTTGTGACGCAGAAGAGTATGGAGAGGAAGACCTGCTCGGCCGTGGACTTGGACTTGAGCTGCTTTATCGCGTTGAGAAGCTCCATTTCCATGTCCCATGGGATGCGAGAGGCTGTGACGAGGTCCTTGAGGAGTTTGGAGCGTTCCTCACGGACGCTTGCTGATAGGCCGCCGATGTCGCAGCCTTCCATGAGGTCCTCCCTGATGTCGTTCTCCAAAAGATGCTTGAAGAAAACATCCGCAGTGACCACGAATCCGTCTGCGACGGAGTGGCCAGCTTGCTTTGCTTGGGCAAGGAGGACCGGCCCTGTTCCCACTGATGGAATATCGGTAGGAGTAAGGGTGTCAAGCCATAGGATATGGGCCATTAGGGGGTGAATGGGATTAGGCTATAAGAGCATTTGTAGAACAGTATTTATCACGGGTTTTTGCGAGTGAGCAGGCCAGCG
>JANQNL010000170.1 GCA_028279585.1 Thermoplasmatota archaeon
TTGGTCTCGAAGTAGTATGTGTGATCGCCGCCTCCGACCACGGTTTGGACGAAGTATTCCTTTCCGAAGGTGTAGTCGGTGTTGCCAGGATTGACAGGCATCATCGGGATACCAGTGGAGGCGTCATCGATATGCAGGGTCAGATAGACCGGAGCATCGTTGTCCGTGTCCTGGTAGAACACCGTGTAGTTGTATTCGTTGCCAGGAACGGTGGAGTACTTGCCGGACAACAGCTGTGGTCTGTTGTTGTCAAAGGTTCCCGGAGCAAAGGTGATTGGTGATGTGCCGATGGTCGTTACGTTGCACCAGATGGTGTTCTGGTCCACGTCGATACCGGTCTCATCACACTTCTTCCACTCAGTGCCCGACTTGTAATACATCTCCAACTTGGACAGGTTCACGTCCACCGGGTCGTTGACATAGGAGATGGAAAAGTTCGCCCACTCGATGAGGTATGGGGTTGACAGGGTGTGTGGCAGGAAGAACGTCTTGACGAAGATGCCGATGTCGCCATCCTCGGATGGGAGTGGGTTGTCCTCCACATCCCACATCTCCACCACCCCGAAGCCGCCGAAGCAGATCTTGGTCTTGGCCACCGCATTGTCGATGGAGCTGTTGGAGAACACCTTGATGCTCTTGTCCACCAGTGTGATGTTCACTGTTGCGGCATCCGTGGATGCCAGGTCGTCAGTGACCGTCAGGGTGATCATGTGAGTCTGGGTGTGCTCCAGTTCGACATTGAAGGTCGGGTTTGTACCCTCGTAGAGGACACCGTCCAGGGACGAGGTCCACTTGTAGGAGAGCGGCTGACCCTCTGGATCGTATGACCCTGTGGCATCGAAGGTGATGTTGTTGGTCATGAAGAACAGGTCGTTCTCGGCTGGCGCCTTGATGATGGCTATCGGCTTTTCGTTCTCTGCTCCAAGGGAGATAAGGTCAGAGCCATCTGGTATGAACGCCCAGCTGCTTATGATCGAAGGCATTGCCGTTCCACCGATAGTATAGGTCCACCGGAGGTCGGAAGTGGCTGTATCATAGGAGTAGAGTGTGGTAGCGGTCCTGACAAGGACGTGGTCCGCATCAGATATTACCGGACCAATGATGGAGGCTCCTACGGCCTTTGTCCAGATCTCGCCCGCTGCTGCAGAAACCGCTTTCAGGTCTCCGCTGGTCAATGGGACATAGAGCTCGCCGTTGTCATAAGAGAACGGCTGGTCGCTGGTCGTGCCGAGTGCCACGATGTTGAGGACATCGTAGGACACTCCGATATCATCGTTGATACCCTCATCCTCTGTCGTGTTGATGGAACCAGACCAATCGTCGTCCGGTGAAAGGTCAAAGGTGAACACCTGTCCATCTGTGGAGACGGAGTAGACCCTGTCACCATCCACGGCCACAGAGGTGAAGGTTCCGCTCGCCAGTGGATATGACCAGACCAGGGAAAGGTTCCAAAGATGGTATGAAGCCATGTCACCACCGGATGTGGTCACCAGGAGGAACTCTCCATCAGAGGCCATTCCGCCAGTGCCAACTGAGAGGGTCAGTGTCTGGGTTACAGAGCCGTTGTCAAGGTCCAGGATGTTCAGTGATCCATCGGCCGTTCCTACATACAGTGATCCGTTAGTGGCCAGTGGTGGGGCGACCGGGGCAGAGCCAAGGTCCTTGCTCCACCAAAGCGTCCCGTCGGTCTTGACACAGACGACCATGCCGGCATCGGTCAGGCCGATGACCCGGTCCTTGGTGGTCGGTCCGTCCTCGGAGCCGTAGAAGACAGGGGTGTATGAGCTCTGTCCACCGAGGTCGTATTCCCACTTGAACGTGGTCTCACCTGGTGTTGCGGGGTTCGCATACATCTCTACCGCCAGGAGCTTTCCTGCAGAGGTTGTTGCGAATACTTTCCCCTTGCCTACAGCTGGAGTGGATGTGATGGTGTCGGTCGTATCGTAGGACCACTCGGTCTTGTTGGATGTGACAGAGCCATCCGAATGACGACCGCCAAGCCTGTTCATGGCCTCGGAGGTCCAGCCATCGGTGTAATATTTAGCTACTGTCAATGAAGTGGATTCAGCATTGTTCGAGGTGTTGGCCTCACCGGGTGAGACATCCTCAAGCCTTACCCAGATGGACCTGAAACCTGGCTCTGCTATCCAATCTGCAGAGACATTGGTGGTCCCACCGGGGCCTAGTGTGATGTCTGCAACACCGAACTGCTTCTGGTCAGCAAAGCCCTGCGTCAAGCAGCTATAGAACCGAACCTTGGCAGTTGCGCCGACGGTCCCGCTGTTGTAGATCTTGGCAGAGACCGTTACCTGCTCGCCCTCGATGGGGTCAGGGTCGGAAAGGGTGATCTCTGCGCGCTTGAGGTACAGCTCTGGGGTTCCAAAGACGTAGAGGAGGTTACCGCTGCTGATGTAGACACGTCCCAATCCTATGGCAGGAGAGGACTCTACTGGGTTCAGGGTGTTATACTTCCACAGGACTCTCTCGGACGGGCTGACGCTTGCACCGGTCTGTATACAGTAGACATGAGAGTCCCTGACACCGATGAAGGCCTTGCCGTCTGCGGAAAGGGATACAGAGGAGTGACCAACTGGCTGCTCGAAGGTGACGTTGAACACCTCGGAGCCGTCGGTGGTAGACATGGCGTAGAAACCGCCCTTGGTCTGTGTGACAGGAACTGTGACTATCCTTTCGGAGCCCACGTAGACAACTCCGTCGTTCACAGCTGGTGAGGAATACATCTTTCCTGGCATGTTGACCTGCCAGACAAGTGCTCCGGTTGTCGCGTCAACGGCATAGAACTTCTTGTCCAGTGTGCCGAAGTAGACGTTGGTGCCATCGCATGTTGGGGATGCTACAACACCACCGGTGGTGTCGAACTTCCATATGATGTCAGCTTCGGTCTTGTTGGAGACGTTCCCACCGGCCGCACCGTCGTCGGTGCCGTCGTAGAAACCGTCCTGGTCGAAGGCGATGACGCTGTTGTTGTCGCTTCCGACTATGACCATCTCGTTGAACACGAGTGGTGATGATTCGACGCCGTAGATGGAGGACTCCACATCGAAGCTCCAGGCGAGGTTGCCATCGGACAAGTTCAGTGCCATCAGGTAGCCGTGGTCTGTGCTGGAGCTGCCGATGAAGACCTGGTCGTGGGCGACCGCTGGGGACGAGAGGATGTTCCTCAGTGGTGAGTTGAATATCCATCGGGCAGAGCCGTTGGACCTGTAGAGGCAGTAGACGTTGTAGTCCTTGCAGCCGAAGATGACGTTGTCGTTATCAACGTGGGGTGTGGACACGATGTCGCCGCCTACTCCGCCGGAGAGAACGTATGTGTCCGCATCCCAGATGATATCGCCTGTATCGATATCGAGGGCGTAGAAGTGCTTGTCCGCGGATGGAGCATAGACGGTCTCGTCGTAGAGGACGGGTGAACCCGAGGTTGGTGCGTGGAGGTCGAAGGTCCATAGTGTGGCGTTCTCATTGGGTGTTGCAGACTCCGAGTATCCAGAGTGCAGGAGATCGCCGCGGTGCATGGGCCATTCGTCGGAGGCTACGCGGGATTCGGTGCCAGGTCCTGTTGCAGGTGCCTGGTCGTTGATCGGCTGGGCGGTATCGGAGCTGGTGCCAGATAGGGCTACCATGGGCACTATCAATAATACCGCTACTGTCAAAAGGGCAATCAGAACACGAGAATGTACATCTCTAAATGTCATCAGACCACGTTCCCTGTTGGCGAGGGATGGGCTCAAACAGCATCTCCCTCGCTATATCCAAGGCCAGCAAAAAGGTTGGCCAGGACTTGAATCCTACTTATCGGGGGTAGTATATTTAAAGGTTGTTAACTCACGAATATTCTATCTGAGCATTAATGATACATATTCGCGCATGTGAGAATAGGCCAGTATCAAGATGCCTTGACCCAAGGCCCTGGCGACGGGGGAGAGGACGGTCCAGATTCTCAGGCCGACGGTTCGTAATGGGGACCAATGTTTGAGAACCCGAGGTGAAAAATGCTGCCGGAGGCAGCGAGTGGACCAATAGAATTTGAAAATGAGATCGTGGTCAGAAGGAAGTCTCACTTCTTCTTCACAACAAGCTCTGCCAGGAACTTCTCCGCCACCTGGGCCATCGCATCCGCCCCCAGCTCCTGCCAGATGTTGAGTGCTTCCTGCACCTTCTCCGCCGCCATCTCATCATCACCCTTCTTGTGGAGCAGGATGGACATCTCATACAACGCCAGTGCATGATAGAACGGAATGTCCGCCTCTTCGTAGAGCCTGATCGCTTCCTCGAACTTCTCGGTGCCGCGGTCCCACTCCCCCTCAACCGTAGCGATTATACCGCGGACGAAATGGACGTTCGCCATTGGATAGATGGCGTCGAGCTCCAAGAAGATCTCCTCAGCTAAAGCCGCATACTCCTCTGCCTCCTTGGACTGGTCAGTGCGAGCATAGACCTCTGCACCGTTGTTGTAACCATACCCGAGAAGGACCTTGTTCTGGGTGGCCTTGGCGCTCTCTATGCACTTGGTCACATAGTCCAGGGCAGTGTCCCATTCCTCGTTCTTTAGGTAGAGATCTGAAAGGTTGTTGAAGATCCTGGTCTTGTGGTACTGATCGCCGATCTCTTCGAGGATCTCCAAGGCCTGCTGGTAGTTCTCGGCAGCCTTATCCGGCTTTCCGAGCTCTGTCATGAGGTTGCCCAGTTCCACATATGTTGATGAGGTCGTAACGTTCTTCCCACCATGAGTAGATATCGAACGCTCCAAAAAGTGCATGGCCTTTTTGTACGTCCCTTTACGCCAGTAGACCCTGCCCATGCCGTGGTAGATCTCTGACATCTTCAAGCGCCAATCGTCAGAGTCATCGTTGTTGGACTCGGCTATCTCCCTTGCAGAGCGGAACGACCTTATGGCCTTGTTCCACTTGTTCTGCTGGGTAAATATCTCACCCATCTTCTCGTAGAGATTGACTCTCTCCTTCCAATCGGTGAGGTTCTCCTCAAAAAGCTCTGCCTGGGTAAAATGATAGACCGCTTCGTTCCACTCGCCAATGGTCGCGTAGGTCTCTGCCAACGAGATGTTCAGCTTTGCGATATCTGCCATATTATCGGACTCTGTATCCTTTTTGAGCTGCTCAAGCTGTTGCTTGTAGTGCTCGATGAGTTCTGTGTACAGAGCGTCCTGAAGACCTTCGCCGATATCTGAGAACAGACCACCGCCAGCATCGTCATCCTGGTCGTCATTTTCATCGTCTGGCATGGGAACTAATGCCCTAATTATCGTTATTTATTAATATAGTTACGCCTTTGTCCAATGCCAATATCCTGGCCATGCCAGGCTGGTCTGTTCGAGGTGTTCGAATGCAGGAACAGGACATAAAAAGGGGACATTACAAAAATATCGACGGCAGCGGTCTCGAAGACCTTGCAAAAGAGATCTTCGGCGTCTGCGGCAAGGACGGGAACACCCTCGTCATCGAGTTCGGGGCACTTCAGCCCTTCAAGGTCTGGGTCAAGGACAAGAGCACCTTGTGCATCGAGACCATCATGCAGTCGGATGTGGATGAGGCAACAGCCATCGACACTCGCAAAAGATACAACACGTTCATGGAGAGAGCAACAGGCTTCACTGCAAAGCAGAGGAGCAAGCGTCTCCAGAAGAAGGCAAAGGAAGGATCCATGTAGGTTTGGTGGTGGACACAAATGAAGAAGAAAGGAACAATAACATTCACTCCAGAAGAAGCGTTAGCATATCACGAGAACAATTTCCCGTTCCATGGGAAGATCGAGTCCATCTCCAAGACCCCAGTGAGGACCTTCAAGGACCTCACTTTGGCATACACCCCTGGTGTGGCCATACCCTGCAAGGTCATCGAGAAGGAGCCTGAGAAGGTCTTCCAGTACACTAATAAGGGAAACACTGTGGCTGTTGTCACTGACGGTACTGCCGTCCTCGGTCTTGGCGACATCGGCCCAGAAGCTGGCCTTCCTGTGATGGAGGGAAAGTGCGTCCTCTTCAAGAGCATGGCTGGTGTGGATGCGGTCCCAGTATGTCTGAACACCAAGGACCCTCAAAAGATCATCGAGATCACCAAGGCCATCGAACCGACCTATGGCGGCATCAACCTGGAAGATATCGCAGCTCCTGCGTGCTTCGAGGTAGAGAACGCACTGAAGAAGGAGATGAACATCCCTGTGTTCCATGACGATCAGCACGGCACCGCCGTGGTCATGCTCGCAGGTCTCATCAACGCGCTGAAGGTCGTTGGCAAGAAGAGATCCGACATCAAGGTAGCCATGAACGGAGCAGGTGCAGCAGGTATCGCTGGAACCAAGTTCATGCTCGACTATGGCATCAAGGACATCACCCTCTGTGACAGCAGGGGTTGCCTCCACCTGGGCAGGGACGACATGAACCCGTTCAAGGAGGACATAGCCAAGGTCACCAACCCAGAGTGCATCGAGACAGGTCTTCGTGATGCCATGAAGGGCGCCGATGTCTTCCTTGGTCTCTCAGTAGGAGGTCAGGTGGACAAGGACATGGTCAAGTCCATGAACGACGATGCTATCGTCTTTGCCATGGCAAACCCGACCCCAGAGATCATGCCTGAAGATGCGCTGGAAAGCGGTGCAGCGGTCATTGCAACCGGAAGGTCGGACTTCCCGAACCAGATCAATAACGTCCTTGGTTTCCCTGGCATCTTCCGTGGTGCCCTGGACGTCATGGCATCCGATGTCAATGAACCAATGAAGATAGCAGCTGCAGAGGCCATTGCTTCATGCATATTAGAGGATGAACTGGAGCCTGAATACATCATTGGAACCCCGATCGATCCTACCATCATGCCTGCTGAGGCCGAGGCCGTAGCAAGGGCAGCCATCGATTCTGGTGTTGCTAGGAAGCCTAACGTACCGAAGGGATGGGTCGCCGAGAACACTCGGAAGCTCGCTACCTTCAATCGTGAGTTCATAGACCCTATCTGTGACCATCGCAAGAACTAGGCCCGGGGGCCAAGGTTCATGGATATCGGCATATTCTCCGAGCTCATCCCAAACCATAACCCCATACTGCTGGTCATATCCATAGCTATATGCATAGCCCTGGGCCTCATCTGCTATTACAAGAAGGTCCTGTCGCTCAAGGGAAGCCTTGCGGCCCTGCTCATGGGCCTCATCATCTCGATATTTGCAGACGTTTTCTGGCTTCTCACGCTGATAGGGTTCCTTGCCATCAACTACTGGGCCACGCGGCTCAAGTACTCCCAAAAGAAACGGGAAGGTCTTGCCCAGGGGATGAAGGGTGAGAGGGGTGTTCCGAACGTTCTTGCGAACGGGCTCATCCCTACACTCATCGCCCTGTTCTCGGGACCTATGCACAACGAGGTGGATGGGATGGCTGCGTTCCTTTATATATGCGCCATCGCCATCGCATCCTCTGACACGTTCGCGTCCGAGATAGGAGTGCTTGCGCCCAAGCCGAGATGTATCCTGCCGCCGTTCAAGGTGGTCAAGGTCGGCACCGACGGAGGGGTCTCGAGCCTAGGGGAGCTGGCCTCGATTGCTGGTGCGGTGATCGCCTCGCTTCTCGGGTTCATCCTCATCTCGGACCTGCTGCCGCTATCCTACCGTTCCATG